>JAUMWS010000008.1 GCA_030529525.1 Porphyromonas sp. | reverse complement strand
AGTTTGTTTTTTCTTCTTACCTCAAAGTTAAGAGCTACGGGGCTTACACACTTTTATAGGACAGTATCCAGAAATAAAAAAGCCTTTACAACGTTCGGATATTATCCAATTGTTGTAAAGGCTTTCTATTCAGAATTAAGCTAAGACTAGAGCAGAGCTTCTACTTTTTGTTGAAGAACAGCTTTGCTTGCTGCTCCAACATGGCGTTCTACCACTTGACCATTCTTGATGAACAAGATAGTAGGGATGTTGCGAACACTGAATTCGGCAGGAGTGGCACTATTTTCGTCCACATTCATTTTACCAATAAGGACTTTGCCTTCGTATTCGGCAGCAAGCTCTTCTATAATAGGTGTTACCATTCGGCATGGTCCGCACCATTCTGCCCAAAAGTCTATTACGATAGGTAGATCTTCTGCTACCTTTTGCTTGAAATTGTCATCTGTAAAGTTAAAAGCCATTGCTGTTAAGTTTTAAAAGGGTTCTTAGTACTGAATATTTCTTTTTTATGGAGTAAAGATAGGCATTTTGTTATTTCTGTTTTAGAAAAGGGGCTTATTGCCTACCTTAAACTCTCTATCTATTTTTGTGCCAAAGTGAAATGAAGATCTGCTTCTGACAGATAATCTAATAGTTCTACTGAAATATCTAATGGTTTTTCTACTTGCATTCGAAGTCTTATTTCCGCTTCCGGGTCTATGAAGTTGAAGTATATATTTGACTTACCCTCTTCACAGACCGCTATAAGATCCGCCACTTCAGAAATGATTGTATCCGTCAGATCTGTTATCGGAATCTCCACATCCAAATCATATTTCAAATTTTCATGGATATTATCCAAAGAAGTAATGTTGACAATGTTCGTAAAAGGTCTCTGATTTTCTGTTCTGTATCGAGGCTCTTCTACTTTGATTTGGGCGTAGATGTACATTCCTTCTACTCCATAAGAAGAAAACTTAGGGAAAGCATCCCCAAAGAGTGCTATCTCTGCCTCACCTTCAAAGTCTTGAACCTTGATAAATCCACAAAGCTGCCCTTTTTTTGTATAAGCTTGTCGGAATCCCGTAACAACTCCGGCCATAGTCATATCTTTACCAATAAAGTCTTCTACATGGCTTAGGTCCATAACAGATGCATTGCAAAAATGCTTGATAGTTACCGCATATTTGTCCAAAGGAGAGGCCGAAATGGATATCCCCAAGAGTTCGCTCTCTTTTTTTAATCTCTCGATGTCACTCCATTTAGGTGCTCGATTGTTGAGACAGGGCTTTGCCATCTCCTGAAAGTCGCTATCTCCAAAGAGAGAAAGCTGCATGCTCTGTTTGTCTTGCTGAACTTTCTGGCCGTATCTGAAAAGCTTATGAAGGAAAGAATCTTCCTCTCCGGGCGTTTCGGAAACGACTAGGTCTTCTCTACTGTAATTGGAGAAAGAGTCGAAACCTCCCGAGTAAACAATGGACTCCAGAGCTTTCTTTGTACAGGCAGAGAGGTTTACTCTCTCAAAGAAGTCGTAAACGTCTACGTAAGGTCCATTGGCTTCTCTCTCTGAAACTATGGCATGTACCGCAGACTTAGGCATACCTTTTATCGCCTCCAAACCATAACGAATATTACCATCCTTATTTACGGTAAACTTATAGTCAGATTCATTAACATCCGGACAAAGCACTTGAATACCCAATTTCTGGCACTCATCTATGTACTTAGTTACCTCGGTGGCATTGTTAACGTTCCTACTAAGTACACCGGCCATAAACTCCGGAGGATAGTGAGCTTTCAGGTATGCAGTTTGGTAAGCTAAATAAGCGTAACAAGTAGAGTGACTCTTGTTGAAGGCATATGATGCAAACTTTTCCCAGTCCGCCCAAATTTTTTCCAATATATCATTGGGATAGCCTTTGGCTGTACCACCCGCCATGAATTTATCCTTAAGCATCATCATTTTTTCGATGATCTTTTTACCCATGGCTTTACGAAGCTCATCCGATTGTCCGCGAGTAAAATTTGCAATTTCCCGAGACAAAAGCATCACCTGCTCTTGATAGACCGTAATACCATAGGTATTTGCCAGATAACGTTCCATACAAGGAAGATCGTAGGATATCTCTTCTTCTCCATGCTTACGCTTGATGAAAGAAGGAATATAGTCCATAGGTCCCGGACGATAGAGAGCATTCATCGCAATGAGATCTTCAAAGAGAGAAGGTTTCAACTCCTTCATGTACTTTTGCATTCCTGCAGATTCAAATTGGAAAACAGCAGAAGTATTGCCTTTACAGAAGAGTTCAAAAGTTTTTTCATCGTCAAGAGGAATAGAATCTATATCTATGTCTATACCGTGTCTGCTCTTTATGTTTTTCAATCCCTCCTTAATAATAGACAAAGTTTTTAGGCCTAAGAAGTCCATCTTTATCAGCCCTGTCTCCTCAATGATATTACCTTCATATTGAGTTACAAGAATCTCTTCGTCTATTTCTTTATCATAGGAGGTGGCAATGGGTACAACGTCAGAAATAGGGGACTGTCCGATGATGATACCACAAGCATGAATGCCTGTAGAACGGACTGTTCCCTCTAATTGGATGGCATAGTCTAAAGTTTCCTTTATCTTTTTATCCGTACCATTGTAGACCTCAGCAAGTTCCGGGACGTGTTGGAGGCTTGTTGTGATATCTATCTTTTTGACGTCAGGAATCCTTGCGGGAATAAGTTTTGCCAAACGGTTGCTATCTGCGATAGACACATTGGTAACACGAGCCACATCTTTTATGGCACTTTTCGATGCCATCGTTTGGAATGTTATGATATGAGCTACATTCTCAACCCCATACTTTTCTGTTACCCATTTAATAACTTCAAATCGTCCATCGTCATCAAAGTCTATATCAATATCAGGAAGTGAAATTCTATCCGGATTCAGAAATCTCTCAAAAAGCAAGTCGTACTTAATGGGGTCAATATTGGTTATACCAAGACAGTATGCAACGGCAGATCCGGCAGCAGATCCTCTTCCCGGTCCAACTGCAACTCCCATAGATCGTCCTGCTGCAATGAAGTCCTGAACGATGAGAAAGTATCCCGGATATCCCATATTCTTAATTGTCTCCAACTCAAAGTCGAGACGTTCTACGAGTTCTTCTGAAAGACTTTCTCCATATCGTTTATGTGCTCCGACATAGGTGAGATGACGAAGATAATCATCTGCATCTTTAAAATCTTCCGGAATAGGGAAGTGAGGCATAAGAGGTGGATTGTCTATAGAGTAAACCTCTACCTTATCCAGTATTTCTTGAGTATTGGTCAGTGCAAAGGGGATGTCCTGAAAGATCTCGCTCATTTGAGCTTGAGTTTTCAACCACTCTTGCTTTGTGTATCTTAGGCGGTTGGGATCATCATGGATTTTTCCCATACTCACACAGATTAGCCTGTCATGAGCTTCTGCATTCTCTTCTCTGGCAAAGTGGACATCATTTGTTGCAATGACTTTGACTCCTATTTTTCGTGCTAATTCCAGAATATGTTTATTGACACTCTCTTGTTTAAGAAAGGTTGTTCTATCTGCTGTGGGATCATCAGTTTTATGCCGTTGAAGCTCCAAGTAGTAGTCTTCTCCAAAAATATTCTTGAACCAACGAATACTCTCTTCTGCCTCTTGCAGTTTATTTTGGGCTATAAGCCTTGGGATTTCTCCACCGAGGCAAGCACTACTTACGATAAGACCATCATGATATTTTTCTAAAAGTTCTTTGTCTATTCTGGGACGATGATACTTCCCTTCGGTATAGGATATGGAAACCATCTTAATAAGGTTATTATATCCTGTTTTATTTTTCGCTAAGACGATAAGATGATATCCGCTTCGGTCGAATTCGTTATTTTGTTTCGATAGTCTCCCCCTTCTGGCGCAGTAGCATTCGCAACCAAATATCGGAATGAACAGCTTTTTCTTCTCTTCTGCTATTTTCTCCTCTATTTCTACTGTATTCTCTCCCTTGGATCTGGCATCATTAAGCTGCTCTTCAAGTTGCTTAATGTTTTTGTTTATTGGAGAATTGATTTTCTGAACGTGGTTGTAAAACTCCTTTATCCCGAACATATTACCATGATCCGTCAGAGCAAGTCCTCTCTGCCCGTCCTCTCTGGCTGCTGTGACAAGCTGAGGGATCGAAGAAAGCCCATCTAATGTTGAGTAGAAAGAGTGGACGTGAAGATGAGTGAATGGATATATGGTATGGCTCATGTCGTTGATAAAGTTTTAATCGATAAGATTCAGAAAGTCTTCTTCTGAAATAATGGGAATATTTAGCTTATTGGCTTTTTCTAACTTTTGAGGGCCCATATTCTCTCCGGCTATTACTTTGCTTGTTTTAGAAGATATTGAAGATGCAACTTTTCCACCATTTTGAGTGATAAGTTCTTTTATCTCGTCTCTTGAGTGTGAAGAGAAAGTTCCGCTAACAACAAAAGTCATTCCTTCAAGTTTTTCTGAAATAACCTTTTGCTCTGAACTATCTTCTTCAAGTTTGAGTCCCGACTCTTTTAATCTTCTTATAAGAGTTATATGTCTCTCTTCTTGAAAATAGTCTTTAATAGAGTTGGCAACCACTTCTCCGATACCTTCTACCTCGCAGAGAGCTTCAGTGGTCTGCATAGATAGATTATCTATAGACTTAAACTTTTGAGCAAGAAGTTTTGCTGTAGTCTCTCCAATCTGAGGTATTCCCAAAGCATAAAGCACTCTATTGTATGGCGTAGCTAAGGAGCCCTTGATGCTGTCGTATAACTTGAGGGCACTACGTTCTTTGAATCCTTTAAGTTGGATAAAATGCATAGGAGTAAGAGTGTACAGATCTGCTACATCTTTTACCATTTCTTTCCTATACAATTCTTTTATTGTCTCAGGTCCGATATTTATATTGAGTGCTTTTCTTGAGCAGAAGTGTTCTATTGAATTGATGATTTGTGGAGGACACTCGGTAGAATTGGGGCAACAGATAGCTGCGACATCTTCCTTTCGCACCAAAGGAGTGCCACACTCAGGACAGTTGGATGGAAAGACAATAGGAAAAGTATCTTCTTCTTTTCTAAGATCCGTTCTGACCTTAACAATCTTGGGAATAATTTCTCCACCTTTCTCTACTTCTACTATATCCCCAATGCGAAGATCCATACTCTTTATGTAGTCCGCATTATGCAGGGAAGCACGTCGGACTATTGTGCCTGAAAGGTGCAAGGGATCCATCACCCCAACGGGTGTTACAGTGCCTGTCCTTCCTACTTGAAACTCTACTCCAATAAGCTTAGATTCTTTTCTCTCTGCCGGGTATTTATAGGCGATAGCCCATCGGGGCGACTTAGCCGTTAGTCCAAGTTCTTCCTGTTGTCCTATTTCATTTACCTTGATTACGATACCGTCTGTTGCAAATGGCAGATCATCCCTTTTGCTTTCCCAATGCTTTATAAACTCAAGAATATCATCAACACTACTACACACTCGTCCATGAGACTCCGTCTTGAATCCAAGAGTTTGAAGCAGTTTTATTCTTTCCGATATGGTTTTAGGCAAAAGAGAGATGTCGTCTGTATAGATGTAGTATATGTATGCTTCGGGCCTTCTGTATGCAACAAGAGCAGGGCTATATTGTTTGATCGTACCGGATACCGCATTTCGAGGATTTGCAAATAGCTCTTCTCCCGACTTTGCCCTTTCTTCGTTAATCTCTTCAAAGCGTTTCCATGGGAGGATGATCTCTCCACGAACTTCAATCCGTCCGGGAATTGTATTTGCACCTCTCAGTTTAAGAGGGATGGAAGGTATCGCTTTGATAGATGCTGTAACATCCTCTCCTTGTTCGCCATCTCCTCTGGTTAGAGCTTGTATCAGGCGTCCATTTTCATAGATTATCGAAATAGATATGCCATCCAGTTTCAATTCAACATTATACTCAATTTTATCTTCCCTTATTGTCTCCTTGACCCTGCTGACAAAGGATATTACATCTTCAAAAGAGTAGGAGTTGGAAAGAGAAAGCATAGGTCTTGTATGCTTTACTTTTACTCCTTTTTCCGTCAAATCGCTTCCTACACGTTGAGTCGGGGAGAGGGGATCAAAAAACTCCGGATGTTTTGCTTCCAAAGCTTCCAGCTCTTTCATTAGAGCATCAAATTCGAAATCCGAAATAGTGGGAACTCCAAGAACATAGTAGTTGTAGTTATGGTTATTAAGTTCTTCTCGGAGTTGTTCTATTCTTTCTTTCATGATTAGAGGTCTTTGGAATCGGATATCGTATCTATTACTTCAGTCTCTTTGGGAATACTGTCTGTGCTTGTATCTATGGAAGGTATTGTATCTAAGTTCAGATTCTCATCTTCTGGAATGGCCAACGTATCCGTAGGAATTTCTTTCTTGACATGGTAAAACCGTATTCCATCTATGAAAGATCGTAATGCTTTTCTTTGAAGACTCTTCGTTCCATTCCAATGAAATAGCCCTACAAGTCCGGTTGCGTTATTAAACAGAGTGGAATCATAGGGAATGTCTATTGTGTAGTTTCCGGATGGGAATCTGTACAATCTATCTATTCGATGTGTTTTACGTTTATCGGAGAAGATAAACCAACAAACCCTTAAACTGTCCGTACGCTCTTTGATTGGAGGAGCTACGACATTGAACGAAAAGCGCAAGTCCTCCTCTTCCGGGCCTTTGGGAAAGCTGTTAAAGATAAACAGACGTCTGAATATCTCATGCAAAGCAGGTATCTCAAACTGTCTCGGATAGGTCCACAAGTCATCTATTTTAGGAGCCAATCTATCCAATACGTGGAGAGAATCCTGTTTTTTCGCTTGCAGTAGAGACTCCTCTGCGGCAAGCTCATTGGCAATCTTATCGTATATAGGATTAAGAAGATTTACATTTTTAGCATACCAGACAAGAGACGAATCGTACTGAGCTTGTGTAATCTTATGCTTATCAAAAATGCTTTGGTAGTAAAGGGCCTTTATGGAGTCTTCTATAGATTCGGAGCGTACAACCTCTTCAGCTATAAATAAGTCCTTAGATACCGCATAAAAATCATTACTATTGAGGACATATTTCGGCCTTGTTCTGCAACTTATCAGGACGATGCTGCATACAATTATAGAAAACAGAACGGCACTATGCCTCCTCTTTCGTAATGCTTTCATGTTTTTTCGATGATTCTATAAGCATCCCGAAGGACTTATAATAGATCGTAATAAGAAGAATGCCTCCTACAGAAATACAGGCATCAGCGATATTAAAGATAGGTCTGAAAAAGACAAAATCTTCTCCGCCAAAGAAAGGTACCCACTCCGGCCATACTGTTTGGATGATAGGAAAGTAGAACATATCTACAACCTTACCATTTAACCATGGAGCATACCCTCCTTCCGGAGGTAGAAATTGGGCAATTTGTCCGTGACTGTGCGAAAAAAGCTGACCGTAGAATACAGAATCTATTATGTTTCCGAAGGCTCCGGCAAATATGGCAGAGATTGTCAGTATAAATCCGAGAGAATAGCGAGGCTTTCCTTTATCTTCAGATTTTATAAGTCTTGAAATCAGATAGAGAAGACCCATAGAGGCTATAATGCGGAAAATGGTCAGTAGGTACTTATTGAAAAAGTCCCATCCGAATGCCATTCCCGGATTCTCCGTGAAGTGTATATAAAACCACTTGGTGATCTCTATGGAGTCTCCCAGGGCCATATTAGTCTTGACCAGGATTTTTACAATCTGATCTACTACAAGAAGAAGGAGTATAAGTGATGCCACTATGATGCTCCTCTTCTTTTTTTCGCGTTCTATCATTACTCTTTTTCTTCCCGTTTACTTTACTCCACTATTCTTTGCTTCAATACTTAATGTAGCATGAGGAACAGCACGTAGCCGTTCTTTCGGAATAAGTTTTCCTGTTTCTCTACAAATGCCATAAGTTTTGTTCTCTATTCTTACCAGAGCAGCTTGGAGGTTTTGGATAAACTTCAGCTGTCTTTCAGCGAACATTGCAGATTCTTGCTTAGAAAGGATATTTGCCCCTTCTCCCATATTTTTAAATGTGAAAGAAGTGTCCGAAACATCATTACTGTCCGAATTGTTAAGAGAGGCACGATGTAGCTCATAGTCCTCTATGGCTTTCTCCAATTTCTGAGTTATAATTTCCTTAAACTCCAAAAGTTCTTCATCTGAATACCTTGTCTTTTCAACTTTTTCACTCATAGCATTTACTGTATAAGAGGTTATTTATATTCTCGTCAAGATTGTACCTTTTCCAAAACAAGAGGTACTATTATCTCATTTATATCTATCGTATCCGCACTGCTTTCATCCAAGTTCGGTGAGAATGCTATATCCAAAGCCTGAACCTGTGTACAAATATATTCCATGTGCGTTTGTATACTTTGTTGGAGATCCTCATCACATTTTATTGTGATCTTTATCTTGTCCACAACATCGAAGTTCTTCGACTTTCTAAGGTTTTGAACACGATTGATAAACTCTCTCGCTTCTCCTTCACGGCGTAGTTCGTCCGTTACATTGATATCCAGAGCGAGTGTCAATGTGCCTTCATTAGCAACCAACCAGCCCGGAATATCTTCTGCAAAGATCTCTACATCGGTTCTATCCACTGTTATGTTAGAGCCTGCCACTTCAAACGATATGGATCCCGTCTGCTCAAGGCTGTTTATAGCATCCTGTTCGAGAGCGGTAAGATATGCAGCCACCTGCTTCATGTGTGCACCACACTTAGGTCCTAATGCCTTGAAGTTCGGCTTCACACGTTTTACTATCACGCTGTCGGACGGATCCACAGTTTCAATAGCCTTTACATTGACCTCGTTGATGACGATGTGTTCTATCATCTTCAGATTTTTCTTAAACTCCTTATCTATCGTTGGAACAATGATTCGGGTCAGAGGTTGGCGCACTTTGAGATTCGCTTTTCTTCTTAGTGCCAGCACCATGGAAGATACATTTTGAGCAAGTTCCATACGTGCTTCAAGAGCAGTATCTATCTCTCTGTTATCCGAAGTAGGGAAGTCTGCCAAGTGGACGGAGATTGTCTCATCTTCCATAGACGTACTCATCCGAAGATCTCTGTATAGCATATCCGCATAGAACGGAGCTATAGGAGCCATAAGTTTGGCTACGGTTTCCAAACAGATGTATAGAGACTGGTAAGCGCTTAGCTTATCTTCTGTAAGTCCTCCACCCCAAAATCTCTTGCGACACAGACGTACATACCAGTTTGAAAGCTGATTAGTTACAAATTCAGCTATCGCGCGTCCTGCTCGTGTCGGTTCGTAGTGTTGGAGAGCTGTGTCTACTTCCTCTATCAAGGTATTTACTTTGGAGAGTATCCACCTGTCTATTTCCGGTCTATCCTTGTATGGGATTTCGTTTTGTTCGTTATAGAAACCATCAAGGTTTGCATAAAGAGCAAAGAACGAGTAGGTGTTGTAGAGTGTACCGAAGAACTTTCTTTGTACCTCTTCAAGACCTTCTATGTCAAACTTCAGGTTATCCCAAGGAGAAGCATTGGTCATCATGTACCAACGAAGCGGATCCGATCCATACTTCCTTATCGTTTCAAATGGGTCTACACCATTACCAAGACGTTTAGACATCTTGTTGCCGTTCTTGTCCAATACCAGTCCGTTTGAAATTACTGCCTTGAAAGCGACAGAGTCCATAAGCATTGTAGACAACGCATGAAGCGTATAGAACCAGCCCCGAGTTTGGTCTACTCCTTCTGCTATAAAGTCTGCAGGATATGCCTGATGGTTATCTATAAACTCTCTATTCTCGAATGGGTAGTGCCATTGAGCAAAAGGCATCGCTCCCGAATCGAACCAAACGTCTATCAGATCCGACTCTCTATGCATCGGTTCTCCGTTAGGTGCAACAAGAATAATCTCATCAACAAAAGGTCTGTGAAGATCTATCTTGTCGTAGTTTTCCTTAGAAAAGTCGCCGGGAACGAATCCATCGAGAGGATTTTTGTCAGTAACACCTGCTTCGATAGCTTTTTCTATCTCCTCGTAAAGCTCCTGTACAGAACCGATACATATTTCATGTTTTCCATCTTCCGTTCTCCAGATTGGAAGAGGTGTACCCCAATAACGGCTTCTGGAAAGATTCCAGTCTTGGAGGTTCTCCAACCACTTACCAAAGCGACCCGTACCTGTGCTTGCAGGCTTCCAAAGGATTGTTTCATTAAGCTCTATCATGCGTTCTCTTACAGCTGTAGACTTAATGAACCAGCTGTCAAGAGGGTAGTAAAGGATAGGCTTGTCTGTCCGCCAGCAGTGAGGATAGTTGTGAACATATCGTTCTATCTTGAAAGCGAGCCCCTGTTGTTTGAGCATCATACAGAGTTTGAGATCCAAGGACTCTTCCTCTTTTTTGCTTTCGCTCTCCTCGTATTCGGTTTTAACGAAGTGTCCGGCATACTCATCATAGAGAGCTCTGTTTACATTGGAGCTGATAAACTCTTCGGACAGATCCTCATATCCGTAGTATTTACCTGTCAGGTCTACCATTGGTCGTTGCTTACCTTCGCGGTCGATAAGCAGAAGACCTACTATATCATTCGCTTGTGCCACTCGGGCGTCATCTGCACCGAACGTAGGAGCTATGTGTACGATGCCGGTTCCATCCTCTGTCGTAACAAAGTCGCCCGATATCACACGGAAAGCGTCTCCCATAGGTTTGATCCAAGGGATGAGTTGCTTGTATCTCATGCCCACGAGGTCCGCACCTTTTAGCTGTGCCACCACTTGATAGGGAATTACCTTATCGCCCTCCTTGTAGGAGTCCAAGCCCAGAGTAGCGCCTTCTTTGTGGAAGTATGAGCCCACAAGATCAGAAGCCAAAACTACGGTAATAGGTTTGAATGTATAAGGATTGTATGTTCTGACAACCGAATACTCTATCTTTCCGCCTACGCAAAGAGCCGTATTGGAAGGGAGTGTCCATGGTGTTGTGGTCCAAGCCAGAAAATAGGCTTGACCCCATCCTTGCATCTCCGTTTTGGAATCGCAGATCTCAAACTGTGCCGTACAGGTCGTATCTTTTACATCTCTGTAGCATCCCGGTTGGTTAAGCTCGTGAGAACTTAGCCCTGTACCGGCAGCAGGGGAGTAAGGCTGGATGGTATAACCTTTATAGAGAAGCCCCTTCTCGTAGAGCTTCTTGAGCATGTACCAAAGGGTTTCTATATACTTGTTGTCGTAGGTGATGTATGGGTGTTGCATATCTACCCAGTATCCCATTTGGTCTGTAAGATCTTCCCACTCCTTAGTGTACTTCATCACCTCTTTTCTACAAGCGTGGTTGTACTCTTCAATGGAGATACGGGTGCCTATGTCGGCTTTCGTGATACCGAGGTTTTTTTCCACTCCGAGCTCAACCGGAAGTCCGTGTGTATCCCATCCGGCTTTACGGTCTACCCGGAAGCCTTTCATGGTCTTATATCTACAAAATACATCTTTAAGAGTTCTCGCTATAATGTGGTGAATGCCCGGCATACCATTTGCAGAGGGAGGACCCTCGAAGAATACGAAGTCCGGTGCTCCATTGCGAATGTTAAGACTTTTAGCAAAGAGGTTTTCAGTTTTCCATTTTTCAAGCATTGTGCGGTTGGTGGAAGCCAAATCCATACCACTATATTCAGCGTACTTTTTATTCATATATTTTGCAGTTCTATATTTTCTGTTGGGTTGTATGAGGGCTTTCTTCCCTTTACGTTTTATAAGTTGCAAAAATAATATTTTTAGGGGTTACTGCAAAAAAGATAGACATTAAAATCGAACCTTTGTTTCGGACATTGATAGAGACTCTTTCTTTGTGATACATCACATCGAAGATAAAGCTCTATACTCCTTTTGGGGTCTCCGATAAAATTGGCGTTATCACTTTCAAAAATGATATTTATCCTGTTTGTTCTTTTGTGTGAACGTTCTAAGAAATCCAAATCAAATCTTGGTTTCCGGTTTTCAAGTCTTGATTTCTACAAATCGAACCCCGACTCGCAAAGATCAAAGCTTGAAACAGAGTTCTTGACACTTTAACTCTTGCTTCTGAACGGGTTAAAAACAAAAAAGATACGGCTCTATTCGAAATGGCCGAAAGCGACACCGGCTTATCGGGTCTTAAGAAGCCAAAAAGTGTAGTGGATCTAAACGTTTTTCAGTAGCTTTGTAGAGTAACTCTTAAACAGATTATTTGCGATGAAAACATTCTCGAGTCCGGAGTTTCCGGTAAAGCTTGATATATCCGTTATTCACTCTTATCTTACAGATCTTACCAAGGTAGAACCTTTGATTGCAAAGTTTGGCGGGGATAAGGTTCAGACTCTCTCTGCTTCTCAAGAGGAATTGAAGCTTAAGGTTAAAACCCTTGGAGAGATCGGGCTGAAGTTGGTAAACACAACTCCGAATAGTATCACCTATCAAGGGATATCTACACCTGTGCCTCTTCATTTGAGAATAGAGCTTATGGAGAGAGAGGGTGGAAACTACGGACAGCTGTTTGTAGATGCGGATGTTCCGCCATTTTTGGCCGGAATGGTAAGAGGACGGATAGAACCCACACTGAACAAAGTGGGCGAGATGCTTGGAAAAATGGATCTTTCCGAGTATCTGAAATGAAAAACGTAGAACAGTATATGTTCGATTTTAGACCCTAAAAAGCGAGTAGCTATACAGAGCAGTCTGTTTAGCTATTCGTTTTTATTGTACTTCGAGATACACGAGGAATACAGACACTATCATGGATCTTCTTACTAAGATACTGCGTCAGGCAACAAAGCATCGGGTTCGGGTCTTGAATAGCTATGCCCAAAGTGCCGATGCCATACAGGAAAAGCAGCTGAAATATATTCTGAATAAGAGTAAAGAGACTGCTTATCTAAGTTCTTTTATTTCCAGACATTCGGTCGGTTATGAGAAGTTCAAATCTTCCGTTCCCGTAGTGGAATACGAGGCTTTAGCTCCATACATAGAGCGTATGCTAAGGGGAGAGAAGAATATTCTTTCGCCTTATCCTGTGACGTGGATGGCTAAAAGTAGTGGAACATCCAATGACAGAAGCAAATATATCCCTGTCCCAAAGCCCTACTTGAAAGAAAATCACTACAAAGCCGGCTCGGATGTGGTTTGGTCTTATTTGGCTGAAAACCCCAACAGTAGGCTTTTTTCGTCCAAAGGATTCGTCCTTGGCGGAAGTCATGCCCCGACATACGAGGGGAGCGGAATCCGGACAGGAGACGTCTCTGCCATACTTGTGCAAAATATGCCAAGCATAGGGGAGTGGATAAGAGTTCCTTCAAAGAAAATTCTGTTAATGGGGGATTGGGAAGCGAAGCTGGAAAAGCTTATCCCTGTAATAGCCAAAGCAGATGTGGGAAGTATTTCAGGTGTTCCCTCTTGGCTGTTGATGGTAATCAAAAGAGTGCTCGACTATACCGGGGCAAAGAGTGTGGCGGAGATATGGAGCAATATTGAGGTATTCTTTCATGGAGGCATCAGCTTCGATCCATACAGGGCGGAGTACAAATCCATCATGGGAAAGGAGATCTTTTATAGAGAGACCTATAACGCTTCCGAAGGCTTTTTTGCACTTCAAGATGATAGCCGGGACCCCGGAATGTTGCTCCTTTTAGATCACGCTGTATTCTACGAATTTTGGGCTTTGGACGCTTATAATAGAGGAGATACAGCGGCTATCGTACCGCTTTCAGACGTGAAAATAGGTGTCCCATACGCAATGATTATCACGACTATGGGAGGTCTGTTCCGCTACATTATCGGGGATGTGGTGGAGTTCACATCCGTTTATCCTCACAAAATAAAGATAGTGGGACGAACAAAGTCCTATATCAATGCATTTGGCGAGGAACTAATGGTGCACAATGCAGACAAGGCAATAGAAAAAGCTTGTGCCGAAACGGGTGCTAAAGTGTCCGAGTACACAGCCGCCCCAATAGTCTTGGCAGAAGAGGGAAGAGGATATCACCATTGGTTGATAGAGTTTTACACGCAACCTGCTTCTACGGAACAGTTTGCCGAGATATTGGATAAGACTCTTCGGGAGATTAATTCGGACTATGATGCCAAGAGGTTCAACGACTACACGTTACTCCCTCTCAAACTGAGTATAGCCGCCGAGGGTACTTTCCATCAGTGGCTTGACTCAAAAGGAAAGCTGGGAGGGCAACACAAAGTGCCACGACTATCCAATAACACGGATATTCTCAATGCTCTTTTGGAGGTAGCTAAAAAGAACGCTTCTACTTGATTCCTCTTCTGTTTAGCTCTTCTTGAAAGAGGCGTGCGTTCTTTAAGTGTGTTGCATAGTCCGTAGCAAAGATGTGCTTGCCAGAGAAGTCGGAGTCTGCACACATATACAGGAAGTTGTGGCTTTCGGCATTCAAAACAGCTTCTATAGCCTCTTGAGACGGGATGCAAATAGGAGTAGGCGGAAGCCCTTTATTCTTATAGGTGTTGTAGGGGGAGTCTATTTCCAAATGCTTTTTCAGTACACGCACTATGGAATAGTCTTGATGCGCAAAAATGATTGTCGGGTCCGCTTGCAATGGCATACCCAACCGCAATCTGTTCAGATAGAGACCTGCAATGGTGCCCAACTCTGGTTGGTATCTGCTCTCTAAGCTTACAATGGAAGCCAAAATTCGGACTTCAAAAGGAGTAAGACCTAAATCTTTTGCACGCTCCAAACGCTCTTTGTTCCAAAACTCTTCGTATCTTTTCACAAGCATCGTAGCTACCTCTTTGGGAGGAGTATCCCAATAGAGTGTGTACTCTCCGAGTAAAATATGGTTCAGCAGTGTTGTGTCTTGTACGTTTAGGGATTGAATCAGATCTCTATCTTTTAGAGCATCACTATACTCCTCTTTTTTGTACATGAGGTATTTGGCTAAAACTCTTTCCGTATTTCCGGTAAGTCTGTCAAGTGGCAGTGTAAGAGAGACTTGGTCTTGCTCTCCCTTTCCGATACGCTTGGCTACAGACTGCAAGCTTTCCGACGGATGTATGGTGTATGCTCCCACTGAAGGCGACGGACTATCCGATATAAGATGTAAGTAGGGCAGGAATGACGGATACTTCACACTATACAACTCTGTAATGGATCTGCTTACATCATCCCAGTTGCTCTCGGGAAAGACATAAATCCACCCCTTACCGGCATTGTACATCCCGAATGTTCCCGGATCTTTAAGGCGCTTAACCACCATGTAGGCAAATACTCCTCCGAGCAAAACAACCGCAAGAGACACTATTCCCAACCACTTTACTATGTTTTTTTTCTTCTTTCTTTCCATTATTTCTGCTGTTTATTTACAAAGATAGAAGAAAATGTGCTTTATCTATTGCGTGATATACTTGGATGTATTATATTTGCACTCGGAAACAAGGAAGTGTGGGTGAGTGGCTGAAACCACCAGTTTGCTAAACTGACGTACGGGTTACCGTACCGGGGGTTCGAATCCCCCCGCTTCCGCGAAAGGCTTTCAGGCGGGTTGCATATCCTGAGATTAAGCATTAAGAAAAAGAAAAACGCTGTAAAATTTATGTTTTACAGCGTTTTGTCGTTTATACTATCTGACTACTTATTCTGATTTTTAATAACTATCATATAGTCATTTTCTGTTGCAAATCTAAATATATAAAAATGATAGTGATAAATAAATGCAGCAGAGATTATAACATGACGCCTATAAGTCCTTTCTTTCTCTATGCTTATGTGGCTTTGATCAAAGGATTACAGCAAATTTGAATGTTATGAAGAATGAATTTCGAAGTTTTTTCCCTCTGTACAAAGACATTTGCCGACAAGTTGGAATGAGGAGCAATAGTGCTACTCCATCTAAGAGGAGATATTTGAAGCTCTATCTGTCAACTTTTTGGAGCGTCAGTGCTAAGGATTGAATCTAAGGTAGCACTATTTTATCCAAAATTCCAGTGAGATAAGCCATCGTGATGCCGTAATTTGTCATCGGAACGTGTTGTTTTTGTGCTTGCTTGGAGCGGTTCATTACCATTTTTCGGGTGAACATACAGGCTCCGCAATGGATTATCAGATCGTATGGAGAGAGATCTTCCGGGAAATCTCTGCCGGAGACGATGTCGATCTGTAGAGTTAGCGATATGCGTTTCCGCAGGAGTGCCGGAATCTTAACTCGTCCGATGTCTTCGGTAGCAGGTGCGTGCGTACATGCTTCTGCGATGAGAACTTTGGATTTAGGTGTGAGTCGGGCTATTGCTTCTGCTCCTGCAACAAAGTTTTTGATGTCTCCTTTATAAGCAGCAAAGAGGATAGAGAATGAGGTTAGCAAACTTTCTGCCGGCTTCATCTCATACACGCTTTTGAATGCTTGAGAGTCGGTGATGATTAGCTTGGGAGGATGCTGAAGAGCTTCAAGACTTCTTTTCATTGTTTCCGGTGTACAGCATATCGGAATACAGTTTTTATCAAGAAGCTCACGTATGGTCTGGACTTGCGGGAGAATAAGTCTGCCCTTTGGAGCTTGCGAGTCTTGAGGCATTACAAGCAGAATGACATCTTCTTCAGATGCAAGAGTTCCTGTTATGCTTCCTGCGGTTTCCGACTGAGATTGTATCGCATGAAGAGCATTTCTGAGGGCATCCATTCCTTCTCCGGTTCGGGTACTAAGGAGAATGGGGGAGTGATTTGTCTTCTCTTTCAGCCTCTCTCGTACGGAGTCGGAATAGCTGTGTAAGTCCGATTTATTGAGAATCGGGATGATCGGAATCTCTTTTTCTTGAAGCTTTTCAATCCATTCGAGTTCGGTGGAGATATCTTCGGAGGCAATAACCACTATCGCAATATCTGCTCCTTTCAGTGTCTCACGTGTCCGTTCTATACGGAGTAGACCGAGTGCTTTATCTGCATCATCAAATCCGGCAGTGTCTACAAGCACACATGCTCCCAAGCCGGGAATTTCCATGGCTTTGTTTACGGGGTCTGTTGTGGTGCCCGGTGTCTCGGAAACAAGCGAGATATTTTGCCCTGTAAGGGCATTGATAAGGGAAGATTTACCACTATTTGTCCGTCCGTAAAGCACGATGTGCAGGCGTTCGGATCGGGGAGTCTGTTCCATGAATCTTTGCGGTGAATGGTTCGGATAGAAGAATTAGAATCTGAAGTCTCTCTTACCTTTCTCTATTTCAGAAAGATTTCGAGTGGCTTTATCACGAATCTTTAGGTTCGGAATCATCTTAAGACTATTAAAGATAAGCTTTTGACCTTTTTTCTTTGTCTCTTCAGAAGCGTAGTCTTCAAGGTATTCTTTTAGAGTAATAATAGCATTGGGACCACAGCAGTTGGCTATCTGTCCGCTCTTAACCAAAGCCATGAAGCGGTCGCCCGTACGTCCCTCCCTATAACAAGCAGTGCAGAAGCTTGGTATATACCCAAGATCTATGAGCCAAGCCGCTATTTCGTCAAGAGTTCGGGTATCACTGAGGTCGAACTGGGCGGTATCGTGAGCTTTCTCTTTCTCCTCCGTGTAGCCTCCAACAGTGGTTCGAGATCCGCCACTAAGCTGAGAAATACCTACTTCGAGAACGCTTTCACGAGATTTTTGAGACTCTCGTGTGGATATAATCATACCTGTATATGGGACGGCAATTCGTATTACTGCCACAATGCGACGGAATATGTCATCCGAAATCGAGTTTGGAAAGTCTGCCGTATCTATGTCATCTGCCGGACATATTCTTGGTACGCTTATGGTATGAGGCCCCACACCAAATGTTGTTTCGAGGTGTTCTGCGTGCATCAATAGCCCCGTGAAGTCATACTTATAAGTATTGAGACCGAATAGAACACCGATACCAACGTCATCTATTCCACCTTCCATTGCTCTGTCCATCGCTTCGGTGTGGTAGATATAGTTGCTTTTAGGTCCTGTAGGGTGTAGTGCTTCGTACGTTTCTCTGTGATAAGTCTCTTGAAACAGGATGTATGTACCGATACCTGCCTCGTGTAACTTTCTGTAGTTTTCGACAGTAGTAGCTGCAATATTGACGTTTACACGTCGTATTGCTCCGTTTTTGTGTTTGATGCTGTATATAGTTGAGATGGACTCCAACAGGTATTCCATGCTGTTGAGAGTAGGGTGCTCTCCCATCTCAAGGGCAAGCCTCTTGTGCCCCATATCTTGTAGAGCTATTACCTCTTTGGCTATCTCCTCTTGTGTGAGTTTGCGACGATGTATCGTTTTATTCTTTGCATGATAAGGACAATAGGTACATCCGTTAATGCAGTAGTTAGACAGATAGAGAGGAGCAAACATTACAATTCGATTGCCGTACAGCTTCTGCTTGATTGCTTTGGCAATATCAAACATCCTCTGTTGCAGCTCCGGATCTTCACACTCAAGAAGAAGAGCAGCTTCTCTATGCTCTATCCCTTTTCCTTCTGCAGCCTTTACGAGAATTTCTTCTATCAGTTCCCTGTTGTTTTTGTTTGCTTCTGCAAAAGCAAGAGTCTCCATTATCTCTTCATGAGAGATAAACTCCTCAGCATTTCTTGACGTTTTATTGTATATCATTTTTTATGTAAGGTTTCAAATGTTTTCGAGGAGATGGTTAAATATAATAACGTTCTTCTCTATCTTTCTCTCTTATCAGATCTATTTTCTAACTTCTATGTTCATAATGATCTCCACGTTCCATGGAGATTTCGTATCCTATTGTTTTCAGCTGTTCAGCCAAATCTATTATTCCCTGTGCAGATTCACTTCCGAACGCAGCTTTGTTATCGTATAATGAATATTCCTTCCGATGCGATGCAGGAGATAGGTTTGGCATGATGACATTAGCCCCTGCAAGAATACCTCCAAGCCTCCCTTCTCCGGGCAGTGAAGCTAATGCCGTAGTGGCTGGAATAAGAGCTTGAGGAAGCATGAGGCGACAGATAGATAGTAGTCTAAGTGTCATATCCACGGTCCCGGCCTTTTCTTTTGCAAAAGGAGTCGCATGATGTGGAATAAAAGGTCCTATGCCAATCATCTCCGGTCTTAATCGTTCTATGAATCGAATATCTTGAAGGAGGTGCTCAATCCTTTGTCCCGGACTTCCTACCATCACTCCCGTTCCGGTCTGATACCCTATATCTTTGAGATTTTTCAAGCACTGTTTCCTGCGAGATTGACTCATAGAAGAGGGATGAAGCAGGGAGTAGTGAGCCGTATCAAATGTTTCGTGTCTCAGAAGATAGCGGTTAGCTCCCGCATTGTATAGTCTAAGATAAGAGTCGTAAGACTTCTCTCCGAGAGAGAGGGTTATGGCGCATTCGGGAAATTCAGCACGTATCTCCTTTACTAAAGATTCTATCCAAGAAGTGGACTGACGAGGATCTTCTCCTCCTTGAAGCACGAATGTCCTAAATCCTATATTGTATCCTTCCCGACAGCATTCCAGTACCTCCCCATGAGAAAGACGGTATCTCGATACCTCTTTGTTGTCTTTGCGGATACCGCAGTAGTAGCAGTTGTTATGACAATAGTTGCTAATCTCTATCAAACCCCTCAGATAAACTTTATTTCCGAAGTTTTCAAGAGTAACCTCTCTTGCCTTCTGATGCAGATAGCGTATAGCTTCTGCATCAGAAGAAGAGAGAAGATTTATAAGATCTCTATCCGGTAGAGTTTGCTCTCTTTTTAGTAGATCAATTGCTGTCTGCATACGTCTCCTTTACGTTCGTAAGCTCCTTGCTGAGCTGACGACGTCCCGATACGATATCGTTGTATGCACTTGGTCCGGATATGCAACCACCCTCACAGGTCATTACTTCTATGAACTGCCCCGGAGCTTTCTTCGTTTTAGCGTAGCTGCGAAGCATTGTGATATTCTTTTTGTTCAAGTCTGCCACTTCGATGCCATTGACTTTGTCTGCATTTTTACCCAGATAAGCCTTTACTGCACCCATGACACCACCGTTGAGGGCGAAGCCGTGAGCTTCACGCACAGAGTTAAATGCCATTTTATAAGCGGGAGCTTGTTGTAGCTCTATGTCCATTCCTTTGAAGATAGCACCAACTTCCTCAAATGTGAGAATCATGTCTACTTCTTCATCTCTACGTATTTCCTGACGTTTGCCAATGCAAGGACCCACAAACACGATCTTGGCATTCGGATACTTTTTACGTGCAATACGCGCGGTGTAATACATAGGAGAACCAGTAGAGGAAACGAATGGTTTCATCTCCGGAATATGCTTATTGACCAACTCTATATACGATGGGCAGCAAGAAGTAGTCATGAATGGCTGTCCCTCTTCAAGTTTTTCGAGAAGTTCGTGAGCCTCGTTGCTTGTAGTGTCCATAGCTCCTTGAGCCACTTCTATAACGTCGGTAAAGCCAATCTCTTTGAATGCTCCATAAACTTGGTCTATGGTTGTTTTGAACTGCCCAAGTATTGAAGGTGCTATGATTGCAATTACTTCCTCTCCCTTGCGAATACTTTGGAGAACATCAAAGGTCTGTGATATTTCAAAAATAGCACCGAATGGGCAGGCATTAAGACACTTCCCACAGTATATACACTTACTCTCATCTATGTGCTCTACGCCATACTCATCCTTTGAAATAGCTTTTACAGGACAAGCCTCCTCGCATGGTACGGGAATGTACACGATCGCATGATACGGACAAGACTTATGGCATATTCCGCAACTTATGCAGGTATCATGGTTGATTTGAGCCTGTCCGTTTTTCTGAAAACTTATGGAATCTTTCGGACAATTGGTATAACAGCTACGAGCTACACACCCTCTACAGAGATTGGAGACTTCGTAGTTAATCTGAACGCAAGAGGTGCATGCCTCGTCTATCACACACATCAAGTTCTCTTTGTTGGGAGATTCTCGTTCGAGAGCTTTCTTTGCGTACTTGGAAAGCATATCCACTTCGCTTTCTTCATCGGTCATATCAAAGCCGAGCAGAGGGAAGCATTTATACTTCCATACAGCACGCTCCTTATGGGGACAGCATCTCCCAAGTACCTTAGATCGACGAGGTGAAAATTCGATAGGAAGGTAGTCAATTTTTTCTACGAGTTGCCCTTCTTTCCAAAGCTTGACGAGAGCCGCCAAAAGCTTGTGTCGGACAATCATTACATTGTTTGTGTAGGCCATACTATAGATATATATACAATAATCTGCTTTTGCGCTACAAAGATAAGCCCAAAAAGTAATATGATGCAATTATTTTCTAACTCTTTTTTAGAATTGAAATTATAATCAGGTTTTATTTGATTTAAATCTCATTGTGAACCCCATTTTGAGGACCCTCACTTGATGTACTTTTATATAAAAATGAAGCTTTTCACCTCTTGTGGAACAGAGTGTTTTTCTTCTTGTATTTCTCCTGAAATTGGATAGTAGATCGTTTAATTTTCTGTAAATCAGTGTTGTATGGAGAAATGCGAAGTCTCAAACTTTTTGACTCTTGGTCGGTTTTATGGCTTGTTTTTAGGTTAAAAAAGAAAAAATCAATCCCGATTTACTGTAAATATTTCATAACGTAAAATTGTCTTGCAAATAGCCCTAAAAAATGAAGTAATTGCCTAAGTTTTTCATTTTCAGCAGTTTGATTGAAAATTCTAAACAC
Source organism: Porphyromonas sp. (assembly GCA_030529525.1). Lineage (GTDB taxonomy): Bacteria > Bacteroidota > Bacteroidia > Bacteroidales > Porphyromonadaceae > Porphyromonas_A. The sequence continues at coordinate 12,974 of JAUMWS010000008.1, read as the reverse complement.
GTTAATTGAATTCGGTAAACGGGTTAAATGAAAATGGTAAACGTGTTTACTGAAAAATTAAACGGGTTAAGCCGAAAGAATATGCTTGTTTATCGTTTTTGACTAATATGTACTATAATTAGTGTTAACAAAATAGCTCTGGTTTAACACTTTGGGCACCCTCTGAAAATAGAGGTGAAAGATAAAATAGAGAAGCCGGACTTGAAACCTTCTTGTCGGTACTAAATATATAAAAATAGAAGAGGAGAATGAGGCCGATTTCTACTCAAGAAAAAGGGAAAACTTATTAGAAAAACATCGGATTGTTTACGACTGATATTTATTCTGAATTTTTTATCTTAAACTCAAGAGCATTTTTTGATTTTAATAAAATGAGGAATACCGAAGGGGCCCTAAACATCGCCAGATAAATGGAACGAGGAAAAAGTTGTATCTTTGTTCGGATTGTACCCATACATCATGAGAGTATATGAGTAGCATAGAAATAGAGCAATATACAGAGCATTCCGGAGAACCTCAACGGGCGTCTTCGTCAGGATCTACTTATGTCCTTACGGGGATGTATAAGTCTTGGTTTGTCAACTACGCTTCGTACGTGATATTGGAGCGGGCTGTTCCGCACATTGCGGATGGGTTGAAACCTGTCCAAAGACGTATTCTTTATACGATGTCACAGATGGACGACAGGCTTATAAAGGTGGCAAATATTGTAGGTTTTTCTATGCAGCTTCACCCTCATGGCGATGCCAGTATATCGGACGCCTTGGTACAGTTGGGGCAGAAAGATATTCTTATTCAATGTCAGGGAAACTGGGGAAACATCCTCACAGGCGATGGTGCCGCAGCTGCACGTTATATCGAGGCTCGTCTCACTCCGTTTGCCAAGGAAGTGCTGTTCAGTCCGAAAATAACAGAGTACCGTCCCTCCTACGACGGAGCTAATAAAGAGCCGGTTCGTCTGCCGGTAAAATTCCCGCTCTTATTGGCGCAGGGAGTTGAGGGGATAGCCGTTGGGCTTTCTTCCAAAATCTTGCCTCACAATGTTTCGGAAATACTTCAAGCTTGTATCTCCCATCTGAAAGGGGAAACCTTCAGGCTTTATCCGGACTTCCAGACCGGCGGTCATATAGATGTTTCAAAGTATAATGACGGAGAGCGTGGGGGTAACTTGAAAGTGCGTGCCAACATAATCAAGAAAGATTCTAAGACTTTGGTCATAGATGAATTACCATTCGGTAAGACCACATCTTCTCTTATAGATTCGATACTGAAAGCCAATGAGCGAGGAAAGATTCGGGTACGGAAAGTGGACGACAAGACCTCCGAAAAGGCAAATATAGAGATACAGCTGGCGCCTGGAACATCAAGCGACAAGACGATAGATGCCCTCTATGCTTTTACCGATTGTGAGATAAGCATCTCTCCGAACTGTTGTGTGATAAAGGACGATAAGCCGGTTTTTGTCTCTGTATCGGATGTGCTGAGAGATAATGTCGAACGCACCAAAAACCATCTTTATGCAGAGCTTCAGGTGGAGTACGATGAGCTGAGGGAAAAGCATCTTTTTGCCTATTTGGAGCAACTGTTTATTAAGAAAAGAGTGTACAAAGAGAAGAAGTTCGAGGAAGCCAAAAGTACGGAAGAGGCTGTAGCTTACATTCGTATCGCATTGGCTAAGGAACTTAAAGACCTTGTTTGTCCGGTAACGGATGAAGATCTCAAGAGATTGCTGGAAATACGTATGGCAAGAATCTTGCGCTTCAATGAGGAAAAGAACCAGATCCTTTTGGAGTCTCTTTTGAAAGAGATGGAGTTGGCTCAGCATAGGATGAATCATATCATCGAATATACCATAGAGTGGTACTCCTCCTTGTTGGAGAGGTATGGAGCCAAGTATCCCCGTCGAACAAAAGTACGTAGCTTCGATACCATAGAGGCTTCTAAAGTGGTAGAGAAGAATGAGAAGCTGTATGTCAACAGACAAGAGGGATTTATCGGAACGGGGCTTAAGAAAGATGAGTTTGTCTGTAACATCTCGGATATAGATGATATCATAGTGTTCTTTAAAGATGCCAAGTATATCATAACAAAGGTTTCGGAGAAAGCTTTTGTCGGCAAGGATATCATTCATGTAGCCCGTTTTGTGAAGAATGATAAGCGTACGGTCTACAATACCATTCATAGAGAGGGTAAGCACGGACACTACTTTATCAAACGCTTTAGTGTAACCTCTTTCATGAGAGACAGAGATTATCCCGTAGGATATGGGGGAGAAGGGTCTAAGTTTGTCTACTTTTCCGCCAATCCGAATGGCGAAGCAGAGACAGTAAGAGTGGTGCTTAAACCGAAACCCAATCAGCGTCAATTGGTGTTCGAGAAAGATTTTTCTTCTATCCGTATCATGGGACGTTCATCAAGAGGATACCTGCTTACCAAGGGAGATGTACATAAGATAGTGCTGAAGCAGAAAGGAGTATCCACTCTTGGAGGACGTATGGTGTGGTTCGATCATGACGTCAATAGGGTGAACTATGACGAGAGAGGGGCTTTCTTGGGAGAGTTCTTCCCGGAAGACAAGATACTGGTCATTCGTCAGAATGGAGAGGTCTATATTACGTCGTTTAGTGATACAAATCATTTTGAGAACGACATATTTATCATAGAAAAGTACGATCCGAATAAGATCTGGACACTGATTTATTTTGATTCGGAACAAGACTATACCTATATCAAACGTTTTCAAGTAGAGGATTCCATAAAGAGGGAAAATATCTTAGGAGATGGATGTGAGATGATAACTTTGTCCGATGAACAGTATCCTCTGTTTGAAGTCTCTTTCAAAGGGAAAGATCAGCACAGATTACCAATAGTTATAGATGCAGATGAGTATATCTCTGTCAAAGGTATTCGAGCCAAAGGAAAGAGATTAAGTACCTTTGAAGTAGGAGATATAGAAGAGAAAGAGGGCAAGAAAGTAGAATCGACAGCAGCCGAAGAGGAGACTCCGGATTTGGAACAAACCGATGTAGACAGCGGAGAGGAGTTTTTGGAAACAAATCGTCTACTTGGTGAAGCGACAGGAATGAAGAGCATTCCTTTCGGAAATGAAACAGAAGACACAGAGGAGGAAAGATGAAAAAGTACATACAGATTGGTTTTATTGCTTTTTTGTTGAGTGTCGTTTTTCCTACCAATGCTCAGAACGGCTCCACGCAGAAAGCCATAACCGGAAAGAGTCCTTTCTTGGAGAAGATTGACAGGGCTCTTTACAATATTTACATGGGGAAGCCGTTCTTGGAGTTCGATCCGCTTCCTACCGTTCATAATAGGAGGATATTGACGGTGGGAATGGGACAAGTCTTAGACGATTATCTATCTCCTATTCCACAGGAAGGACTATTCTTAAGGCATAGAAGATTGGGATATGAGAGAGAGAGAAGAGAGATGTGGCAGATTCAGGCTTGGCAATCTCTTATGGATATTCATGTCGGTCTTTACAGAAATCCCATAAACGGATCCGGTATGCAGTATCTGCTGTTTGACGGCTCTTTCGGTCCGGCATGGAGTCTATTACAGAAGAGTTGGCTGAAATGGAATGTGGCTCTGTTGGGCAACCTTTCATTAGGTTCTACTATTAAGTCTAGCAATACAAATAATGTCTTTAATCTGAAGCTTTCTACGGGTTTCGATCTTTCTACAGACTTGCTCTTTCCTGTGAAGATAAAGGAGTACAAAATGTTTTTCCATTACAGAGCCCAAATTTCGGCTTTGCATCTTACTTTTCATCCGGGTTATGGACAGCCTTACTACGATTATATCGGAGGAGAGAACGGAGCCCCTCTGAAATTTTATTTGACCCAGCCTTGGAACAGATTGAAAATGAATCAAATGTTTGCTGTGGATATCCCCTTTGCCCGCTCTACTATGATGTTGGGATTTGAACACGGGTATACCAATATGGATTTGAATGGTAGAAAGTTTAGAGAACTATACCTGGGTCTTGCGCTGGGTTACTCTTTTGACTCTTTCAAGCTTAGCGGATCGCGTAGTATCAGGAATAACAGAATAGACAAAAGTTTTCACTTCTAAAAAGCATAAAATCATGAAAAGGTTTAGTAGTATAGCTATCGCAATATTGCTAATCTTTCTGCCTTCTTGCAGAAAGATTGAAGTGGAAGGGACTACGGATCAGCAGAAAAACTTTGAGGCTCTTTGGAATATTTTGAATGACAACTACTGCTATTTTGAAGAGAAGAATATAGATTGGGATGCAGTAAAGGTCAAGTATCAGAGCAGATTAGATGAAAAAAAATTGAATACTCTTGAGTTTTTCGATCTGCTTTCGGATATGATAAGAGAACTGAAAGATGGACATTGTAATCTGATTTCGTTCTTTGATCATGGCAAATACACTTGGACTAATCCTAATGATGAAGAATCCTTAGATCCCACTTTGAGAAAAATCTATTTAGGAGATAAGTATAGAGTTTCTCGTGGAATGATCTATAAAAAAATAAAGTCTGTGTCTGCTTCTGAAGAGGATGAGGCAGATATAGGATATATAATCTATCCAAGTTTTATGAATTCGCTTGGTGAGATGCAGTTTCTATCCCTCTATTTTGTAAACTGCAAGGGAGTCATAATAGACGTTCGAGGAAATGGTGGAGGACTGGTAACCAATTCAGATGAACTTCTTTCTTATCTTTTATCTCAAAAGACTTTGGTTGGGTACACAAGGTATAAGAAAAGTGCCAAGAGAGGAGACTACTCCGACCCTCGTCCTCAATATGTTTCTCCATATGGGAATAATGCTTTTTGGGCTAATATTCCAATTGTGGTATTACAAGATGCAGGCAGCTACAGTGCAACAAATGATTTTCTCTATAAAAGTGTTTATGAGAACAACATTACAACGGTAGGATTGAAGTCCGGAGGTGGAGCCGGCCTTCCCTCAATGGCAGAACTTCCGAATGGTTGGAGGGTCAGATATTCTACTGCTGCGGGTTTGGACAGAAAGTCTATATCGCACGAGCAAGGGATAGAGCCCGAAGTTCGGATATCCCTAAGCGGAGCAAAAGATAGAGACGATATTATAGAGAAAGGTATTGAGATAATCTATTCTAAGTATAAAGTATGAACAATAACGATAACAACCCATTACTGATGCAAGAGGAAGAGATTGTACGCATGCTTAAAACAGTTTATGACCCGGAAATTCCGGTGAATGTGTACGATCTTGGACTTATATATGACATAGACATTCAAGATAACGGACATGTGGTAGTTACGATGACTCTGACCGCTCCCAACTGTCCGGCTGCGGACTTCATCATGGAAGATGTCAAGATGAAGGTAGAGAGTGTAAAAGGGATTAAGGAAGTTACTATAAATTTGACCTTTGAACCTGAGTGGTCCAAAGATATGATGAGTGAAGAAGCTTTGTTGGAGCTTGGATTTTTGTAATGGCAGATTCGAATATTACATCCTACAACATTCCACAGGGTAAGTCCGTATATTTTTTTTCGGATGTTCATTTAGGATCTCCCTATCATAAAAGTCCGGTGGATTTGGAGCGGCAACTTGTTCGGTGGTTGAGATCCATTGAGGAGGATGCTTGTATGGTTGTGATGTTGGGAGATATATTTGACTATTGGTTCGAGTATAAAGATGTTGTACCAAGTGGGTTTACCCGTTTCTTAGGACAGATTGCCCGAATGTCGGATCTTGGTATCGAGATGCACTTTTTTACCGGTAATCATGATATTTGGAGTTTTGGGTATTTAGAGCAAGAGCTTGGAGTAAAGTTGCATAAGGGTAGCTGGGAATGCCTGATAGGAGGAAAGAGATTTTTTATGGCTCATGGCGATGAGTATGATTATAGATCTAAGGGATTCCGACTTATACGTTCTATCTTCCACAACAGAGTTTGTCAGAAACTTTATGCTGCTATCCATCCCAGATGGACCGTTGGTTTGGCTCATTTTTGGTCTAATTACAGCCGAAAAAAAGGTATTGAGAAAAAGTATGGTGAGAATCCCGACTTTGTAGATGAAGATGATAATTATCTCATCGTTTGGACTAAAAAATATTTGAGTGAGATTAAAGGAGAGAAAGAAAAGCCTGATATATTCGTTTTTGGACATCTCCATAAGTTGGTGGATCTGATGCTTCCCGATAGAAGACGAATTGTTATACTGGGGGATTGGATTAAGTACAACTCCTATGCAAAATGGGATGGAAATCAAATCTCTTTGGAACTCTACGAGGGAGAGGATAGAAGTGTAAAATAGAGAGTAGTAAGATGAGTGTGTTCCGATTAAATTCTAAGTTTAAACCGACAGGAGACCAGCCTGAAGCCATAAAAGCTTTAGTGGATGGCCTTAATAGCGGACACTCTCAATACCAAACTCTTTTGGGTGTTACCGGTTCAGGAAAGACTTTTACTATTGCCAATGTAATAGAGAAAATAGGAAAGCCTACCATCATACTAAGCCATAATAAAACATTAGCGGCTCAGTTGTATGGAGAATTTAAATCTTTCTTTCCGGATAATGCAGTTGAATATTTTGTCTCATACTATGACTACTATCAACCCGAATCTTATCTTCCTGCATCCGACCTCTATATAGAGAAAGATTTGGCAATAAATGCAGAACTTGATAAACTAAGACTTCGCACAACGATGTCCCTCATGAGTGGAAGACAAGATATTATCATTGTTTCTTCCGTCTCTTGTATTTACGGTATGGGAAATCCGAGTGCATACATAGAAAAACGTATCGAGATAAAGCAAGGAAGTCGGATAGAGAGAGAGGCTTTGCTCCGTGCTCTCGTTGATGCATACTATATTCATAACAAGGCAGAGTTCCTTCCCGGGAGCTTTAGAGCCAAAGGAGATACTATAGATATATTTCCTGCTGAAGAGAATTATGATGGAGTTGCCTACAGAATAGAGCTATGGGGAGACGAAGTAGAGCGCATTACTCGCTTCATCCCTTTAACCGGTAGAGAAGTTGGTACGCTTCCTTTTCTTGCCCTTTATCCTGCAACCCTTTTTGTTACATCTTCTGAGTTGATGACTCAGGCGATAAAGCAAATCCAAGAAGACCTGGATGCACAGGTTAGTTTATTTGAACGAGAAGGAAAACTATTGGAGGCAAAACGGCTTAATGAGAGAGTCTTATATGACATTGAGATGATGAAGGAGGTTGGTTACTGTTCTGGAATAGAAAACTACTCACGATACTTTGATGGTCGGGAGCCGGGAGAGAAACCTTATTGTCTGTTCGACTATTTCCCTTCAGACTTTCTACTTGTTATAGACGAAAGCCATGTAACTATTCCTCAAGTGAAAGCAATGTATGGAGGAGACCGTGCAAGAAAAACGAATCTAGTAGAGTATGGTTTTAGATTGCCGGCTGCAATAGACAATAGGCCCCTGAAGTTTGAAGAGTTTGAAGATATTATCGGAGACACCATATTTGTTTCAGCTACTCCGGCAGATTACGAACTCGAAAAAAGTGGAGGAGTTGTGGTAGAGCAGGTAATCCGTCCTACAGGTCTTCCGGATCCTATAATAGAGATTCATCCTACTCTTAATCAGATTGACCACTTGATGGAAGAGATAAGAAAAAGAATAGAAGCAAACGAACGTATTCTTGTAACAACTCTTACCAAAAAGATGGCGGAAGAACTCTCAGATTACCTGTCTTATGCAGGAATAAAATGTGAATACATACACAGTGATGTAGACACATTGAGAAGAGTTGAGATAATGGAAGGTTTGAGAGCCGGACAATTTGATGTTCTTGTCGGGGTCAATCTTTTACGTGAGGGATTGGATCTTCCGGAAGTCTCTCTTGTTGCCATTTTGGATGCAGATAAAGAGGGCTTTTTGCGTTCGCATCGTTCTCTTACTCAAACGGCAGGTCGAGCAGCTCGAAACTTAAATGGCAAAGTGATTTTCTATGCAGATACTATCACAGCAAGTATGGCCCTTACAATAGAAGAGACACAACGACGTCGAAATAAACAACTTCAGTATAACGAAAAGCATGGCATAACTCCGAAGCAGATTGTAAAGAACTCAGCTTCCATATTAGATCTTACAGGAGCACCGACAGGTAAAAAAGCAGATTCTAAATCGGCATCTTATTCATTTAAGGCAACAGATTTTGGGAAAGTTGCAGAAGAAGCCGAAGGGGCATACGTTTCGGCTGAAAAACTATCCGAAAAGATTAAAGCAGCTAAAACGGCAATGGAACAAGCCGCCAAAGCATTGGACTTTATTTCGGCAGCCCAGTGGAGAGACGAATATTTCCGTTTGTCTGCTCTTCAAGAGGATAAAAAAGAGTAGGGAGTATCTCTCTCTCTTTCTTCATTATTAAGTATATTCGTGGATACAATAGACACTTATGATAACAGATAACAATATATATATAGATACAGAACAAGTACCGCAAAAGCAGACTTGTGCTTGCAGTAGTCAGGGAGGATGTGGCTGTCCTAAGAGAAAGGGAAGAAAAACACCTATTATAAAGCTAAACTCTTTTGATTACTTTTCTCATCTTCCCAAAGGTTCTAATGAATACGAATTTACGGAAGTTCAGTTTAAGAATACTCGAAAAGGATACTATACCAATCCATTGGGGCTGGAGTTGCATCAAGGAGATATGGTTGCGGTAGAATCTTCTCCCGGTCATGATATCGGGATGGTTACTTTAACCGGTAAGCTTGTTGCCTTACAGATGAAAAAGATTCGTTATCGTCATCCCGGAGGAGAGATACGACAGATTTATCGCTTGGCTAAGGAGTCTGATATGGAGAAATATCATCAGACCAAAGCTTTAGAGCATAGTACGATGATTCGCTCCAGAGAGATAGCCAAAGACCTTGGCTTGGATATGAAGATAGGCGATGTCGAATATCAAGGTGATGGATTGAAGGCGATATTTTACTATATCTCTGATGATCGGGTGGACTTTAGAACGCTCATCAAGAAGCTTGCAGAAGAGTTTCATATTCGTATAGAGATGAAGCAGATTGGTGCAAGACAAGAGGCGGGACGTATCGGTGGAATTGGTCCGTGCGGTAGGGAACTCTGTTGTTCCAAGTGGATGCCTTCGTTTCTGTCCGTTGGTACAAATGCCGCTCGTATTCAAGATCTTTCAATGAATCCTCTGAAGTTGGCAGGACAGTGCGGCAAGCTAAAGTGTTGTATCAATTTTGAGACCGATGTTTACGCAGAGGCTCAAAAGAAGATGCCATCGAGAGAGATTCGCCTCAGAACAGAAGTAGGGCAGTATAAATATTTTAAGGCTGATATTTTAGCAAAGAATATCACGTACGCTCTTGACAATCGCAATGAGAGACAAGAAGGCCCTGCTTACGTAACGATATCTACAGATCGTGCCTTCCGAGTTATTAAAATGAACAAAGAGGGAGATATTCCATTTTCTCTTGAGTACGATGCAAAGAATAAGAAGGAGGAGAAATCTTCTAACGATATCTTGAATGAAAGCATTTCCAGATTCGATTCGAGAGACGGAGAGGGAGGTCAGAAAAAGAGACGTAATAGATCTAAGTCCGGAGCTCGAAAACGCAAAGAGGTACAAGGATAATATTCGGGAATATATCTTCTTATCCGGTTACATAGTTGTATGAAAAGAAAGCTCTTTACTTTTTTTCTCCTATTTACATTGCTTGTGTCATTAGGGCTTACTGCCTGCCACAAACAGTATTTTTATGCCTATTATCAAAAGATGGATAAAGAGGGGTGGAGAACAAAGAAAGAGCTTTTTTATTCGTTCAATGTAGAAGATACCACAGCTCTGTATGATATTTACATAGACATCAGATACACCGAAAAGTACCCTTATACCAATATCGTATTGGGAATTGTTTCGGAGACAAATAACCGGACATATCTTACCGAAACAAAAGAGTTAAGGTTCCATGTCCCGGAGAGCGGTATTTCAAAAGGAGGGTATCACTTCTTTGTAAAGAGTGAGCCTCTCTATCTTAACAGGTCTTTTTCTGCTTCCGGTATTCAGACTATCTCCTTTCAACATCTTATGACAGACTCTCTTCTTTTAGGAATAGAAGAGATTGGAGTGAGGGTTATGAAGAGTGATATGACTCCTTGAATATAGGACGAAATAAGTATATTTGCGGACAGAAAAATAGAGAAGTAGCATGAAGATAGCACTTATAGGATACGGTAAAATGGGTAAAACCATTTATGAAGTCGCCGAGAAAAGAGGACACAAGATAGTTTCAATTATAGATGAGGCAAATGCCGATGATCTGACAAACCGTTCTTCTTCCTTTTTTACAGCGGATGTCGCTATAGAGTTCAGTACCCCGACAACTGCCCGAGAGCATATAGAGGCTTGTTTCAAGGCGGGAATACCTGTTGTTTGCGGTACTACAGGATGGCTTTCCGAGTGGGATGATGTTATTCAGACTATGGATCAGGAAGGAGGAACACTCTTTTACAGCTCCAATTTCAGTATAGGGGTCTATATTTTTGGAAAGATAAATGAACTTCTGGCCACTTATATGAACCTTCTTCCTCAGTATAACGTCATTGTAGACGAGACTCACCATACAGAAAAGAAAGACGCACCAAGTGGAACAGCACTTACGCTTGCTCAACAAATTCTTAAAAGGATAGACCGAAAGTTGGCGATATTTACCACTACGGACGGTTCTCTTGCTCCTGTTAATGAGGGGCTTACTATACGCGCACACAGAAAAGAGAATGTTCCGGGTATTCATACAGTATCTTACTCTTCTAAGATAGACGAGATCACTATAGAGCACAAGGCGCATGGAAGAGAGGGTTTTGCCACCGGAACGGTAATGGCAGCGGAATACGTTTTAGGACGAAAAGGTCTCTTTACGATAGATTCACTTATGGAGGATTTGCTGAGTAAGCAATAAAGAAAAGGGATGAATCGTAACCATGTGCTTTCTCTCAGGTGTGCTCCTATCCCGATTGTCCGTATTGCCATAATCGGTTTAGGGATAAGAGGGACCAAAGCATTAGCCAGACTTGTAGAGATTCCGGGAGTTGAGATAGTTGCTCTTGCGGACTTGGATGAAGAGGCTGTCCGAAAAGCATCTGCTCTTCTGCCGCATCAAAAAGTTGATTATCATACCGGAACGGATGCAGCATTTTCTTGTATAGAACACACTTCTGCGGATCTGCTGTACATTACCACTACTTGGGAGAGCCATGCAACCATAGCAACGGAAGGGATGAAGCATGGAAAACATGTCGCTGTTGAGGTCCCTGCAGCTATCTCCATACCGGAAATATGGCAATTGATAGAGACTGCCGAACAGACTCGTAAGCACTGCTTCATGCTGGAAAATAGTGTTTACGACTCATTTGAACTATCTATGCTGAATATGGCACAGAGTGGTCTTTTCGGCGAAATCATTCATGCTAAAGGAGGATACGTGCACAATCTGCATAGTCAATGGTTGCAGCATAGAGAAGATTGGCGTTTAGCCCATAATATTGCCCGTAGAGGCGATCTCTATCCTACACACGGAATTGCCCCTTTGTGCCTTGCCATGAATATACACAGAGGAGACCGTTTATTCCGCTTGGTATCTATGGATGCTTCTCCTAAACATACGCCTCAAGTATTGTCTTCCCATTACGGAGAAGACTTTAGTCGATTTGCAAATGGAGATCATACGCAAACCATTATACAGACAGCTAAAGGGCGTACCCTCTATATAGAGCACGATGTTGCATCATACAGGCCATATTCTCGCTCCTTGCAGATAGTCGGCACGGACGGATTCGCTCAAAAGTATCCATATCCCACACTCTCTTTGAAGCCCGAATACTGCGAGGGTATCTCTTATAGCAGCACGCTTCATCCGGAACTTCCGGACTATCTTCCTTCGGATAAAACAGAAGTCGTTCTGCAAAAATATGCACATCCTATTCTGACTCCGGATATCGTTGAAGGGATAAAGCACTTGAAAGGGCATGCCCCTATGAGTGGTATCATGGATAGAAGGCTTATATACTGTCTTCAAAAAGGTTTACCACTTGACATGGACGTTTATGACATGGCAGAGTGGTGCTCCATCATTCCACTTTCCGAAGAGTCTCTTCGTCTCGGATCTGTTCCGATAGAGATTCCGGACTTTACCCGAGGTGCTTGGGAGATACTGGAAAAAGTAGATTGGCATATCTCTTAAACAAAAAGGATTCGTACAGATGTAGTAAAACTACCGGGCTGTACGAATCCTTTTTCTTTTAGATAGGAGTGCGTTACCCTTTCACGATTTTAATAGGACGAGAAATCCGTTTTCCATTGAGGTAAAAACTCCTTATCACCTTTATGTCATTCCCTTTACTGTGTACTTTTTGGCTGATGGTTATTACATCCTTTTGCCATCCGTTTCCCCAGTTCAATACCAGCTCTTCTGATTTAAATGTACTATTGCCTGCCAATTCTCCGAAAAATAAAGCCTTGCGTCCATTTTTGTTTGTTCCAACAAGTAGCCCATGAAACGTAGGCATATAGGCTCGGAAAACATCAGGAGTTGGTCGGTCTATTCTTTCTCCCATCCTAAAAGTCTTTCCTAAAAATGTGGCAGTAACATCTTGCGAGAGTAAGTTGCCCGGAGTATTGGCATCCAAAAGATCTCTTCCCTCCTTATCGGCCACCTCTATTTCTATGTTGAGAGGATAGAAATCGAAGATAATATCCGGATCTTTATCCTTACAAGAGCTTGTTAGAAGAGGGACTACTAATAGTAGTGCAAAAAGGTGCAAGAGTGTAGAAAAATTTCGTTTCATCAGATTCGGTTTTTAGTTTGATTAGGCAAATGTAAAAAAACTAATAACAATGCGCTTTTTACAGAGAGATATTTCAGGGCTGACGCATTAAAAAAAGTAGCTTTCTGAGTATTTTTATGGTCGTTAAAATGGCGTTAGTTATGTA
>JAUMWS010000007.1:6184-34826 GCA_030529525.1 Porphyromonas sp. | reverse complement strand
ACCGAAGCCGAATGTCGCAAGCAACACAGCAGTTTGTGCATTATGACACACCGCCCATGTGATGTTATGAAGTGGTAAGGCTGTTATGCTTCGGGAAGATCTTTCAGTGGCTTGATGTCCAGCTTCACCGGCTTGATCATGTTTTCCGGAGCAAGAATCGTGTCGAGGTCTTCCTTGGTAAGGATACCCATTTCGAGTACCAATTCATAGACGCCACGACCTGTCTCGGCAGCTTTCTTCGCAATCTTGGTGGAGTTTTTGTATCCTATGATCGGATTGAGAGCCGTAACGATACCCATGCTGTTGTGGATGTGGGCGAGACATTTTTCTCTGTTGGCTTTTATGTCTTTGATGCAGAAGTCGCGCATGGTGTCCATTCCTCTCATGAGGTAATGACCGCTCTCAAAGACGCATTGCGCCATTACGGGCTCCATCGCATTCAGTTCAAGCTGCGCAGCTTCGCCTGCCATGGTCACGCAAACATCATTCCCGATCACTTTGTAGCAGATCTGAGACATCACTTCAGGGATTACGGGATTGACCTTACCCGGCATGATGGATGAGCCGGGCTGACGTGCAGGGACGTCGAGCTCTCCAAGTCCGCAACGAGGACCGGAACCCATCAGACGAATATCGTTGGCTATCTTGCTGAGCTTTACCGCCAATCTCTTCATCGCTTGGGAGTAGCCGATGAGGTGAGATGTATCCGATGTGGCTCCTACCAAGTGGTGTGCAAGCTTTACATCCCATCCGGTGATCTCACGAAGGGCTTCTACGCACAGCTCGGCATAACCCGGCTCGGAACAGATGCCCGTTCCTATCGCCGTCGCTCCCATATTTACGGTGAGCAGCTGTGCGGCTGCATGGTTCAGGTTCTCTATCTCTTCTTCGAGGATCGAGGCAAAGCCGCCGAAGGTTTGTCCCATTGTCATCGGTACCGCATCTTCCAACTGTGTGCGCCCCATCTTGAGTACATCCGCAAATTCACGACTCTTCTTCTCTAAAGAGGCAATATAACTCTTGAGGTGCTCCACCACACGGAGGTGCATGGTATATACTCCCATGTGTATGGCAGTAGGGAAAGCGTCGTTGGTGCTCTGAGATGCATTGACGTGATCGTTGGGCGAGCAGTATTTGTATTCTCCACGTTTGTGTCCCATGATCTCCAATGCTCTGTTGGCTATCACCTCATTGGCATTCATGTTGGTAGATGTGCCGGCTCCTCCCTGTATCATGTCTATGGGGAATGCTTCGGTGTGTTTGCCGTCGAGAATCTCTCTGCATGCCTGCATGATGGCATCAAACTGCTCTTGCGATATGATACCCTGCTTTACGTTTGCCATAGCGGCTCCCATCTTTGTGAAAGCAAGCCCCTTGAGAAGATCGGGTGTCTCGTTGAGGTGGAAGGTGGAGATGTTGAAGTTTTCTATCGCTCGTAGCGTCTGCACTCCGTAGAGATGTTTGTCTTCAATCTCTCTTGGTCCCAAAAGATCGGACTCTATTCTGGTTTTCTTAGTATCAGCCATGGTAATCTCCCTTTCCTATTTTTCTTCTTCCAAAGAGTGTATGACAAGTCCGGAACGAAGCTTCGGCTCGAACCATGTAGTCTTCGGAGGCATGATGTTTCCGGTATCTGCAATGTCGATCAACTGTTGCATGGATACAGGATATAGCGCAAGCGCTACGACCATCTCACCACTGTCTACACGCTTTTTGAGCTCTCCGAGTCCACGGATACCTCCTACAAAGTCTATTCTCTTGCTTGTACGAAGATCGTCTATGCCGAGAATGTCTCTGAGGATAAGGTCGGAAGATATGGTTACGTCAAGTACTCCTATCGGGTCGTTATCGTTGTAAGTGCCCGGTTTTGCAGTAAGCGAGTACCATTTTCCGCCCAAATACATGGAGAAGTTGTGAAGCGCAGCAGGTTTGTAGATCTCTGTGCCTTTTTCTTCCACAACGAAATGTTCGCCAACCTTGGCAAGGAACTGTTCCGGTGTTAGACCATTGAGATCTTTTACCACTCGGTTATAGTCGATGATCGTAAGGTGAGAAGCAGGGAAGCAGACAGCCATGAAGAAGTTGTACTCTTCGTCTCCGGTATGATTCGGATTCTGTCTTGCCTTTTCTGCTCCTACAAGTGCGGCAGCTGCCGATCTGTGGTGACCGTCTGCAATGTATAGGGCAGGCATTTTGGCAAATGCTTCTGTAATGGTTTCGATATCCTTGGCATCGTCCACGATCCAGAAGTGATGACCAAAGCCATCAAGGCTTGCTACGAAATCATATTCCGGTGTTTTGGCAGCATATTTGTCCAATATCGCTTGAAGTTCTGCATTGTCCGGGAAGGTGAAGAATACCGGTTCGATATTCGCATTGTTTACTCTTACGTGCTTCATGCGGTCTTCTTCTTTATCCTTGCGAGTAAGCTCATGCTTTTTGATCTTACCGCTCATATAGTCGTCTACGTGTGCTCCAACAACAAATCCGTATTGGGTCTTGCCGTTCATTGTTTGGGCGTAGATGTAGTACATAGGCTTTTCGTCCTTCACAAGCCAGCCATTCTTTTGGAAAAGATGGAAGTTCTCTGCCGCTCTGTTATAGACTTTTTCTTCATGCTCATCTGTTCCGACAGGAAAATCTATTTCCGGACGGATGATGCGGTAAAGAGACTTCTCGTTTCCTGCAGCCTCGGCACGCGCCTCATCGCTATTGAGAACGTCGTAAGGACGAGATACTACTTCTTCGACCATTGATTTAGGCGGTCTTATACCTTTAAAAGGTCTTATTCTTGCCATAATATCTGAATGTTTTTGTATTGTTTACTTTAAGCGGGGAGAGATAGAAGCAACCTTAAGCTGCTTCTATCTCTTCTCTTTCTGTTTGATATAGGATGATTAAATAAAAACCGATCCTTACTTGTTCACTCTGAAAGGAGCTTCTCCCGTAGCAAGGAACTTCACGATCTGATTGGCTGCAGCAATACCGGCATTGTTGTTAGCTTCGGCAGTCTGTGCACCCATCTTCTTTGGTGTGGTGAAGTATTGGTTTTCAAATTTGAGGAACTCTTCATGAAGATCCGGACAGATGTCTGTATAGTATCTGAAGTCCGGGCGTTCTGCCAATATCTTAAGAAGGTCTTCCTCATGGATAACCTCTTTGCGAGCACTGTTTACAAGCATCGCATTCTTTGGCATGGTCTTAAGAAGGTCGTAGTTGATGCTCTTCTTAGTCTCTGCCGTAGCAGGAATGTGTAGAGATACCACTTGACAGTTTTTGTAAAGATCGGCAGCAGAGTCCAAAGCCTTCACGCCATCTTTCTCTATCACATCTTTTGGGCAGAAAGCGTCAAATGCAGAAATCTCCATACCGAATCCCTTTGCTATACGAGCTACATTACGACCAACGTTACCATAAGCATGGATACCGAGAGTCTTGCCCATAAGCTCTGTACCGGAAGCGCCGTTGAACTTGTTACGTACAGCGTATACCATCATACCCATTACAAGTTCGGCAACAGCATTGGAGTTTTGTCCCGGAGTGTTCATCACGCAGATATTGCGTTCTGTAGCGGCAGCGCAGTCTACGTTATCAAAGCCTGCACCGGCACGTACCACTGTCTTCAAGTTAGGAGCAGCGTCCATGACTTCGCTGTCTATAATGTCGCTGCGGATGATGATAGCCGCAACATCTTTCACTGCATTTAGGAGTTCCTGCTTGGAGGTGTACTTTTCCAATACAACAGGTTCCAATCCATTCTCTTTAAGAATGCTTACGATACGATCTCTTGCAGCAGCTGCAAAAGGTTTTTCAGTTGCAATAAGTACTTTACTCATAGCTTTAATCTGTTTTTTTGATGAGTTAGATTTTTGCCTCAAATGCTTTCATTGCATCCACAAGAGCTTTTACGCTTTCAAGAGGAAGAGCATTATAGAGAGAAGCGCGGAAGCCTCCCACAGAACGGTGTCCCTTGATACCGGACATACCCCTTTCTGTTGCAAATTTTTGGAATTCTGCTTCAAGTTCTTTGTATTCGTCTTTCATCACGAAGCAAACATTCATAAGAGATCTGTCGCATTCTCTTACAGTTCCACGGAAGATCTTAGAGCTGTCTATTGCGTTGTATAGTACGTTTGCTTTCTCTTCGCACATCTTTTGCATTCCTCTCACGCCACCCATTTCTTTGTACCACTTAAGGGTTTGAAGAGCAACATAGATAGGGAATACAGGAGGAGTGTTGAACATAGACTCTTTATCCACGTGAGTCTTATAGTTAAGCATTGTAGGAAGTTGTCTTTCTACCTTGCCAAGAGCGTCCAACTTAACCACTGCAAATGTTACCCCTGCAGGAGCAAGATTCTTTTGCGCTCCACCATAGATAAGGTCATACTTAGATACATCTACCGGACGAGAGAAAATATCAGAAGACATATCTGCAATAAGAGGTACGTTCACATCAAGGTCTTTGTGCAACTGTGTACCATAGATTGTATTATTGGATGTAACGTGGAAGTAGTCTATATCTGAAGGGACAGTGTAGTCTTTACCAAGTTCAGGATACCAAGTATAAGTGTCAGCCTTAGAGCTTGCAAGTACTTCTACATCGCCCACAAGCTTTGCTTCTTTGATAGCGTTGCTTGCCCATGTACCTGTATCTATATAAGCTGCTTTTGTTTTCAAGAAGTTCAGAGGAGCCATATAGAACTGTAAGCTTGCGCCGCCTCCGAGGAATACCACGTCATATCCTGCAGGAGCTTCTATAAGTTCAAGAAAGAGTTTGCGGCACTCTTCTATAACGGCTGTAAACTGTTTGCCGCGGTGAGATACTTCGAGAAGAGACAAACCTGTGTCTGCAAAAGATTTTACCGCTTCTGCTGCATTGTTGATGACCTTCTCGTTCAAGATAGAAGGTCCTGCTGAAAAGTTGTGAATTTTCATAACGTTTTGTTTCTGTTATTAGTTTGTAAATGAATTATTGTTTTCTCAGTTAGTTCTCAGTTAGTTGGTCGGTTGTTGGGCTACGAGTCTTTGCTCGTTGGCATTGGCTCCCGGCGTCCAAAACGGTTCTTCCTGCTCTATTTCGGGAGGAGCGTAGCTATCCTTATGGAAGTTCCCCTCGTAGGCATGCGGATAGTGATAGCCTTTACCATATCCGATCTCCTTCATTAGTGTTGTAGGAGCATTACGCAGATGCAGGGGTACCGGATGAGGTTCGTGGCTGCGGACGTACTCCAATGCCTTATCTATGGCGACGTATGCACTATTGCTCTTAGGGCTTGTTGCTAAGTATATGGTGGCTTCAGCCAAAGGTATTCTACCCTCCGGCCATCCTATCTTTTCCACTGCATCGAATGCCGATTGTGCTATCAGCAGAGCATTCGGATTGGCAAGACCTATATCTTCAGCGGCAGCAATGACCAGTCTTCGAGCTATAAAGCGAGGATCTTCGCCTCCTTCTATCATCCGTGCCAGCCAGTAGAGAGCCGCATTCGGAGCGCTTCCTCTGATACTTTTGATATACGCAGAGATGATATCATAGTGTAGCTCTCCTCCTTTATCGTAGGCGGCAGGGTTCTGTTGCAGATATGTAGTAACTCTGTTATTGTCTATGATGATGGTCTCTTCCTCTTTCATCCCCGGAATGGTCGTGAATAGCTCCAAAATATTCAGGAGTTTCCGTCCATCTCCGGCTGCATAGCTGTGCAATGCATCCCTTTCCCGTATGTCGAAAGAGTATTTTGCCATCTCCTTGTCCTTGGTTGTGGCTATCTCTATGAGCAGATCCATGTCCGCTTTACAGAGAGGTTCCATTACAAAGACCCGGCATCTGCTTAGTAGCGGTCTTATCACCTCAAAAGAGGGATTTTCCGTAGTGGCTCCGATGAGGGTTATTATGCCTGTCTCCACAGCGTGAAGCAGAGAGTCTTGCTGGCTTTTACTGAATCGGTGTATCTCGTCTATGAACAATATCGGAGTCCCTTTCGAGAAAAGGCCTCCGTTTTGGCGTGCACGTTCTACCACTTCTCTCACATCCTTCACACCCGAAGATGTTGCACTAAGAGTGTAGAAAGGCAGACCGAGCTCGTTTGCGACAATATTGGCCAAGGTTGTTTTGCCCACTCCCGGAGGTCCCCACAAGATAAACGAGCGAAGACAGCGCGCCTCCAACATCTCTCTTATAGGAGATCCGGGGGCAACGAGATGCTTCTGACCGACGTAGTCTTGCAGGTTTTTTGGACGGAGTCTCTCCGCCAAGGGGGCATTCATCATGTGGTCTTCGTCTTTAAGTAGTACGAATATAGGGGTTATTTTGATAATGCCCAAATTTTGTATCATTTTGCTCTTTTTTGTCTTGTAAGCCAGATCCAACGCCACAAATTTGGATGAGTTGGAAGAGCCGAAACCGATGCTTTTTCTCTCTTTCTCTTGACCGATATTTGCTCCGATATTCGTATTGTCCGAGCTTTTTTCTTTCGTAAAAAGACGGCATGATTTTCCGCATTTTCAAAAAAAGTAATATCTTCCTTTACGAAGCTTGTATGCTTAATATTTTTGTAACGATATCTTAGATGCTTTTTAATCCTGTTGCTCTAACTTTGTGGAGTGATCAAGGTATAACAAAACTGATAATTTTAGATGAAAAAGATTTCTATTTTACTTGCCTGCCTCTCTTTATACTCTGTGGGTATGGCACAGCAGGAAGAAGAACAGTCGCCCATAGCGAAGATAGAGCAGAAAGTACAGGAGCAGGAAGAGGCTCTTACGCTTTTGAAAAAGCTGAAAGTCTCGGGATATATACAGACACAGTGGCAGCATGGAGAGAAGGATGCTTCTCTAAGAGTGGGAACGAAGAACGATCAGAAAGAAGATACATTCAGCCGTTTGGGGATACGTAGAGGTCGTATCAAATTTACATACGATGCCGGTCTTGCATCTTCGGTATTCCAGCTTGATATTACAGAAAAGGGCGTCGGAATAAAGGATGCCTATCTCAACGTCAAAGATCCGTGGCTACAGAGCAGTTCGTTGCGCATAGGGGTTTTCGATCGTCCGTTTGGGAATGAAATCAGCTACTCTTCATCAAGGCGAGAGTCTCCGGAGCGCTCTCTCATATTCAATACTCTTTTCCCTAACGAAAGAGATTTGGGGGCTATGCTCACACTGCAAGCTCCGAAAACATCTCCGCTCAACTTCTTAAAGTTGGAAGCCGGACTCTTTGCCGGAAATGGTATTAAGCCGGAAACCGATAGTAGAAAAGACTTTATAGGCCACCTTTCCATGACTAAAAATCTTGGTGATAATGTCCGATTGGGATTGGGAACATCATACTACAACGGCGGTGTTTATCAAGGAACGGATAAGGAATACAGCTTTAGCAACGGAGCGTTTCAGCTTTCTCAAAACAGCGCCAACAAGGGTAAGTTTGCCAAGCGTGAGTATTACGGTGTAGATGGTCAGCTTGTTGTGCTCTCTCCTCTCGGAATGACGCATCTGCGTGCCGAATACATTGCCGGAGTACAGCCCGGAACAGCTTCCGGTACCCAGAGTCCCAACTTTTCGAAGCTCCCGGAACATGATACATTTATCAGAACATTCAGCGGTGGATATGCGATACTGATACAAGACTTCGGTACTCTGCCTCTGTCTGCGGTATTGAAGTACGACTGGTACGACCCTAATACCAAAACTTCCGGTAACGAAATAGGACAAGGCGGAACCTCCCGTGCAGATCTTGCATACACGACATTCGGAGCCGGTCTGCTCTGGCGAATCAGCAACAATCTCCGTATGCAGGCATACTACGATGTGGTAACCAACGAAAAGAGCAGTAATCTGGTCGGATACGAAAAGGATAGAAAAGACAACGTCTTCACACTCAGATTGCAATATAAGTTCTGATACTGTAAGACTCCTACGGTTTTAAGAATAACAGATAAGGCATCGGCTACGTTCCATATACGTAGCCGATGCTTCTTTTTTCTCCCCACTCATCGTTCTTCTGCGCCCCTTTATCATTATCGTAAGCCTGTTTATAAGTTTTGCTTATGCGCTCTCTTTTTTATCCTGAATATGGATGAAAGTATAAATCGGAGCTTGCTTTGTGCAAGTGGAAGTTTGGTTCGTAAAAAAGAAGCTTTGATTTGTGCAAATCGAGGCATGATTTGAAAATCTGTAACGCTTCACAGACACTTCTATCAGTGTTCAGAGTAAGATTTGAATACGTAAAAAATCACTTTTAGACGGACACCGAAATATCTTAACCGAAATGTAACAGAAAGGCAGAAACTGCGTAACATCTGCTCCGTAGCTTTGCAGTGAAAACATTGAGATATAGAAAAATTCAAAAAACAAAGAGACATGAAAAAAACAATCTTGGCATCTCTTGTGCTTTTAGCGTTTTCATTTACAGCCAATGCACAAAGAGTAAAAGGATCGGACACGGTACTTCCACTATCTCAAAAGATGGCGGAACAATATATGAAGCAAAACAAGTCCGCCACAATATCTGTAACCGGTGGCGGTAGCGGTGTGGGTATATCGGCTCTTCTTGCCGGGACCACCGAGATAGCACAGGCATCTCGCCGCATAAAGTTTGACGAAAAACAAAAACTCCAAGAAGGAGGCAAGAGTGCAAAAGAGGTAATCATAGCTTACGATGCACTTGCGGTGGTTGTACACCCGGCCAACAAGGTGGATAAGCTTACGAGAGAACAGCTCGAAGGGATATTTACCGGTAAAATCAAAAACTGGAAAGAGGTCGGAGGAGAAGACTTGAAGATTGTGCCATACTCTCGTGAGACCTCTTCCGGTACTTATGAGTTTTTCAAGGAGAGCGTTCTGAAGAACAAAAACTACATGAACGGCATCATGAGTATGCCTGCCACAGGAGCCATCGTACAGTCTGTAAGCCAGACCAAAGGCGCTATCGGCTACATCGGGTTGGCTTATCTGAACAAAGATGTAAAGTCCGTAAAGATCTCTTACGACAAGGGTAAGACATTCACTTCGCCTACGGTTGCAAATGCCAAAAACAAGTCTTATCCCGTGGTTCGTCCTCTGTACTACTACTATGAGCAGAAGTCGGCATCCGATGTAAAACCTTTTGTAGACTACGTACTCTCGGCAGACGGACAGAAGATCGTGGCTGAGGTCGGCTTTATACCTGTGAAGTAAGAGCGAAAGACGTATAGCTCGTACAAGAAGAATATGAAGAAGCTAAAGCGACTTTTAGAAAAGATAATAGAGACAATACTTGCCTTTAGCGGTGCTATCACAAGCATCGCTATTGTGCTGATAGTGATCTTTCTCTTCAAAGAGGGAATGGGGCTTTTCTCTGCCCCTGCCGTAGAGAAAGGGTATGCACTCTATGTACACTCCTCCAACGGGATAAAGGATCTTTCCGTTACGGATGTGAAGAACATCTTCGACTCCGAAATAGTCTCATGGGCAGAGCTGGGAGGACGAGATGAAGAGATCCGGATCTTCAGGTTCGACGAGATATTTTCTCTCTATTCGGATGAAGAGCTGGGTGAGAACTACGAATATCTGTCCGACAAACTGGGAGAAGTCATTCGGGAAGACCCTAACATCATAGCTTTTCTACCGGAAAAGTATGCTCCCTCGAATGTACCGGAGGTAAAAATGTTGCCCAATAAGAGCATCTCCCTGACGGACTTCTTTGTCGGAAAAGAGTGGATGCCGACGGCTACTCCTGCGCCTCTGTTCGGAGTGCTTCCGCTTATATTGGGGACGCTGCTTGTCAGTATCGTGGCGATACTTATAGCTCTGCCGTTGGGGCTTGGTGTGGCTATCTACCTCTCCGAACTTGCAGGAGAGCGGATGCGAAAGTTTATGAAGCCCGCCATAGAGCTGTTGGCAGGTATTCCTTCGGTCGTATATGGTTTCTTCGGACTCGTAGTGCTGGTACCCATTGTTCAGGATACGCTCAACCTCTCAGTAGGTGAGACCGCTCTTACCGGAAGCATCATCCTTGCCATCATGGCACTTCCGACGATAATCACAGTGGCGGAAGATGCCCTGAGAAATACCCCCAGAGCAATGCGTGAAGCGAGCCTTGCTCTCGGAGCAACCCGCTGGCAAACCATCTATAAGGTGGTGGTGCCTTACTCTGTTTCGGGAATCTCTGCTGCGGTAGTGCTCGGTATAGGACGGGCGATAGGGGAGACCATGGCTGTGTTGATGGTTACGGGAAATGCTGCGGTAATGCCTACTTCTCTGCTGGAGTCTGTGCGGACCATACCTGCAACCATTGCAGCTGAACTGGGAGAAGCCCCCGCCGGAGGAGCACACTACCAATCGCTCTTCTTGTTGGGATGTATCCTGTTTGTCATAACCATGATCATCAGCGTAGCAGCCGAGGTGATATCTAAAAAACAACCCAAAGGCGTATGAGAATGAATAAGAAACAAACACAAAGCATTGCCTTCTTCTCTTTCAGGATATTGGGGATGCTGGTTGTCTTTATCCTTTTTTGGATTTTGGGCTTCCTTGTCTATAACGGATTGGGAGTGATAAGTTGGGACTTTCTTTCCACAGCTCCCACAGAGGGGATGACCGAAGGCGGAATCTTCCCGGCCATAGTGGGAACACTCTGTTTGGTTGTTGGCAGTATCATCTTCTCCTTTCCTCTCGGTGTGATGTCCGCCATATACACGACGGAATATGCCGGAAACGGAGCGGTGATAAAGTTCATCCGCATCATGACCAACAATCTTAGCAGTATTCCTTCTATCGTATTCGGTCTGTTCGGTATGGCTCTATTTGTAAACACACTCGGTTTTGGAGACTCCATTTTGGCAGGCTCTCTTACGCTGGGGCTGCTGGTATTGCCGTTGGTAATCCGTACCACGGAAGAGGCGCTAAAGGCTGTTCCGCAGTCTTACCGCACCGGTAGTCTCGCTTTAGGGGCAAGCAAACTCCAAACGATATGGAAGATAGCCCTTCCGGCTGCATTCCCCAACATATCCACCGGGCTTATCCTTTCTATAGGGCGGGTATCAGGAGAGACGGCACCTATCCTGTTTACTGTGGCAGCATACTTTTTACCGAAACTTCCGAGCGGAATATTCGACCAAGTAATGGCTCTTCCTTACCACCTGTACGTGATCGCAACAAGCGGTACAGACCTTGAGGCCTCTCGTCCGATAGCTTACGGTACGGCATTGGTGCTTATCGTGATAGTGGTGTGTATGAATCTTCTTGCCTCTTTCTTGAGAAGATATTTCGGGGCAAAAGTAAAGACGAACTAAAAGAAACAAGAGAACGACAATGATTGAAGCAAAAAACATAGACTTTTTCTACGGAGATTTTCACGCCCTTAAAGGCATCAGCATGAAAATGGAACCCAATACGGTAACGGCTTTTATAGGCCCTTCGGGGTGTGGAAAGTCCACTTTTCTCCGCCTTTTTAACCGTATGAACGACCTGATAGATGGTACTCGTCTTACGGGAGAATGCCTGATAGAAGGGAAAAATATCTACGATAAGTCTCTATCCATAGATGAGTTGAGAAAGAGGGTAGGTATGGTTTTCCAAAAGCCTAACCCATTCCCGAAATCTATTTTCGAGAATGTGGCGTATGGGCTGAGAGTAAACAGCATGGGAGATAAGAAGTTTATCGAACAGCGTGTAGAGGAGTCGCTCCGGGCAGCAGCCCTTTGGGACGAAGTGAAGGACAAACTCAAAAAATCCGCCATGGAGCTTTCCGGCGGACAGCAACAGCGTCTCTGCATTGCACGAGCCTTGGCTGTCTCTCCCTCTATTCTGCTTATGGACGAACCGGCATCTGCTTTGGACCCGATTTCGACCTCAAAGATAGAAGAGCTTATACACTTTTTGAAGAAAGACTACACGATAGTAATAGTAACTCACAATATGCAACAAGCAGCACGGGTAAGCGATATGACCGGCTTCTTCATGCTGGGCGAACTGATAGAGTATAGCGAGACAAAAAAGATGTTCCTTAGCCCGAAAGAGCAGGCTACACAGAACTATATCACTGGTCGTTTTGGTTAAATAAAAAAGATAATCATAGATATGAAACATACCGAACAAGAGATGCTCGCCCTGAAAGAAGAGGTGAGACAGATGTGGAAACTGACACTATCCCAGCTCGAAAAGGCTAAAACCGCTTTTCTGAACAATAATATAGAGACCGCTTTGGAGGTGATAAGCAGAGAAAAGAGGTTGGATGCCTTTGACCTGAAGATAGATAGCGACTGCGAAAACTATATCGCTCTCTACAGCCCGGTAGCAATAGATCTCCGTCTGGTGCTCTCTCTGATAAAGATCAGCAATACTCTCGAGCGTATCGGAGACTTTGCAGTGGGTATCGCAAAGCATGTAATAGACAATGATTGTAATGATGTGGATCCGAAAATATTGGAGGAGTTGCAGGTGGAACAGATGTTCGACATCATTATAGGAATGCTTAGCGACAGTTATGTGATACTGGAATCGGAAAACACAAAAGTATCCGGAAAAATTCTTGCTCAGGACGAGGAGGCAGATGCAATCTATCACAACTCACTGAACAGCCTTGCCAAAGAGATAGAGAAAAGGCCTGAGTTTGCACGATGTGCCCTCAAACTTTTCCTTGTAATACGTAAGATGGAAAGAGTGGGCGACCATTGCAGCAATATTGTAGAGGAACTTGTATTCTACGTAGATGCCAAGGTGCTGAAACATAGCGGTCGGAAGTTTGTGGAAGAGTAATATACTCCCTTTTGTGTAGCGGAAAAAGGCTAACTTTGAGAGACCAAAAGTCTTATTTATGACAGAAAAAATACTTGTCGTAGACGACGATAGAGATATCTGCGATATCCTTGAATTTAACATCAAAAGCGAGGGATTTCATGTGTCGTGCGCTTATTCTGCGGAAGAAGCACTGGAAAAACTCTCCGATGACAGCTACTCTCTCATACTTTTGGACGTGATGATGGGAGGAATGTCAGGCTTTAAGATGGCGGAACGACTCAGGTCTGAAAACAATCAGATCCCCATTATCTTTCTGACTGCAAGGGATACGGAGAATGATATGCTCACCGGTTTCTCTGTGGGTGGAGACGATTACATTTCCAAGCCATTCTCCATAAAAGAGGTGATAGCCCGTATAAAGGCTGTCTTCAAACGTACCAAGTTCCAAGCAGAAGAGAGGGCGATGCCGGAGAACAGACTCTCTTTCAATCAGCTCTTAATAGACCTCGACATGAAAGAGGTTACTGTTAAAGGAGAGCGTATTTCGCTTACAAAGACAGAGTTTGAGATACTTGCCCTTCTGGCTCAAAAGCCCGACAGACTTTTCTCAAGAGAGGATATCATAGAGACTGTTTGGCCTGAGATGACCTACGTAACGGAGCGAACGGTGGATGTGCATATCACTCGGTTGAGGAAAAAGCTGGGAACATACTCGGGCGTTATCGTTAATCGCTCCGGTTATGGATACAGATTCGATACAGCGGTTGTCCCATGAAACTGAGTTACAAACAGCGTCTGTTTCTCTACATATCCATTCTCTTTCTTCTGTTTTCTACCGGTGTAATCCTGTTTGAACAGGCACGGGATCGAAAGTTCAGAACGGAAGCGATGGAGGACAGACTGCATGCTTATACGGAAATAGTCAATTCGGCTCTTATTGCAGATAAGGGCGAACACTCTTATTTGCTCGATTCTTTGTTGAATCTTTTCCCTCAAAATATTCGTTTGAGCCTGATAGATACAGAGGGAAATCTCTTTTACGACAACTCCGTTAGCGATATTTCTACTCTCTCCAACCACCTTTCCCGTCCCGAAATAGAGCAGGCAAGAAAGAAGGGAACAGGTAGCAACGTACGAACTTCAGACTCTAACAGCCAAAAGTATCTCTATTACGCCAAAAGGTTTGGCAATAGGTATGTCCGTGTGGCTCTGCCTTATAACATCGAGGTGGAGCGGTTCATGCAGGCGGATCATACCTTTTTTTATTTCGTTTTACTGCTGTTCGTCTGTACTCTCGTCGGGGTCAATATGGTTAGCAATCGCTTTGGTGCATCTATCCGTCACCTGAGAGATTTTGTTATGCAGAGCGATAGAGGTGTAGTTCCGAAGCTTGACTTTCCGGATGATGAGCTTGGAGAAATAGGAAGTAAGATAACGGAAAACTACCGCCAACTGCGAGAAAAGACGGAGGAGATAGATTTGGAAAGAAGCCGACTGCTCCAACACGTTTACAGCTCAAAGGAAGGGATCTGCTTTTTTACACCGAAAGGCGATGTGGAGTTCTTTAATGGACTGTTCATACAATACCTCAACACCCTGACGGATGAGCTTACGGGAGAACCCTCGATCATATTCAAATCTCCCGATTTTGCAGAGATGCAAAACTTCCTGAACGGAGAGAGCGAGGAGACCTACTTTGAGCAGATGATCTCCAAGCAGGGTAAAAGCTTTGCTCTCCGCCTTAATAAGTTTGAAGACAAAGGCTTTGAAGTGATCCTGAATGACGTTACCAGACAGGAGAAAACCCGGCAACTGAAGCAGGAGATGACCGCTAATATTGCACACGAACTACGCACTCCCGTGACCAGTATAAGGGGATATTTGGAGACGGTAATGGCTCAAAATCTGGATGCAGATAAGAAACAATACTTCATCTCTCGTGCTTTTGACCAAACCATGGTACTGTCCGAACTTATTCAGGACATAGGATTGATAACAAAGATGGAAGAAGCGCCACAGCTCTTTAAGCGAGAAGAGGTCGATTTAAATCTGCTTTTGGACCGCCTGCGCCACGATCTTATCTCTTCTTTGGAGCAGAAAAAGATGAAAATAGAGAAGCTTTTGCCCGAAGAGGTTTTTGTTTATGGCTCTCGCAATCTTCTTTATTCCATTTTCAGAAACCTTACCGATAATGCCATAAACTATGCAGGAGAGGGTACGACGATTACCATCTCTCTCTACAATGAAGATGCAAACTTCTACTACTTCTCCTTCTCGGACAATGGCTGTGGCATATCGAATGAAGAGCATCTGCCTCGTCTTTTCGACCGCTTCTACCGCATATCGGAAGGGCGCACAAGGGAAACGGGAGGTTCCGGACTTGGGCTTTCGATCGTAAAGAATGCCATAGCATTCCACAAAGGAAGCATCACGGTAAAGAATAGAAAGGGTGGCGGACTCGAATTTCTGTTCCGGCTCCACAAATAAACTTCCTTACGGAAAACTTCAAGCGCTTAGCTCCTTTCCCTTATTCCTGCTTAATAATCTTGGTAAGCTTACTTCCCATGCAGCAGCTAATGTCTGTTGTAACGAATTTGCCGTTCTTATAAAGTGAAAAGATAGTGGCAGGAGTGGGGGAATCTTGTGCTTGCTCAAGGCTCTGAATCTTCACAATCTTCAGTGGGACTCCCTCTCTTTTGCACTCTTCTACCAGTACCGTGCCTACGTAATGCTCCGTAAAGGGACATCTGTTGCTGTAATAGGCCACGAGTCCGTTGCGTTCATCTTCCGGCAGCATCTCTTTTGTAGATGCTCTGAAACAGGGGTCGGAATCAGAATCATCCAGCTTCATCGCAAGAAGCGAAAAGCCGTACGGAAGCGTCTCTACTGTCTTAAATCCCTGCTTTATAAACCATTTTGTATCGCTCATAAAGTGAAACTTTTTAGTACCGACCACCGTTGCCAATCCATGTTTTCCACTCTCTTTTGCCTCGTCTATAGCCGATTGCAAAAGTCTTTTTGCGTGTCCTTGACCTTTGTATTGCCCCGAAACCCACAAGCAGTTTACCATAAGATATCCCGGGGCATCTATTGGAATCCACGCCTGTTCGGCCGGAACATACTCTATAAATACTTTCGCTCTGGCATTTAGTTTTCTGAAAATGTAGCCTTTCTCCAGCTCTTGTTCGAGCCACTCCTTTTTTGACTTGTATCCCTCCTCGCATTTCTTGTCCGAAAAGGCGCAACAGATATGCTCTTGTGGAAGATTTTCTTTTGTAATAGTAATGTAAGATGTTTCCATTGATTTCGGTTCTGTTTTATTTGGTTGCATACTTTTTGGGGCGGATTTTGCCTAATTCCCCAAGAGAATAGAGCATACACCAAGGGGAAATAACCTCGCTGTTATGCTTTTTCCTAAAAGTGATATTCTCCAACGAAGGTAGTCATTTCCTGCGAGACTTTTTCGCTTTTTTCCTCTCTATTCAGACCCTCTCCGGGGGAGGTGATTTTTATATATTCCATCCCGAAAAATGCTCACTTTTTTCTTGCTCTCTATTTTGATTGGAGGTGGTGTTTTCAGAGCCTGACCAAATTGTTAAATCTGCCTCATTTCATTAACACTAATTTTGACACCTGTTCAACAAAACGATAAACGAGCATATTCTTTCGGCTTAACGGGTTTAATTTTTCAAAGAACCCGTTTACCGATTTCATTTAACAGGTTAACCGAAAACAGTAAACGTGTTAAGAAAAATAGAGGAATGTGCAGGTAACCAGCGGTTTAAGCAAATCTTCTATTTTAGGAGGCTATTTGAACAAATTTTTGAGTTAGGATATATTTACACCTCTCACCTTTAAATTTTTGGTTTATTAAATCTAAAATGGGCTCTAAAACCGATCAAAGGGAGGAGCGTAGCCAAATTCGAGATCTTCTGTAACAAATTCGTTGATAGCTTCTTAGATGAAAAACACTCTTTTCTTCTCTCTAATAAGAGAGCCGAAAAAGCTCTTTGCAGTGTCCGATCCACAATCCCATTTTTATATAAAAGCTCCTCTTGGTGGCTCTCTTTCCGTCCCCTCTTTCGTCTAAGAACAGACTATAAAAACAGAGAGCCTTAAGAGGTAGTTCTCCTTTAAGCTTCTTCTCTTTTTCCACTACTTTTGCTATCTCAGACTTTACGCTTCCACAAAAAGAAAAAGGTCTCAAAAGCAATTGCCTTTGAGACCTTTTTGGTGTAATACTAATCCCTTTCGGAATTATTTTGTTTGCTGAACGGTAGCGTAGATAATCTTACGCGCATCAGCCTCTCTTAGCTTTTCTTTTACCTCGGTTACGATACCCATCTTAGTAGACTCGTCTGTCTTCAAAACAGTAGTCATAAGCGCTGCATCCTCTTCGTTCTTTGCTGCTTTTTCTTGAGCAATAAAGTCGAAGATGTCGCTTGGAGAAGCAAATTCGTCATTGAGCTGAATTTGAGTTTCAGTACCGTATTTTGCTTGATACATAGACATAGGCTTACCCATATAAATGTATGTCGCAAGGGACTTCTTCTCCAACTTTGTTATTTCGGTAGCAGCAGGGAGCTTAACCTGAACCATCATAGTTACTTCACGGATAGAAGTTACCATCATGATGAAGAATAGGAATGCAAATACCAAGTCAGGCAAAGATGCAGTGTTCAACTCGGGCATTTCACGCCCGCCACCTTTTAGAAACTTACTCATAACTCAGATATTTATTATTTCTTATTCTTGTCTTTACTCTTCGTGCCGTACTCTTTCGGGTTCGCTTCAGAGATCTTTTGTGGATAGAGTTCTACAAGTGCCTCTACCTGTTCGGGAGAAAGTTCTTCAAGTGTCTTACCCCACTTTTGACGAGCAAAGTCTGCACGCAATTCGTTGTAAGCCTTTACAAGAAGGTTCTGAACAGTGATATAGTCTGCATATCTCGTGTCCACATTGTTAGTTACCGATATCACATGGCTCTTGGTTACTTTCATCACGCCAAGCAACGGGATCTCCTTATCTTCTCTTTCGGGAAGAGATGGATCGTCATTGACGTTGAGGACGAACTCTTTCACTTTCTCTCCCAAACGGCTAAGCTCAATCTCTTCACCGTTGCAGAGGACACGTCCGTCTGTGTTCACCAATACTTTAAGCATATTCCTTCTGTTGATGTCAAGCTCCATATCTTTTTGGTCGGGTGGCAACGCCGGCGGAAGCGAGCGTGCAATACCTTTATCCGATCCCATGGAGGTTGTTACCAGGAAGAATATAAGTAACATGAAAGCGATGTCGGCGGAAGAAGATCCGTTGATTCCGGGTGTTTTTCTTTTTGCCATAGTTGTATGCTTTTTCTGTTACGTATTATTTCTTTGTAAATATGTTCTTAACAGCGCCAAACAATACTCCTACAATAGAGAGGAAAATAAGTGCATAGGTAGAATATAGGAACATATCTGTTCTCTTAAGCCAAGTAGGTACATTGTACTCTTGGAAGTCTTGACTTAGAGGAAGTGGATCTGCACTACCTACTGCATAAGCTATTCCCAAAAGAGCTGCAAATAGTACCAATACAATTATTGTACGGATTGCCTTCTTTGGAGAGTGCTTGAAGCTGGCGGCAAAAGCCACTAAACCGAATAGTAGTGTTACAAGAACGGCGATGATAGCCAATGCGTATGTCCAATAAAGCAAGGCTCCTGTATAGGTAGGCTCAGGCTTGGCAGCCGCAGGGTCTACGTATCCACCGAAGTAGAATAGCCCCATGACTATCACCGAGATAGCTACTACTACAAGTAGAGTAATACTCGATGTTTTTCTTATTTTAGTTACTGCCATGGTGGTCTAATATTATTTCTTGAACTTTAGGTTATACTTCACGATGAAGTCTACGATACGGATAGAAGCATCTTCCATCTTGTTTACGATACCTTCGAACTTAGAAAGAAGATAGTTGTAGAATACTTGAAGGATAAGAGCCACTACAAGACCACCGATAGTGGTGATAAGAGCGATCTTCATACCGGATGCAACAACTGTTGGAGAGATATCACCTGCTTTTGCGATATCGTCAAACGCTTGAACCATACCTACTACAGTTCCCAAGAATCCGAGAGAAGGAGCCATAGCGATAAATAGTGTGATCCAAGAAAGGTTCTTTTCAAGAAGACCTGCTTGCACACCACCGTAAGAAACGATAGAGCGTTCTACTACGTCCAAACCTTGATCAAGGCGAAGAAGAGCCTGATAAGCGATAGATGCTACAGGACCACGAGTGTCGCGAGCAATATTTTTAGCAGCTTCTACATCTCCCTTTTCAAGAGCAGATTCGATTTCAGCAAGGAACTTGTCGTTGTTTGTGTCTGCAAGGTTTAGGTAGATAATTCTTTCAAGAACGAAAGTCAAACCAAGGATAAGAGTGATAATAACCAACGACATAAATGCAGGACCACCCTCGATAAACTTAGTCTTAAGCTCTTGGTGGAATCCGCCCTCTACTACGTCTGCTTCAAGAGAAGCTGTAGCAACATCCTCTGTTGGAGTATCCATAGTCTGAGTGGTTTCCTGAGCTACTTGATCTTGGGCACTCGCTACCTGTGGTAGGGCTAGAGTAAAGAAACCCATCAATGCGATACTAGCTAAAAATCTTTTCATTGTGCGTTTGTTTTTAGATTAGAGATTTAAATTATTTGTTGTTTATTCCTTTTTGTTTTATCGGGGGTCTACTCATTCAACCCTTTTGCGGAGAGAAAGGGATTCGAACCCTTGATACGTTTTGCGCATACACGCTTTCCAGGCGTGCCTCTTCAGCCACTCGAGCACCTCTCCTTCTGTGTCTGTACGATGTCTCAAACCATACAGAGTACAAATCTATGTTTTTTAATTGACATACACACTATATCCGGCTATTATTTCTTTTCTTTTGAAGAAGAAAAGTTAAATAAAGACAAGCGGCAATAGGGGTTGTCAAGTCCCTAAGTTAAACAATTTAAGCGAATTGACCAATAACTGTTCGGACACTTCTGCTTCCGGTTTACGGTATATAAGAGATAACTCGCTGATAATTCGATTTAAGTATGAAGGTTCATTTCTCTTGCCTCTAAACGGAACGGGGGCAAGATATGGGGCATCTGTTTCTATTACTACTCTTTCAATGGGCATGGTGCGTGCCAGAAAATCTCGAAGGTCTGAGTTTTTGAAGGTAACCACTCCGTTGATTCCGATAAATGCGTTTGTCTCCTGCTCTATTCGTTTCAGCTCTCCGGCAGTACCGGTAAAACTGTGAAATGAACCTGTGCATTTGCCCTCACCTGCCTCTTTATAGATGTCTATGGCATCTTCTACGGCACTTCTGGTGTGGATGCTCAGAGGAAGATTGTACTCTTTTGCCCACTCTATCTGTGTGGCAAAAGCTTCTTGCTGGTATCTTTTGAATGTTTTGTCCCAATAGTAATCGAGCCCCACCTCGCCCACTCCATAATACTTGGGAAAGGAGGGAGAGCGCAGTTCGTCCCGGACAAATGAGAGTTCTTCCCGGTAGGAGTCGTTCACGGAAGTGGGGTGAAGTCCGATCATGGGGAGCAATATTTCGGGAAACTGCTGTACAGAAGCCTTAAATTCGGCGAATGTACTTTTGTCGATATTTGGGAGAAGCATATAGAGGATTCCGGATTCTGTGGCACGTGCCAATACATCTGCCAAATCCTTTTCAAAAGCTTCCCCATAAAGGTGTGTATGTGTATCTATGATGCGATATGGTTGCATTTTGATATTTATGCTTGAACTGTCTCTTGGTGTAGAGTGTTTGCTGTTGGTGCGGGGCTGTTCGCTCTTTTAACCTTACGGATGCTAAAAGTTCGCTTGACCCATAAAATTTCTCTTTTGAACGGGTCTGATAGTTGTTTTTAATCGGTCTAAAGTTTCCTGTCAGGGTTCGACTTGTAAAGATCAAGACTTGTTCCGTGCAAATCAAAGCTTGGGATATGAAACCCAAGCTTCGATTGCAAGATTTTATCGTACTCAAGAGAAAATTTAGACGTGGTAAACCAACTTTCCAGACCTGTATATCAAGATTTTTGGTTCGGCTTCAGAATTTGTTCGGATACCGTCCATGTTTAAACTGTCAGGAGATCTTTTCTGTCCGATATCCGTGCGAAAAGATCAGTGATTTCTTTCGGACAGAGAGTTGATCATGTCAATCAACTCTTTTAGAGGCTCTCTGTTCGGAACATTTAGCTGCTCGGATAGAGAAACTGCCTGTTTGGAAAGTCCTTTTATCATATCTCGGATCAACTTATCCACTTCGTAACGAATATAAAATTCTCTTACACGTTCGATGCGCTCTGCTTTGTCTTCAACTGCCAATGCTGCTTGCCACTCCGCTGTTTCACCTCTTGATGAGGCGATTTTGGCTGTCTGAATCATCAAGAAAGTCTTCTTGCGTTCTATGATGTCTCCACCTATCGGTTTGCCGAATGTGGCTTCGTCTCCGAATGTATCCAGATAGTCGTCTTGGAGTTGGAATGCCAATCCTGTGGTAACGCCTATCTGATAAAGTGTGTCTATGTTTTCTTTGGATGCGCCTGCGGCTATTGCCCCCAAGGCAAGTGCTCCACCCAAAAGGACAGAGGTTTTGAGGCGAATCATCTCCATGTATTGGTCTACTCCTACATCGGAAGCATCTCTGGTCTCAAAGTCCATATCGTACTGCTGTCCCATACACACCTCTCTGGCTGTCTTGGAAAACATGCTTTGCAGGGCACGGAAATCGGATGCTTTGGACTGTTCGAGTATTTCGTATGCCAATACCAACATGGCGTCGCCGGAAAGAATGGCGGTGTTGGGATTCCACTTCTTCCAAACCGTTTCTCTGTGTCTGCGGGAAGCGGCATCATCCATTAAGTCGTCGTGAAGAAGCGTGAAGTTGTGAAACACTTCCACGGCTGCAGCGACAGGATATGCCTCTGCTTCCAGGTCTTGTCCTCCCATCATTTCGTAGGCTTGAAGCACTAAGCGTGGACGGATACGCTTTCCGGCAACTTCGAGGGTGTATGAAACAGGACGGAAAAGAGTTTGAGGCTCTTTGCTTGGAACCAGACCGAGCAGGTATTGTTCGAAAGGATTTTGGGAAATAGAAGGTGTCATAAATGTAATGTATTATAGTTGGGGGGCAATAAGCCTACAGACAGAGCACCACATTTTGTGGAGTATCGAAAGTTGGCTCCACCTGTTTTGGGGTTCTTTATAGGCAACTTTCATATCTCTCTCCATGTCGGCAACGAGGGTTGCACCGAGATCGGAGTCGTATATGATTCCTGTTATTTCAAAATTATGTTCTAAGCTTCTTGCATCCAGATTGGCAGAGCCTATGATTGAGATCTCTTCGTCTATTACCATGATTTTGGAGTGATTGAAGCCTTTTCTGTATCGCAGGATTTTAATACCGGACTTTACCATCTCTTCCGTATAGGAAAGCATCGCAGGAGAGACGAAGCGAACGTCTGCTTTCTTCGGTATAAGGATCTTCACGTCAATACCGGCAAGAGCTGCTCCTATCAAGGCTCTATTGAGAGGTTCGGGCGGAAGAAGATAGGGGGTTACTATGTGTACGGAGCGTTTTGCGGTCATCAACGCTTTTATCATGGTCTGTTGCAGGATGAACCATTGGTCGGTGGGAGAAGTGGGGAAGAAGAGTGACGGGATGCTGTTTGTACCACTCAGCTCACTGTTCTGTACTTCTGTACCGTACTCGGACTTGGGAAGAAGTCTTCGCGTAGCTATGTACCAGTCCACCATGAAAGCGTTTTCGAGCAATCCTACTCCGGCTCCTTCTACCCGAAAGTGAGAGTCTTTCCACTCTCCCAGCTTTGTTCCGTGGATATATCTATCGGCGATGTTCATCCCACCAAGGTAGCCTATCTTACCGTCTATCACCACTATTTTTCTGTGATTACGGTAGTTGGCTTTATTGGTCAAAAAGGGAAACACCACAGGGAGAAAAGCTCCAACCTCTACGCCTCCCTTTCTAAGCTCTTTCCAAAAAGCTCTGTTGGTTTGCAGGCTACCGAGATGATCGTACAGCACTCTCACCATAACGCCCTCTTTTGCTTTCCTTATAAGGGCATCCTTGATTCGGTTTCCTATGTTGTCGTCTACAATGATGTAATATTGTAGATGAATATGATGCTTGGCTTCTTCAATATCTTTCAGTAGGGCTTCATACTTCTCCTTCGCCCAAGTATAGAACTTAATGTCTGATATTGTGGTGAGCGGAGTGCCCAACTGATTCTCCGGAATGGAGAAGATTTCCCTATAACTGTCATTATCGATCTCTATGTGAGGCGATCGCTCTCCCCTTTGGGGATAATCCATGGACATTATTCTCCGAAAACGGCGAAGGGGTACAAGAGGTTTTCCCCTAAACTCTATTCCGAAGAAAAAATAGAGGAAAAGACCTACGGGAGGTATAAGTATGAGAACCAGTATCCAGTTTACCGCTTTGAGAGGTTGGCGATTCTGACTGATGATAACAAGTATAACGCCAAGCACCAGAAAGAAATAGAAGAGCTGCCAAAACAGATCCAGCGGATCTGTTGTATCGAATAAAAAGAATCTCATACGCTCTTGGCTCTATTATCTCATGGGACAAACAGTATGCTGAAATTGACAGAACCGTACTCCTTATGACTATAGAAGTAAGGATGGGAAGAGAATGAAATGGTGCCGGGATGCTCTATAATAATAGTGCTGCCACTATGTACGACTCCGTGCTTAACCAGAAGATCTGGAATCTCATCTATATTTTCAAGGGCATAAGGAGGATCTGCAAAAACGATGTCAAAGGGTCCTCTTCTGCTTTCGATAAAGCGAAACGCATCGGATAGAACGGGTCGATATGCAGGATCTTTGAGTGTATCGGCAAGTTTTTGGAGGAACAGAAAGTGGCGCTTCTCCTTCTCTACTGCAATCACAGAGCAACAACCTCTCGAAAGAAACTCCAACCCGATACTTCCTGTTCCGGCAA
The DNA here is from genome assembly GCA_030529525.1 of Porphyromonas sp. Lineage (GTDB taxonomy): Bacteria > Bacteroidota > Bacteroidia > Bacteroidales > Porphyromonadaceae > Porphyromonas_A. The sequence continues at coordinate 11,083 of JAUMWS010000007.1, read as the reverse complement.
AAAGGTCTAAGACACTCTTGCCTTCCCATTCAAAGATATTCTCCAATACATTGAACAGATTCTCTTTGGCAAAGTCTGTGGTCGGGCGTGCCTTGAATCCGGAGGGGACTTCAAAGCGACGTTTGCCATATTTCCCTCGTATTATTCTCATATCTCTATTATAGATAAAGCCGTGCTATCTCTTCGGGTGATGTGAATGCTTTATACTCTTTGATTCTCTCTTGGAAGTAAAGGTATAGCTTCGAGCTTTCTCCGTTCTCCTCCCACAAGAGAAGGTGATCCTTGAGAGCATCCATGCCCAAGCCTCTCCAAACACGAGTGATATGGTATATGGCGTCTTCAGATTGGGGAGCTATAAAGTTGTTTCCAAGTAACAGCTTTCCCTGTTCGGCTACTGCGATGTTTACGCAACCGGAGGTAAAAGATGCACAAGTTACCTTTGAGGAGGTCTCCAAAGAGAGTGTCACGGAGCTTCTGATCAGTTCGGTGATAATGTGAGAATAGCTCGGATTTGAGAACGAACGCACTCCGAGACTGTACAAAGCTTCCGAAACAGAAAAACTCACTGCCATACCGGAGCCGCCGGATATGTTTAGAAGAATATCTTTTTTCTCCTCATCGCTTTCTTCCAATGAGTGTTTCGTCAGTGCCAAGGGTTTCCCTTGGGATAGCTCTTCCGGTATGATGACAACCTCCAACGGCTCCACAAAGATTTTTGTAGATATGAACGGATGCGAAAGTTGAGGATTCCGGTACAGCAGTTCCTTTACCCGCTCCGTAAGAGGAAGGGATAAAGAGGTTTCGGTATAGGGGTAGTGCGAAAAGATTATGGGCGTTTCGCTCTCTTTATCTTTCGCATAAAAAGAAAGTCCATCCGCTGTGATGCGGATGGACGTATGAAGTTGTTGAGACTTTTCGGGATGTATATCCGCTAATGCTACCATATATAAATATATGTGACGAGCGATCTCATTAGAACTCTTTCTCCCAGTTTCCTGCGTAGTTGTTTACTTCAACCAGAGAACCAACCTTAAGACCCGGGAATTTTTCAAGCTTCTCGGTTCTGTCTCTAAGGTTCTTGAGCTGACGAACATCAAGGTCGCCCAAGTAAACTTCGTACTCTACGGAAGCTTCAAAGATGCGAATGTCGAAACCTGAAGCTGTCTTAACGCTTGCTGTATCCATCTTGAAAGTGGCGTTTGTGCCGGGTACTTTTCCGATAGAAGATACATCGAAGTCCTCACCAAAGAGAGCAATCTTAGCATTAGCCCAAGCGGTATCACGAAGGAAATACTTGTTTTCTCCATAAACAAGACCTTTTTCTTGAGCCTCTTTCCAGTTTCCTGTGGCACGAGCCTTAGCTACAATTGCAGCTGCAGATGCTTCTGTAAGACCATCTTCGCGTTGCTTTTCTGTGAGTTCTCCTTCCTTCAAGACAGTGGGGATACGTCCGTTATTCAAGAAATCCTCCAGTTCCGCAAAGTTTGCGGCGTGTCTGTCGTATTGCGCCTTGTATGAGATTTGTGCAGTACGGATATCTATCAATCTTTCGATGATAGGTTTCTCACGTTCGGTCTTCTTCTTTTTGAAGTTGATAGGAGTAAGAATACTCATAGCAGACACGTAAGCCAATCCGACGATGGCGACGACCAATAAAATTTTGATTATTACTTTCATGCGGCGTGTATATTGTTTATTTTTGTTCTTTACGAATGTGTCTCCTTTTTGAGATCCAATGACAAAAATAGTAAACTTATTCCATTCCTTAAAGGGTATTGAATTAAAAAATAGTCTTCTATGATTTTGCCTTCGGGATTTAGCGCCCAATTTAACCATTTTTTTGGACATGAGATGTCTTCTTCCCAAAAAAAGGCTTTCTCCTCACTTCTATCTTATTTTACGGATGCCCCGGATGGTGCTCTTTTTATACTCAAAGGGTATGCAGGAACAGGGAAGTCGAGTCTTGTGGGAGCTCTTTGTAAGGCATTGCTGGCATCACGTATGCCTGTGGTATTGCTTGCTCCCACCGGACGGGCTGCTAAGGTTCTCGGAGGGTATTGTGGCGCTTCGGCTTACACTATTCATCGGGTGATATACCGGCAGAAAAGGGTCTCTTTCATGGAAGAGAGGTTCGATAAAGACCGGAACAGCTACCCCGAAGGCACTCTTTTTATCGTAGACGAAGCTTCGATGATAGGGAATGAAGAGGAGATGACCGGTGCCTTCGGTTCGGGCAGACTGCTTGAAGACCTCCTGGATTTTATATTCTCCACACCCGGTTGCAAAGCTGTTTTCATAGGAGATGACGCTCAGTTGCCCCCTGTGGGGACATCGGTAAGTCCCGCTTTGGATGTCGAATATCTGAAAGCATACTGCTCGGAGATACACACTGCCTCTCTGACGGATATTGTTCGTCAGGCAGAGAACAGCGATATTGTCCGTTTGGGTGCATTGTTGAGGGATCATATCCTGATGCTGCAACAAGAACTTTCCGATAGCGGAGGCACCGAACATATCGCTCCGCTCTCTCCCATTCCGTTTCTTCCTCGTAAAGGAGGAGATGTTTCGATACTTAGAGGGGATGAATTGCCTGAGATGTTGGAACGTTCCATGAGGATTTATTCGATAGATGATGTGGTGGTGGTAACCCGATCCAATAAGGATGCCGAGGCTTTCAATATGGAAATACGTCGCCGACAGTTCGACTACGAAGCTCCACTTGTTCAGAATGAACGGATCATGGTAGTACGGAACAACTACCACTATTTCCCCGGCTGTGAGAAGGAGCGACAGAGACGAAACCGTACCGGATTTTCGGCAAACGGGGAGGTTCTTTCCGTCCGGAGGTTGGGAAAGGTGCGAGAACTGTACGACTTTACCTTTGCCGATGTTACTTTGGAAACCGAAATGGGAGAGCGGTTTGAGGCTAAAGTGATTTTGGAAGGTCTGTTAAATGCTGCTCCTGCTCTCTCTCCAATGCAGAGACAAGCTCTGTTTGATGAAGTCCGCAAGGACTATCCCGAGCTTACGACAAAGGCACAGCTCTATCCGGTGATGCGGCAACACCCTTATCTGAATGCTCTACAAGTGAAGTATGCTTATGCTATGACTTGCCATAAGTCGCAAGGAGGGCAGTGGACAGATGTGTATGTCTATATCGGGTATCTTACCGAGGAGATGATGAACTTGGACTTTTACCGCTGGCTCTATACGGCTGTAACCAGAGCCACGGGGCATCTTTACTTTGTCAATCCGAGCAAACTGGTATTTGAAATGGAAGAGGAGTAGAGAGATACAGCTTCTTTGAGGAACGAGAAATCTGCTTCGATTGTATGAGTGATAGGGATGTACAATAATCTCTATTTGTAAATGGAATTATCGGGCGTTATCGAGGGAGTTTTTCAACTCCCTTTTTTATATATTCCATCCCGAAAAATGCTTACTTTTTTCTTGCTCTCTATTTTGATTGGAGGTAGTGTTTTCAGAGCCTGGCCAAATTGTTAAATCGCCCCCATTTTGTTAACGCTATTTTTGAACTCTGTTCATCAAAAACGATAAACGAGCATATTCTTTCGGCTTAACGGGTTTAATTTTTCAGTGAACCCGTTTACCGATTTCATTTAACAGGTTAACCCAATTCATTTAACACGTTTAGCGGAAAACATTAAAGTGCTACATATCAATATTTTATTGATTTTTCCCCTAAAAACTCTCTAAAAAGGAAGATTTCTCTATTAGGAAATATTTACAGAGATGGTCATTAAAATTCACACCAATTAACGCGAAAAACGCCCGTCAAACGGACGAAGAAAAAATTTTTCTCAAATTTGAGCTGAATTGTATCGGATTCTGTTTTAGGAGATTGGAGGATTTGGGTAAAATTTTCTCCTTTTTGAGAGCCTGTTTTCGACTCTTTTTGAGAAGGGAATCCTCACTCTGTTTTTATATAAAAACTCCTTTCAAGACTCTTTTCTCAAGCTCTCTAAATGGGGTGATAATCTGTTCGGGAAGATCCTTTAGTGTGTGGCGCAAATGGAGAACTTTCTTGGGCTGTTTTGGAAAAGGGGAGTCTTCTTGTATTCTACTTGTCTTACTTGACTTTTTGCCTTTTCTGGTTTGTTGTTGGTTTGTCGTCTTTCTCTTATGGTGATGCCACTCCTGTCTTCCGAAATAGAGGAGTCCGTTCTTCTCCAAAGCTGTTCGCTCTTTTTCTCGGCATCGAAGCGTAGTCTTCTTTTAGGAGTTTGGTTTATATCTCTCTTTGTTTTTCTGATCTTCTTTCCGTGTCTCTTCCAAATGTGAGAGTTTTTTGTGTCTGCAAAAGAGAGTCTAAAGTGTGTAATGGTATGCCGGATCGTTTCTTTTTGGAGTAGGGACGTAAAAAGCTTTTCATGGATACTGGCTTCCCAAGTGCGAATCTTTTCTTTTGTAAAAAGAAGAACAGCGGTAAGTAAATCTACTTACCGCCGTTCCTGTTATTTGTTCTATTGGATTAAAGAAGTATTAGTTCTTAACCTCAACTCTTCTTGCCTTGATAGAAAGAGCATCCTTACCTGTAAGCATAGGATCTTTACCTTGACCTGCAGTAGTGATAAGAGATACATCTACACCTTGTTTTGCAAGATAAGCCTTAAGAGCTTCTGCACGGTCGATAGCAAGTCTGTTGTTAAGAGCTTCTGTACCTGTGTGGTCGCAGAAACCTGTTATAACGAATGCTACAGTTGGGTTTTCTTTCAATGTAGAAACGATTGTAGCCAACTCGTTCTTATACTTCTTCGCGTCTATTCTGTAAGAACCTCTGACAAAGTGGATGTTCGGAAGGTCGAACTTAACTGCTGCAAGAGCTGCCAAACGAGCTTCTTCTTCTGCCTTTCTGCGAGCTTCTTCTTCTGCAGCTCT
>JAUMWS010000007.1:0-6153 GCA_030529525.1 Porphyromonas sp. | reverse complement strand
CACGAGCCAAGCGTTCTGCTTCGGCCCTTTCGCGAGCAATGCGCTCAGCTTCAAGACGCTCGTTTACTCTGTCTGTAGCCATCTTCTTGATAGCAGAACCAACAGGAGCGTAAAGAAGATTGTCTACCTTGTCTGTGTTACCAATCTTGTAAACAACTCCAAGAGCTACTTGACCAACGAAGCCATAGCGAAGCTTAGTACCTGTGTTGTCGATACCATCGAAGTTGTTGTTGTTTTGAATCCAAGCAGTTCCAGCCTTAAGCATTACGTCTACATGCTTGCTTGCACGAACACGGAAGTCAAGATCACCACCAAGACCAAGGGTAAGGTCATTCTTTAGATCGGAAGTGTTGAACTTCGCATTGTCGCTCACCTTGTGAAGTGATGGGGAGAACTTGTAGGCATAAACAGCCGGGCTTAGAATAAGAGCTACCTTACGATTTGCACCAGGAGCGAACATAGGAGCTACGTTAAAGTCGAAATGTAGACCACCGCCCATGTGTACGATTTTAGAATAAACATCCTTGAAGAGCATAGACTCTGCAGGAGCGTTGTTCATGTCACCGTAGAATGTTTGACCATTAGGCATTACTCTATATAGCATCTCTTCCTTCTTTGCACCTGCAGGAGCATTTGCATACTGCCCGGTAAGGCTGATACCGAAGTATGGGCAGAATTGGTAACCTACTTGCAAACCGCCTGTGTAGCCAAAGTGAATCTTATCATGAGCAAGAGTTGCCATGTCGCCACCTTGAGTGAATGGTACACCACCAAAAATACCTATACTCCAGTTAGAGTAGTTTTGCTTAATTTCTTTTTTAATCTTTAGAGCTTCTTCCTTAATAAGTTCTTCTTTTGTCTGTGCTTGTGCACCAACAGCTAGAAACAACGGAAGAGCAAGATAAAGTCCAATCTTTCTCATTACTTTGTGATGTTAAAAAGTTATTGTTCGTTTACTACCTTCTTGTAATGTTTTTTAGACGATAATATGTCGGGAACTTCCCTTGAGTACAAGCAAAAGCAACCTTACATTGTTGGTCTGAAAATGCTATACTTTGACGCAAAGATAGTAATTACTTTCTTATAACACAGTCTAATGTTATAAAAATAATGCTTTTAGCTCCTTTTGTTCCCAATTTCTTCGTGGATTTTTGACCCGATATGGGAGATTTTCATTACTGTATGCCACTTTTCTTTTCACGCCTGTATTGGCTATAAAGGGTTTTAGTATAGAGAACGTCTATTGAGAGATTGACTGTCATGGCGTTAAAGATTGTTTAATTGTAATCTATATCTTGTGTAGAAATAGTGGGTATTATTTTATTATTTAGGATGTTATGGTTTTTATATTGCTTTTTTCTTGATGTTTTATTCATGTTAAATAGTGATTTCGGAGATGGATTTATTTGATTTTTTTGCTGTTAAAGCCTATATTTGTGGGAAAGTGATGTACTTGGGGTATATATTAATATATGGTGTTGCTCCTAAGCACGCTCTTTTTGTGGTTACTAAATAGATGTTTAACAGCACTAAATTTGTATGCGACATTTGAATTACCGATGTATTCTCGCGGCTGTGACTTGGATCTCCTTGCACGGCCTTGTGTCGGCGCAAGCACCACCGGGAGGCAAGAATAATCAAGAGCCGGTAAAAGCTATTGAGGCTGCCATACAGAAGCAGATGGGCAAGGATTCCTTGATAGTAGCGGATAACCTTAAAGTCAAAGATGTCAGAAGAACAAAGGAGCTCAATAAAGCAATAGAGGAGTCTATCGCGATAGAGCTTGAAAGAGAGAAACTCGATTTTCCCGCAATTGATGTTTACGGAGAAAACTCTTGGCACTCCAAATCCGTAAATCCATTGATCGGTGATGCTATCGTAGCAATTCCCGATACGTACGATATAGATTGTACCCAATTTACTTCCCCTTTAGATAACGAAACGTTGCGTGTGACATCACGCTACGGATATCGCAAAAGATACCGCCGTATGCATTACGGAATAGATTTAGGTCTCAAGATTGGAGACTCTGTTCGTGTTGCATTCGATGGAAAGGTTCGGATGGTGAACTACGAGAGGAAAGGATACGGACACTATGTTGTAGTAAGACACCCTAACGGATTGGAAACTGTATATGGTCACCTTTCTCGGGCTATCGTAACCGAAGATCAGGTCGTGAAAGCCGGAGATGTGATAGCACTTGGCGGTAATACCGGAAGAAGTTCAGGGCCTCACCTCCATTTTGAGACGCGCTTCATGGGTATTCCGATCAATCCCGAACTTATCATAGACTTCTCTACCGGTGTTCCTCATAATGATGTTTATACTTTCGTGAGAGGCCGACATCGTGAGACGGGCGCTACTTTGGCTTCTTCTCGAAGATCTTCGGCGTCTTCCACGAGCAAGAATATTGTTGTACACAGAGTGAAGAGTGGAGACACGCTATCCGCTATCGCTTCCAGATACGGCACATCAGTAAATAAAATTTGTAAGCTTAACGGTATAACGCCAAAGACCACACTTAAGATTGGTAGAGCGTTGCGCATCACAGCGTAGGTACTTGTTGTAAGCTACATTTGTTAATAGGACAATATCATTTAAGTTATCAGGGTAGACTTTTCCCTTTGAAGAGATCTCCCTAAGAAGAAGAGCTACGGTTGCAGCATCAGAAGTTGCTCAACCGGAGCTCTTTTTGTGAAAAGCAAAGCTATGGTAAAGTGTGTTCCGAGAGGTGGCGGTTACGAGCCGATGCCCCCTTTGATTTTAGTCGGATTCATGGCTGTCGGGAAAAGTACTTTAGGCAGAATTTTAGCAGAAAGGCTTTCCTTTCGATTTGTGGACACGGATACACTCTTAGAGAGTCGCTTTCGAATCTCCATCTCGGATATGATTACACAGTACGGAGAACCATACTTTAGGGAGAAAGAGTACGCTTTGACTCAAGAAGTGATGGCGCAGGAGCATTCTGTCATAGCTACCGGAGGCGGAGCGCCTTGCTATAAAGATTGTATGGATCTTCTGTTAAAAAATGGCGTTGTGGTCTATTTGGACTGTCGTTCGGATATCCTTGCTGCACGTCTTTATCGTTATCGCCATACTCGTCCGGCTGTTGCTTCCAAAACGCCGGAAGAGATAGCTTTGTTTGTAGAAGAGAAGTTGAAGCTTCGAATTCCTGTCTATAACAGGGCAAAGTATCGTGTAGATGTTGGCACTTTAGAGACTAAAGAGGAGATTCAAGAGTGTGCAGACCGTCTGCTGGAACTCTATCTTAACGATGTATCAATAAATCAATAGATGGCTTCTACAAAGCATATTCTAAGGATTGCATCCCCTGTGTTCATTTCTCTCGTAGCCCAAAATATCGTGGGAATAACGGATACGGCATTTATGGGACGTATCGGAGAGGTTGCCATGGGTGCTTCTGCCGTAGCTGTAATGGCTTACTATTGTGTCTTTACTCTTGGGTTCGGATTGGGAGCGGGGACACAGATTTTGGTCTCAAGGCGTTTTGGTGAAGGTCGAAGGGATGAAATCGGAAGAGTATTCGGTCAGAGTTCTCTATTGCTTCTGTTGGCTGCCCTGTTTGCTTTCTTTGTTTGCTTCCTTTGGGGCGACTCTCTCTTTCATCTCCTACTGAAAAGCACTGCTGTTGCGGACATTGCTTCGGAATATTGGCAGTGGCGAATCTTCGGTTTTTTCTTTGCTTTTCAGGCTGCCACTTATCGTGCATTCTATATAGGGATAGGCAAGACTAAAGTCCTTACCTATAATGCCTTTATCATGGCAACGGTAAATGTTGTATTGGATTATGCTCTTATTTTCGGTCATTTCGGTGCACCTGAGATGGGAGTAAAGGGAGCTGCTTTGGCAAGTGTATTGGCTGAGGCTTCTTCCCTTTTGTTTTATTATATATACTCAAGATATAGCCGCCATACGGAAAAGTACTCTCTCCACTATACGTCGATACGCCTAAACCCAAAACTTATCCGAAAGATTTTCGGACTCTCCTTCTATCTCATGTTGCAGGGGCTTATAAGTCTTGTCGTTTGGGCTATCTTCTTTGTCTTTATAGAGAAGTTAGGGGAGAGAGCTCTTGCGGTTGCTGCAGTAGCGAGAAGCATATACATCTTTTTATACATACCTATAAGTTCCTATTCTACGGCGGTCAATACCATTGTGGGGCAGACCATCGGTCGGAAAGAGGAAGATAAAGTGACCGGACAGGTGTTAAAAGTGGCTCGTCTTTCTCTTACCACTATGGCATTGTTCGTTTTGGTTATAAACCTTTTCCCGGATGTGGTTACCGAGATATTTACGGACGATCTCTCTTTGGTTGCCGATGCGATCCCCACTCTCCGGGTCATAACCGTGGCTTTACTCGGCAGCTCAGTTGCCAATATGTTCTTTGCTGCTGTATCCGCTACGGGGGCAACCAAGAAGGCGATGCAGATAGAGATTCCTACTGTCCTTATTTACCTTTTCATTGCTTGGGGTCTCACTTTTTACTTGCAGGCTCCGGTGCATTGGTGCTTTACTGTGGAAATCGTATACTATATTATAATAGGTATATCCAGTTCCCTTTTCATTATTCGAGGAAAATGGCAACACCCCAAGTGGCGGGCATTTGTTGAATAACCGCAGCCTTTCTAAAGCAACTTCCATATCCGAAAACTTTTTTGTATATTTGTAAAAAGGGGGAGTTGGAAATCCTTCTTGGATAAGAAAATAGTGTTATTAACTAACTTAAATACCAGATTAGCATGAAGAACAATGGCGGAATGAAATTCCTTATCGGTTTTGCAATCGGTGCTGCTGTAGGAGCTGCGGCTGCATATTTTTCGGACGAAAAGAAACGTAACGACTTTATAGATGATGTATCGGACTTATCAGACTCTATCAAGAGCAACGTTAAGGACGCATACTACGGAGCACGCATAAGAGGAAGAAAAGCTTCTCGAGACCTTCAACGCTACCTTGCGGATGTGAAAGACTCCGCAGAGGGAATGTATGAAGAAGTAAAAGACAAGGCTCTCCGGGCTATGAAGTCTTGATTTCCCGAATAGAGGGAAGACACTTTTTGAGATCCGATGTTTTCGGATACTCGGGTGGGTCTGTTAGGATCTGCGTTATGTATGGCTTTGAAATAGGATGCGGGCATCGTGTCGTTGCGGAGAGCTTGGACGCTCTACCCACGTCTTGGTGAGGCATGCTTTTTCAAAGCCTTACTTTTTTAGGGCACTTGTGGCTTAAGATCCTAATATGAATTATCGGTTATAAACTTGGCGAATTATATAGAAATGCAAAAGACATTCTTACAGATTATAGAGGAGACAAAAGAAGACTTTTTGGCTCTCATTCTCTCTCGCTTGGAGCTGATGAAGCTTTCGGCTGTAGAGAAAGGGGTACCGGCAGGAGTTGTGGCTGTTTACGCTACCATCGTTGCCACGCTGCTTATTGTTTCCACCACGCTCTACCTTGCCGCACTCTCTTTTGTGCTGAGTTTGTTGTTTACAGAGCTTTATGGGGAGTTGCTCCGTGCACTTGCTCTCGGATTTACGATCTCCGGAACTATTTTTCTTCTTCCTGCTCTTTACATGATTTTCAGGTGGAAGCACTACACACAGAAGTTTTCCGATAAGTATGTTCACATTGTTTTGGACCAGATAGATGAGCAAAACGCACAGGAAGCCATCAAGGATGCCGAAGAAGAGAAAGGAGGTAAGGCATGAGTGCAAATCGCCCGATGCAGGTCTCTGCAGCCGAACGGCTGAGGATAAAGAGGAACTTTTATAAAAACGAAATCAGGTCTGCGGAGATGCGTCTGCAGAACAATATGGGTTATCTTTCCCAAAACATCGGATGGATGGTCTTTGATGAAGTCCGAGGCGTCGTAGCCGAAAGAGTGCCGGGAGCCCGAAAGCTGCTCGGATTTTTAGGGCTATTCGACCGCTCCAGAAGTAACACGACCATACGCAGTATAGAGCCAAACGATCCACAGGAGGAGGAACAAGGCGAGCCTTCTGCCCTCTCTTCTCTTCTTTCCGGAGTGGTAAGCGGGCCGGTTTTAAGCACCGTCCTTCCGCTCGCAGCCGGTTACATACAGGGAAGAGCTTTTAATCTGGGGTTGAGGGCTGTACGTAAGATTTTGTCTCT
>JAUMWS010000106.1 GCA_030529525.1 Porphyromonas sp. | reverse complement strand
AGAAAAACTCTTTAGCCAAAACCTATATGAAGAGAATAGAGAATCGGCTCGACCTTCTAAAGAAGAGACAGATTCGCCCTGCACTTTTGTCGGCGTACGAGTCTGCCTGCTATGGTTATCAGGTCGGACTCAATAAGTTCAAAGCTCCTTTCTTGGGACAAAAGAGCATCGCAGCGGCAGAAAAGTCGGTCAAAACAGACCCCAACAACGCTTTTGGCTACGTTCAGCTTGGCAATATAGACTTCTATCGTCCTGCCATCTTCGGAGGTTCTAAGCAGGAAGCTCTCAAGTACTATCTTACAGCCGAAAAGCTTTATCTATCCTCCATGAAGACAGGAAACGGAGCAGGGAAAGATTGGAACCTGCTCTCTCTTTGGATACAGATAGCTCAGACCTACGAAAGTCTGGACGAAGTGAAGCGAGCAGACGAATACTACAAAAAAATATTGACGGCAGAGCCGAACTTCAAATGGGTAAAGGACGAACTATACGCCAAATTCAAACAAAAGCATAGCATATCATGAGCAAAAAAGTAACGATTATAGGTACCGGATTGGGAGGTTTGGCGAGCGGACTTCTACTATCCAAACGAGGCTATGAAGTCTCCTTTATCGAAAAAAACAGCAAGCCCGGAGGACGGCTGAACCAGCTCCAAAAAGATGGTTTTACTTTCGATACCGGCCCCAGTTTCTTTAGTATGTCTTATGTGTTCAAGGAGTTTATGGAGAAATGCGGTGTTGAGCTGCCGTTTGAATTTGTCGAACTGGATCCGCTCTATTCGGTAAACTTCAGAGGCGATACCAAAACCTATCATCTCTATAAAGACACAAAACGTCTTGCCGAACAGTTTAAGGAAGTAGAACCCGACTTTGAGGCAAAGATGGAGCGGTATCTCAAAAAGTCGAAAGCGCTGTTCGAGGATACTTTCGATATAGTCATCCGCAACAACTTTGATAATCTGTTCGACTACATTACCACCTTGATGCAGGTTAATCCGCGCCATATTCCGGTTCTTCTAAAGACATTCTGGTCTCACGTCAAGGAGCATTTCTCATCGAAAGAAGCGCAACAGATTATCTCTCTGGTAGCTTTCTTCCTTGGTCGTACTCCGTTCGATACGATGGCGATATACAGCCTTCTCTCATATACGGAGTTTAGCCACGATGGCTACTACAATATAAAGGGAGGAATGTATAATATCGTTCGGGGGCTTGTTTCGGAATTGGAAAAGAGCGGAGCCTCTTTCCGGTTCAATACAGAGATTAAAGATGCAGTCTACAATGGAGACAAACTCTCCTCCGTAGTGGATCAGGATGGAAACAGGTTCGAGTCCGATATCTTCCTGTGCAATGCCGATGCTGCCCTTTTCAGAGGTAGAGTGCTTCGCAGAGAAGCATACAGCGAACAGAGACTGGCTAAAAAGGAGTGGACCATGGGGTATCTGACCTTCTATATAGGTATTAAGGGCAAACTGCCTCAGCTCAACCAGCACAACTACTTTCTCGGTACCAACTATGAAGAGTACGCCAACAACATCCTCAAAAATCCCGATACGCTTCAGAAGCCCTACTACTACGTCAATGTCATCTCCAAGCACAACGACAGCTGCGCACCCGAAGGATGCGAAAGTTTGTTCTTTGTCTGTCCCGTGCCGAACCTGCAGTACAAAAAAGAGTGGAATGATAGAGACGAAATCGTAGACAGTATTCTTGAAGACTTTTCCAACAGAATCGAAGTGGATATACCCTCTATGATTGTATCCCGCACCATCTATACGCCTCAAGAGTGGGAGCAAGAGTTCAATCTCTATCAGGGAAGCGGTTTGGGTCTGTCTCATAAGATGTTGCAGATAGGAGGCTTCCGTCCTGCAAACTTTGATGAAAAGTTTGCCAATCTATTCTATACAGGTGCATCCACGATACCGGGAGCGGGGTTGCCCATGGCTGTTATCAGTGCGGATTTGGCTTGTCGGCGGATAGAAGCTTTTGCGAACAAACAGAAGAGTAAATAGCCCGGCACTTTCGCCATTGGAGGATTGAAAGTTTGTCTATCGGTTTACAAAAAAGCGTCCTAACGGCTATACAATTCTGCTTGAACAGATTCAAAATCGGGAATCAAGACTTGAATGGGAAAAATCGAGTCTTGAAAAGAGCCCATCAAGGCGCGATGCTTGGAGATCGTGCCTTGATGCCATAAAAGATACGGGATAAGAGCATCTTTTATGCCCGTTCAAAAAGTCTTACGAATAGGTTTAATCTCAAAAAGAGAGTATTCGCTCATTCGAGAATATACCAAAACAGGGTGCGCCATGTATTGTATGACGCACCCTGTTTCGGTATGGAAACCGTAAATCTAAAGTTATCGCTTTACGAACCTGCGAGCAGCATCTAAAGCCACAAGCAGTCCGCCGGCACTCATGATAATGTCTTTGATAACGAGCCTTCCCACTCCCGACAAGTACGGAAAGCCGTAATGAGGCGTTGGCAAGTCTCCTCCCAGATTGGGAACCCAAGACTCCGGAGTGGTTATAAGAAATGAAAGTGTAACAATGGACATACCAAAGGTCAGCAATCCTCCTATCAGTCCAATCTTGGGAAACCAAATCCCCAAAAGGACAGACAGCCCGATCAGAACAATCATAGTCCCCAAACCATAGGAGAAAGGGTATGTTCCGTTTGCCTTATGCCAGTCTATATTCTTCTGCACCATCTTTCCTTCGGGATTTTTATGCAGTGTATACTCCTTGACCATCTCTCCCTTTTCATTCTCCACATAGCTGTTCGACTTTGTATAGAAGAAGCTCATAAAAGGGCTGTTGCTCACGAAATGGACAATACCATCGGCCTCGTACTGGCAAGCTTTAAGCCCTCCAATCCACGCCATCACCACAAAGATGGATATTCGCATGAAATTAAAGAATGGACGCTCCAAGCTCAAAATAATTTTACCTGACCTTTCAAAGATTTGTTCTATCAACTTTTTCATATCAACTTTTTATTTAACTGTTTACACTGCAAAGTTCAAGCTTTTTAGTGAGGCAGGGAATGGATAAATATGACATTAACATGGATAGATTTGATACTTATCCGGTCAGGAAGTTGAACAAGAAAGAGTTTTCGATGTTCAGTGAGGAGGCTGAGGCGGAGTAACGATAGAGATACCGACTTCATCCCTGAAGTGCTTTGGAGAGAGCCCGGTCGCCTTTTTGAAATAGCGGCTAAAGTAAAATTCATCTTGGAAGTTAAGCGTCAGCGCAATCTCCTTAATACTCTTATCCGTAAGGTGAAGAAGTCTTTTGGCAGCAATGATAACACGGTCTTGTATCAGTTTCGTAGGACTTTTCCCGAAGGCTTGCTTGCTCTTTCTGCTCAATACTTCGGGAGAGACACCCACCTCTCCGGCATAAAATATAACTCTCCTCTCGGAAAGATGGTGCTTTTCCAACAGCTGCTCAAACAGAAGTGCCTGTCTATCCATAACGCTGTTCTGAAGTCCCTCCAAAGCATCTTTATGTCTGCTACAAAGAGCAAGCAGAAGCTGGAGATAGGTTTTTATGATAGAAGAGGTAAATGGAAGTTCTTCCTTATCTCTCTGTTGCTCTTCCGCAATCCGCTCTGTAAGTCCAAAGAGATAGAGCAAAAGAGGGTTTGAGACTTTTACATAGGGTGTCAGATAAGCGTTATTGAATAACAATCCATTGCAAGCCACCTCGTACTTATGATACTCAATGCAGTAGAGGTCTCCATGAAAAGAGAGTAGCCGATACTTCTGCGGAAGTTCCAACCATACCAAACTCTGGTAAGGCGACAGGAATAACACCGTATTTTCTTCGGTCTTATAATCCGTACCATCTACCATAAACGTGGCACTTTTCTCAAAAAGAAAAATGGTATAAAAAGAGGAGGTGAAACTGCTTTCCGTAATATTCGGGGGAAAATCCCGTATGGATATTAGTTGGGGCATGGATCTGCTTGATGTATATTATACTCCGAACTCTGAAGGCAAAGATAACAACTCCGGACAAACTTTGCCGTAATGGTCCGAGATATCGCATATTTTGTACGGGCTGGCACTTTCTGATCCCAATCATATAGATCGAATACAACAATTTGAGCATAAAAGTATAACAGAAAGAAATATTAAGTACCTTAGCAAGCAGGATGAAAGAAGTTTCTCTCCTCTCCTTAAGAGGGTAAATTATGAAATAACAGATTTAACAGGTATGATGAAATCTTTTTGGATAAGTGTAGCACTACCGGTATTATCGGTTGCTACGATGAAAGCTCAAAACAGTAGATTCAACTCGTTTGTTCATAACGAAAGTATCGCTTACTGCATCACTTCCAAAGGCACACCCAATAACATTGTCCGTCTTGACAACAATTGGGAAATCCTTCTCGCTTTAAGAGAGCCACACACCATTAAAGCGTTGGATTCTCTCAATATTAAGTTCACGTACAGTCAGCTGCAACTGCTTGCAGATTGGAAGTTGATCCGAAACAACAAAAACAAATTCCAAACCAATATGATAATATTGGACAGCCTGCAAACCCTGAAACTGCGCAACTATTCTAAGGAGCTTTCGGAGGCTTTGGCAGGCAAAATCGGGAAAGATGTTACCGATTTTGTGAAGCTGCTGAAGAGTGAAGGAAGAGAGCGGAATTCATATAGTATTCTTTTCTCGTATGTTATTGATGGACTGGTATGGGAGTGTTTGGAGGAGAGAGGAGCTATCAGAAAAAAAGAACTCTCCATGAAAGAACCTCTGTGGAGCGGTGAGTTTTGGACACTTTACCCTAAAAGAGATTTTTATTGCGGTACTAATAGTCTGTCAAGCAAGGGTTACTCTCTCAAAATCAACTGGAGCGAGGGTGCTTTTTCAAGGATAAGACCTTTTATTTCAAATACCCGACAACTGGATCTTCTGTTGAAAGACTTTGAAAAAAATGGAAAAATCACGGAAGAGAGTACCATTGCCGTATTTTCCAAATTTAATTTGTTCAATGAATCCGGGTATATAACCATCCCCATCCTTGAAGAAAACGATAAAAACTCACTCAATCTTCAGTCGACGAAGATAGCCG
>JAUMWS010000105.1 GCA_030529525.1 Porphyromonas sp. | reverse complement strand
ATTTTTCAATGAACCCGTTTACCGATTTCATTTAACCCGTTTACCGGATTCAATAAACGGGTTAAGAATTTTTGTTTACATCGTTGGTTATTAGTATTTTAGCTGCTTTTGTTCTGTTTTTGCTCTTTTTGATCCGATTTTTAGTGTTAGAGAATATTTACGATTAGGGTGCTTGTATTTAACTTCTATTATGCGTAAAACGAGCCTTAAATCCGACCGAAAGGAAAAAAGTTTGAAAGAAGACGTTTTCTTTTATCTGATTGTATATTAGATTTTTGGGTCTTGTTGGGGCAGGTTAAGAGATCAAGAGATATTGAAGAACAGATTCCGTATTCAGAGAGTTTGGCTTTCGTTTTTATATAAAAGTACCACCCGACATCCCCTTTCGAGAAGAGTGTGCCGGGTGGTACTTTTATATTTTTCGGCCGAAGATTTAGAGTTTAAACTCTGCCCACAGCGGATAGTGGTCGGAGATCATGAAAGAGAGTTTTTGTTTCGTTAGTCCTCTGTTGTTTAGAGCGGTCGGAACGAAGTCGTAATTACCGCCCTGCATAAACTCCAAAGAGAGTCTGGGCTCTCCGTTCTTGCCGTTGAACCATGCGATCTGATCGTAAAACTTCGTCTCATCGAATATGGAACGGGTTACCTCTTTATTCTGCAAAGCCTCCGGAACATACAGCCCTTCCGATAGAAATGTTTTGTCCAGCAGATCGCCTCGAGCATCTATATTGAAGTCGCCCAATACGATAAGGTTTTGATGATAGGCATTGACATTTTTTGCCCAAGAGGATAGCCATTGGGCTATTCCTTTCAGCTCTCCAAGTCTATCCTTCGACTTTTTCCCATAGATGACGTGCAAGGTAACGAGAATAAAGGTCTGATTTTTGGATCTGAAGCTGACAGCGTAAGGAGTTCTAACGAACTGTTCTACCATTACATTCTCTTTGCTTCCTGTTCTCCACTGATCGGGGACTACAAGTTCGCCGGCAAGCCCCGAAAGATTTACTCTTCGGGTATCGAATAGATACGCCATGCGCTCCCCATTTCCGGCATCGCCTTTATTGACATCGGTCAGAATCATAGACCATTCAGGGCCCAACACTTTCAGTGTATCTCTTAATGCCCGGATATTCGCTTTTACTTCTTGCACGGCAATGACGTCGAATCTTCTAAGGATTTCGGCAATGCAGAGCACGGAATGGAGGTCTCGTTTCGGATTGTCCTTCTCTGTACTCATCCATTCTCTCGTTAAGTTCCCAAATCCACGAATATTCCAGCTGGCAATGAGCAGGTTTCTATCCAGCTTTTTAGAAGGGATTTTTTCGTCTAAGTCTCTTTTAAGGATGTTGAGGTTCTCTTGTACCTCTTGAGGTGGGATTTCTAATATTGTAGCCATAGTCTTAAAGGTTTTTACAAAGATAGTATTTCTCTGTTTTCGATGCAACTGTCTAATAATGAGTTTATCCCGAATCTGATTTCGTGTAAAAAGAGACACTGAAAGTCGCATAGATATCCCTATCTTTTTGTATTTTTGTAGCCGATATGAGTAGAACAAAGAAAAAAATAAGAGTATGGTTGACCGGAGCCGCCGGTCAGCTCGGTAATGCAATCATGCGCAACTACTCTCCGAATGACCGGATAGAGTGGCTACCGACGACGAGAGACCAGATAGAACTGAGCGATAGAGCAAACGTACAGCGCTTCTTTGACCTTTACAAGCCGGATGTGATACTTAATGCAGCGGCTTTTACATCGGTAGACGGAGCGGAAAATAACCCGGACGAATTGCATCGTATCAATTGTGAAGTTCCCCGCTTCCTGGCTGAGTTGTGTCATAACAAAGGTAAGATTATGATACACATCAGCACAGACCATGTATTCGGTCATGGAGAACCTGCTTCTTCACCATTAAAAGAAGAAGATCCTGTAGCGCCATGCAATGCGTACGGAAAGAGTAAGCATGAAGGAGAGGTCGGGGTTCAGGAACGCTGTCCACGCTCTTACATCATTCGCACATCGTGGCTCTACTCCTCTTATGGCAATAACTTTTATACCAAGATACGCCGTTTGGCTTTGAGTCAGGGGCAGTTGCGCCTTGTTACCGATGAGGTTGGCAGTCCGACTTCTGTGCTGAACCTTGCCGATGTTATCATACGTATTCTTTTGCGTATCAACTCCAAGGAGGGAAAGATACCGTTCGGACTCTATCACTTTGCAGACAAAGGGGCTGTCTCTCGATACGATTTTGCTCGGGCGATTTTGGATTTGGATCCTAAAACAGCATCGTTGCCAATGGAGAGTTGCTTGCAGAAAGACTATGAAACAATAGCCGCACGCCCTCTTTACAGCGTACTCGATACTCAAAAGATAGAAGCTATACTTCCCGGTTCGGTACACGACTGGAAAAGTTCATTAGAGAAAGTCTACAATCAAGAGTAGACAAAGCCCGACAGGTTGGAGGAGCAGATCTGTTCGTTACAGCCTTATCTCCTTTTTTTGACGAATATTACACAGATGTCTTATATAGAAGAAATAAAACGTCGTCGCACTTTTGCCATCATCTCTCACCCTGATGCAGGGAAGACGACGCTCACAGAAAAACTCCTTCTCTTTGGTGGTGCCATACATATAGCAGGCGCAGTAAAGAGCAACAAGATAAAGAAGAGTGCAACCAGCGACTGGATGGAGATCGAAAAGCAGCGGGGTATATCTGTTGCCACCTCCGTTATGGGGTTCGAGTACGAAGGATATAAGGTGAATATCTTAGATACGCCCGGTCACCAAGACTTTGCCGAAGATACCTATCGCACACTTACTGCAGTGGATAGTGTGATTATTGTTGTGGACTCTGCCAAAGGGGTCGAGCAGCAGACGCGTCGCCTTATGGAAGTGTGTCGTATGCGCCATACGCCGGTGATGGTCTTTATCAATAAGATGGACCGTGAAGGGCGAGATCCTTTCGATTTGATGGATGAAATAGAAGAAGAGTTGGGTATCGCCGTATCTCCTCAAACGTGGCCGATAGATTCCGGAGAGCGTTTCAAAGGTGTCTACAACCGCTATGTCGGCGGACTGGATCTCTACAAACCGAGCAAGCAACAGGTAACGGAGTGCGTTCATATAGAAGATTTGTTGTCGGACGAACTTACCCGACACATTTCGGAAGCACAGGCAGACAAGCTTCGTGACGATTTGGAACTTCTGTCCGAAGTCTATCCCTCTCTTGACGAAACAGCCTATCTTGCGGGAAAAGTGGCTCCCGTGTTTTTCGGTTCTGCGCTTAATAACTTTGGAGTGAAAGAGCTGCTCGACTGTTTTGTCCGTCTTGCCCCTTCTCCTCGTCCGATAGATGCGATAGAGCGCACCGTGGATCCTTACGAGGAACCCCTCACCGGATTTGTCTTTAAGATACATGCCAACATGGATCCTAACCATCGGAGCAGTATCGCATTCTTGAAGATCTGTTCCGGTCGATTCGAACGGAATAAGCCGTATGCCCATATGCGTTTTGTGGGAAAGCAGTTTCGCTTCAGTAGTCCGACCGCATTCATGGCGCAGAAAAAGGAGACCGTGGACGAGGCATTCGCAGGAGATATTATAGGTCTACCCGATACGGGGAATTTCCAAATAGGAGACACCATCACGGAAGGAGAGATACTCCACTTCAAGGGCTTGCCAAGCTTTTCGCCCGAGATGTTCAAGTATCTTGAGAATGCAGATCCGATGCGTACCAAGCAGCTTCAGAAAGGTGTTGAGCAACTTATGGGAGAAGGAGTAGCTCAGATTTTCACGAGCACGTTCAATGGTCGGAAGATTATTGGAACCGTAGGGCAGTTGCAGTTTGAAGTGATAGAGTACAGGTTGTTGCATGAATATCAGGCGAAGTGTCGCTGGGAGCCTGTCAGCCTTTATAAGGCTTGTTGGATAGAGAGCGACAATCCCGCCACGCTCGACAACTTCAAGAAACGAAAAGCGCAATACATGGCGACCGACCGGGAAGGGCGAGACGTCTATCTGGCAGACTCTCCATACGTCTTACAGATGGCTCGACAAGACTTTCCGGATATCCGTTTTCACTTTACGAGCGAGTTTTAGGTTTTGTCTATACTCTTATAGATTATGTCTGTTGTCGAGGGCAAAAGATATTTCTATCTTTGCATTACAAGACAAGATGATAACTAAAAAACAATTACAGAGATGAAAACAACAAATTATCTTCATTTGAATGAAGCTTACGCTGTTTCAGCGGTAGAAAAACTAAATAAACTTACTGCAAACTTCCACGTTTATTATTCCAACCTTAGAGCATTCCACTGGCATGTAGAAGGCAGCTCGTTCTTCGTCCTTCACGAACAGCTTGAGAAGATGTACGACGGATTGGCAGAAAACATAGACGAAGTGGCAGAACGCATCCTTCAACTTGGCGGTACTCCGGTGCGTCTATTCAAGGACATCGAGTCTTTGGCTACACTTAAGCAAGCCGAAAAGGTGAGCAAAGAGAGCGATATCGTAGAGCAAGTGCTCGAATCTATCTCACTTTTCATAAAGCTCGAAAGAGAGATACTTGCTTTGGCTGCTGAAAACGGAGACGACACTACCGTAGGTCTTATTTCAGAGTACCTTAAAGATCAGGAAAAACTGGTTTGGATGCTTACTGCTTATCTTAAGAAGTAAGAAGAAAAACCGAAAATAACCGAGGGAAATACAGACACCCATTCGGATTTCGGTATCCGGTTATTAATTGACTTAGAACAAATCTGCAAGCTCGTACTGCCTTTACAGGCGGACGGAGCTTGCAGATTTTTGTTTTATACCTTCTTCGGTTTGCTTTCGGGGACGATGTATGTTGTCTTAAACGGTAAAAGAGTTGAGGCTTAACCCGTTTGGTAAAAAGACCGAATCTTTCAAATTCTCAACATCGCACCTCTATTCGTTCTCTTCAAGAGTTGCTTTGCTCCGTTCAAACTTCGATTTTTCTATTTCATGCCATGATTTGGCTGATTATCCCTATTTAGCCGAGTAAACTAACAGGAATTTTGGATCTTTTGAAAGCATTCATTTGAAGTATTGGAGAAAGCACTAAAGGTTTCGGAGAAAAG
>JAUMWS010000104.1 GCA_030529525.1 Porphyromonas sp. | reverse complement strand
CGGCTTGTGAGAGCTTTTCCAACTGAATACTCAGATTGCCGGAGGTTGCATCTGTCTTCTCTTTAAGAAAAACAAAGTCGGCCTCATCTATACTCATCAAAATGGAGATGATGGCAAGGCGAAGTTGAGAATGCAGTAGAGGGTCTAATTCTATCATAATTCACGCTTGGCTTTGGCATTGACTATATGTCCGGGCAATATCAACATGAAGATAAAGGAGAGGGACAAAAGAAGATTAAAGTAGTTCTGAAACAGATGAGTGGAGTAGAGCATCATAAGGATATAAACGCCCAATACAAAAGAAAACCCCGATGTCCAAATCACAATTTTCTCCTTAAGAAGCACTCCCGTAATGGCACAGCCGATGGCAACGTACATTAAACTCAAAGGAGCCATAAGTGTAAAGTATAGCACCTCTACGAAAGATAGAGCATAAACCAAACAGAGAATAAACAAAGAGAGAAAGAATAGTGTATTGATAACAATCCAAACGGACTTGATGCTTTTTTCTAAATAAGAAACTGCTTTGGGCGGATGTCTTCTTGAGAATAGAGCGGCCAAGAGAAAAAGTGGCAGCAGGATAAGCCACAAAAGATACGATATAGGGCTTGAGGTAAACTTGAAGCAGAAATATACTCCAATACCTACTATCGCAGATGCATACCCGTAAAATAAAAACTTATTCCACTGTCCCAGTCAGAGGTTCTGCTGTGTTTCTAAAATCATTTGAGAGATAAGAGCCAAACTCTCTTTCTCATTCAACTTTACATCTTTCATAACTAATAAAGAGTGATCTATTAGGTTAATGCACTAAGAATAACACTTGTTTCTGCGAATGAAGTCCCTTGTCCTTACGGCTCAATAAACTTCTTCTACACTGCAAATGTAAGTAGGTTTATTTTATAAACCAATTTATCGGCAAAAAAATGGAGTTAAAGTTTTATTGGAAGCATATTCAAAAGATAGTTTTGACGTATTCAGTCCCTATTTTAAACCGGATAAAAACTATAAATCGAGGCTTAATCCGTGGAAATCATGTCTTGATTTTTACACATCAACTCTTGAAGAGAAGAACCCATGTTTTGCTTTGCAGATGTTTACAGGTTCAATAAAACTTTTTAAGCCGTCAGATGAGAATTATAAAAGGGTTGAAAATCTTCGGTACTAAAAACAAGAGACCCGATAAGAAGAGTTTGTTATCTTCTCATCGGGTCTATAACCACATTTTTAATAGGGGAGCAGATTAGTCTACATCCACCTCTCTTGGTCTGAATTTAGAGTCAAATTCGATTTCCAATCCGTTCGATAAATCAATCTGATAACGACCTCTCGACTTTTTCTCAATGCCCACAAGGTCTCTGTTGGGGTAATTCTTCTTTACGTAGTCTTGAATAGGGCGAGGAGCAATAGCGAGCGAAATAGGAGCTCTTTTGCTTGAAATCTCTTTCCATTCGCCATTCTTATTGAACTCTATCTTACAACCATTTTCCAAGATGACGTCGTAACTGGTGTTTAGAATGCCTTTTTCTACGTATACTTGCACCACTTCTTTGGCACTATAATACTTAGTGATGAATTCCTTAGCCTGTTTAGGCAGGTTCTCAAAAGTAGTAGGTTTTTCATAGTCTGCTCTTAAGTGAAAAGTTGTAGCAGCTATAATAATCGCCAAAAGGGTAATAATCTTTTTCATGTTTGAAGTGTTTTTTTAGGTGTTACAAATTATTAGGTGCAAATATAAGGTGCAAATCTGAAAAGAATTTGAACTTTATTTTGTTCGGCCTACTCTTTATAACTTATTCGGTAAATGGATGGAAAATATTTGATCGTTGTACCCTCTCTGTCTATCCTGACTGTTATGACTCGTCCCTCTTTATCAAACTCATAAGAGAAGTTGGATGTCGGAATATTAGGTCTTGTATACTCTATCCGCTTTACCAAATTAGCAGATCTAATACCCAGCTCGTCCGCAAAAAGAGATTCAATGGAAGGTATTGAAGTCCAAATACTGTTAAGATCCGGATAGGTATTATCATTTTTGTTATCTGTGTAAGAATAGAACACAGAAGAGCTGTTTTTGCCGGATTCTCTCGGATACTCTATACGATCTTCCTGAATACAGTTGTCTTTTTCCCATGTCTGTTTGACGGCTTCAAAGGCAGGAGTCTTTCGGCTTATTCGCTGACCCTTTTGGTTGTACAGGAAGTCCTCTTCTACCCGATGCTCCACATTTTCACTGCTAAAGTGTAAAGTTTTCGTTTGTAGCTTAACTTTCTTTGAGGAGTTGAGTATGATTTCATACTCTGTTGGAGCAGAGAGGTTACTTTGCTCTTTAGGAGCGACCTCTTCTTTAATAAGGATTCTGTCCTTCGGATAGGTAACCGTAGTCTTCAGACTCGTTTTTCCATCGATTAACTGGATATTAGTAATCCCTACAACTTTGTTGTTTTCATCGTATTCATACAAAGTCTCTCCTATAAGTTTTTTATTCAAGTATCTTTCTACCTTAGATATGAGATTCTTATATACTTTTGGCTGTGTATCCGGATCTGTTTTGGGCTTTTTTACGTCTTTGTTACTGCCGTCGCAAGAGGCCAAAACAAGGGCTAATGCAACTATTGTCGCAATCTTTCTAATCATAATTACTATCTGTTATTTTTCTAAATACAATTGAGGAACAGCCGCAAATGTAGTCATAAATAGCAAAACAGCTAGGATGGTAGATAAGATTTAACAGATAAGATACAGTTATTGATATTTTTATGGTTTTCATATAAGAAAAAAGGCTTCCCAATACAGGGAAGCCTTTATATTTTGTAAGAAAAGGATTATTCTTTTATACTAATGAGGACTTAATAGCTGAAATATCCTCCGATATATTTTGAGCATTTGTGCTCAATAGATTTTCTATGCTCTTACAAGCATAAATAACAGTGGAGTGATCTTGTCCGCCTACTTCCGAACCGATAACCGAAAAAGAGTTATCCGTCATCTCCTTGCAGAGATACATCGCAATCTGTCTGGATAAAACGATTTGACGTTTCCGGCATTTCTGACGTAAAAGATGGGGTTCTATATCGAAATGAGAGCAGACAGCATTAACGATATCCTGAATAGTGATGCTCTTTTTCTCATACTTAACATGCTGCTTCAATATCTTCGTGGTAAGCTCCATAGAAATCGGTTTGAAGCTCATAGTATGGTGAGCAAACAGCGTTTTAGCCACTCCTTCCAAATCCCGTACATTCTGGGATGTAGATTCAACAATGGTATCAAATACATTTTGAGGCAGTGAAATGTTGTACTGATCCATCATACGAGTCAGGATTTTTCTCCTTAGTTCAATATCCGGACGCTCTATCTCTGCAGTAAGACCCCATTTCATTCTTGTATAAAGACGTTCTTCAAGTCCGTCAAGATCTACCGCCGGACGGTCGGATGTCATAATAATATGGCGTCCCAATGCCCTAAGATTATTGAAGATCTGGAAAAATGCACTTTGAGTACTCACTGCATCCTTAAGCTCTTGGACATCGTCCAAAAGAAGGATATCCATGTTTTGATAAAACTGAATGAAGTCTTCCGGGCGCTTCCTCTTATAAGATGCCTCCACATACTGCAACTTGAACATGTGTGCAGAGACATAAACAACACGCTTCTCAGGATGAGACTTAAGAATAGCATTGCCGATGGCATGTAAGATGTGCGTTTTCCCCACACCCGAAGCACCATAAATGAATAGAGGATTGAATAACGAACTTCCCGGATTAGCAATAATGGCTTGAGCCGCATTATAGACCATCAAGTTTGAATCACTGTAAATATAGGAATCAAACGTGAGTTGGGGTTCAAGATTCGTTTTAAAGGAAGGCTTTTGAATATTATCGGAATTTTTAACAGTAGAGCTTATCGCTTGTACATCCACCTTAACAGGTGAATATTTGGGTACAGCAACCTCTTCGAATATCTCGTATTCAAGTTCAAAATTCTTTCCGATATACTTTTCAAGAGACCTCTTGAAAGGATCTCTATATTGCTTTTCTATATGATCAAAATGAAGCTCAGAAGGCAATCTTAAAGTGAGCTTTTTACCCTCCAAACTAACAGGAACGATCGGCGCAAACCAACGGGAATAATCCGAAGGAGAGCTGATCTCTTCACTGATATAGGTGAGGCATTGCTGCCAAACTTGTTGGAGAATATGGTTCATTCTTCTGATATAGTTTTATCATCTGAGCCAAGACTTTTGGCTTTCCGCAAATGCAAAGTTTGGGAAAATAAAGAAGAAAAAAAAACGACCGTTCTGTTGCTTTTTTTAATGCTCCTTAGAGACAAGGTATTAAGGGTAAGTAGTTGCTTTGTAGTAATCTATTTTACCCTCTAAATCTTAAACTATTGGGAAACAGACATCTTCTCTTTAAATGTAAATAATGTTATTTTTTGCTAATAGATTGCTTCCTGTTTGGCAGTCAAATAATTGAAAAATATGGGTTATCTTTGCTATAGAAATTGTTTAAACAAAACACGGAACAAATATGAAACGATCCAAAACATTAATTGTCGTAATAGTAGTATTAGGGGTTCTTGCATTTTTAATTGGAGGTCAGTATAACAGAATGGTTGTATTGGACGAAGAGGTAAAAGCATCATGGGGACAAGTGGAAAATGTCTACCAGAGAAGGGCAGACCTTATACCTAATCTGGTAAATACGGTGAAGGGATACGCTAATCATGAAAAAAGCACTCTGGAAAGTGTTATCCAAGCAAGAGCAAGTGCAACTCAAGTCAAGGTAGATCCCAATAACTTGACGGCTAAAGATATGGAAGAGTTTATGGCGAAGCAGGGAGAGCTTTCAAGTGCATTGAGTAGACTTCTTGTCTCTGTCGAAGCATATCCGGATTTAAAAGCAAATGAGAATTTTCAGATGCTTCAGGTACAGTTGGAGGGGACAGAAAATAGAATTACTGTGGAGCGAGCTCGCTTCAACGAGGTTGTTAAAAGCTATAATCAATACATCCGGAAGTTTCCTAAAAACTTAGTTGCAAAGATGTTTGGATTTGATGTAAAGCCTCTTTTTGAATCCAGAGAGGGAGCAGATGTTGCTCCGGAGGTTCAATTCTAAAAGAACAATGCTTCTAA
>JAUMWS010000006.1:11873-36207 GCA_030529525.1 Porphyromonas sp. | reverse complement strand
AAGCGTAAGATTATAGGAAAAGGCTTTATTGATGTTTTTGACCGTGAAGCGCATAAGATAGACGATGTCAAGTGGTTGGGACAAGGAACAATCTATCCGGATGTCATAGAGTCTCTTTCCATAACCGGTACAGTAATAAAGAGTCATCATAATGTGGGAGGACTTCCGGAAAAGATGAAACTTAAACTTGTAGAGCCTCTTCGAACTCTGTTCAAAGATGAAGTTCGTCGAGTGGGTTTAGAGTTAGGTATGAGACCTCACCTCATTCATCGTCATCCTTTCCCCGGTCCCGGCTTAGGTATTCGTATAATTGGAGCCATAGATGCTGAGAGAGTAAGAATTCTCCAAGACGCAGATGATATCTACATCAGCATGCTAAGAGAATATGAATTGTACGATAAGGTTTGGCAAGCAGGGGTAATTCTTCTTCCTATTAAGTCTGTCGGAGTCATGGGAGATGAACGTACATATGAAAATACTGTTGCTCTCAGAGCAGTAACATCCACAGATGCCATGACTGCAGACTGGGCTCATCTCCCTTACGAGTTCCTTGCAAAGGTTTCTAACGAAATTATAAACAAGGTACGTGGAGTAAATCGAGTTGTCTACGACATAAGTTCCAAACCACCCGCAACTATCGAGTGGGAATAAATAACCAAAGAAAAGCCCCTAAGCACAAACATTAAGAATGCTTAGGGGCTTCTCTTTTTTCTCTCAACAAACACAGATTAGAATATTTTGTATATTTGTTAGAGCTATATATTAACTATAAATATCGCCTTAGGCGTATCACTATTATGCAACCGAATACCAGAAAGAACTTTATTTTGGATACCAACGTGATTCTGCACGATTCCGAATGTTTAAAGAAGTTTCAAGAGAATGATATTTATATTCCCATCACTGTCGTAGAAGAGTTGGACGGATTCAAAAAAGGAAATGAGCAACTCAACTATAACGCAAGACAGTTTATACGTACACTTGATCGCTTTGCTTCGAAAGAAGACATAACAAAGGGAGTATCCTTAGGAGAGGATATGGGAAGACTTTATGTGGTTGTAGACACCAACTTAGATCCCAAACTTCATGATGCACTTGTACAAAACACACCGGATCATCGCATTATTTCCATAGCAATAGCAGTTGCAAAAAGCGAACCGGACACGAAGACAATACTTGTCAGCAAAGATGCAAATCTTCGTTTGAAAGCTCTTGCTTTCGGAGTTCAATCGGAAGATTATAAGAGTGGTAGAGTAGAAAATATTCATCACGTGGAGCAGCAGCATATTTGGCGAGTACTTACAAAACCCGATATTTTGGCACGTGTAGCACAAAAGGAGGTAGTTACGGTACGAGACGTAATGTCTACAAGGGGCAAAAAGATTCTTCCAAACTCCTGCTTCGAACTCCGTGAAAAGAGAGGTGATACTCCCCTTCTCTGCCGAACACATGGCGAAGATCCAACACTTTGGCCTGTGGAATTCAGTGTCAATGCCGGGATAAAACCTCGAAATATTGAGCAACAATTTGCCTTTGATATCTTGAACGATGATACCCTTTCTCTTGTTGCCATCACGGGAACATCCGGAACAGGTAAGACTCTCCTTGCCATAGCTTCTGCGATAGAACAAAAACGAAAATTTAAACAAATCCTCATTGCTCGTCCTATTGTATCCCTATCCAATAAAGATATAGGCTTTCTACCGGGAGGATATGAAGCTAAAGTTGAGCCTTATATGCAACCGATATTCGACAACATAAACGTCATAAAAGATGTCACAGGACAACGTCATGGCTCCAATTCGGAAATAGATGAGCTTCTCAGATCCCGCTTTATCTCCGTGGAGGCTCTGGCATATATCAGAGGTCGAAGTCTCAGTAACGTTATCTGCATCATAGACGAGGCTCAAAACCTGACACCATTAGAGATAAAAACAATCATCACACGTGCAGGAGAAGGCACAAAGATTATTTTCTCAGGAGACATTTATCAGATAGACTCTCCTTATTTGGACGTTAAAAGTAACGGATTGTCTTATATGATAGACAGGATGGCAGGTCAAGAATTTTTTGCTCACGTACACTTGGAAAAGGGAGAGCGAAGTCTCCTAAGTGAGAAAGCGGCAAAATTGTTATAGATAACAGAAAAAATTCTCTTAATATACTTGTTGTGTCTACCTAACTTTGTATCTTTACGTACAGTAGTATAACATCAGTGTAATATATGAAACGACAAATCAAATTTAGTTTAGTTTACCGCGACATGTTCCAGTCGTCAGGTAAGTATCAGCCAAGATTGGATCAGCTTGCCAGGATAGCTCCCGTAATTGTGGACATGGGTTGCTTCTCAAGAATAGAGACCAATGGTGGTGCATTCGAACAAGTAAATCTTCTCTACGGCGAAAACCCGAATAAGGCAGTTCGTGCATTTACAAAGCCGTTCAATGAAGCAGGGATTCAGACACACATGCTGGATCGTGGTCTGAATGGACTACGGATGTATCCTGTTCCGGCTGATGTCAGACGTTTGATGTACCGAGTAAAAAAGGCTCAAGGAGTAGATATCACTCGTATCTTTTGTGGACTCAATGATGTCAGAAATATCATTCCTTCCATCAAGTACGCATTGGAGGCAGGTATGATACCACAAGCAACCCTCTGTATCACCCACTCTCCTGTGCATACCGTTGAGTATTATTCGGATATTGCGGATAAGCTTATCGAAGCCGGTGCTCCGGAAATCTGTCTGAAGGATATGGCGGGTATTGGCCGTCCCAGAATGCTGGGTCGTCTGGTTAAGTCTATCAAGACTAAACATCCAAATGTCATCGTTCAGTACCATGGACACTCAGGTCCCGGATTCTCGGTTGCATCTATGCTTGAAGTGTGCGACAATGGAGCAGATATCATAGACGTGGCAATGGAGCCACTATCTTGGGGAAAAGTTCACCCCGACGTGATCACCATCCAAGCCATGTTGAAAGATGCAGGCTATGATGTTCCGGAGATTAACATGAACGCATACATGAAGGCTCGTAGCTTAACTCAAGAGTTTATGGACGACTTCCTCGGCTGCTTTATGGACCCGACCAATAAATATACTTCATCACTTTTGGTAGGATGTGGGCTACCAGGCGGTATGATGGGTTCTATGATGGCTGACCTCAAAGGTGTACATTCCGGTATAAATATGTACCTCAGAAACGAAGGCAAAGAAGAGCTTTCAATAGACGATTTGTTGGTGAAGCTCTTCAACGAAGTAGAATATGTATGGCCGAAGTTGGGTTATCCTCCTCTGGTAACTCCTTTCTCTCAATACGTCAAGAATGTTGCTTTGATGAATGTCTACAATATGGAGCGTGGAGAAGGCAGATGGCAAGCAATAGACCCAAATACATGGGATATGATTCTTGGAAAAGCAGGAAGACTTCCGGGAGAATTGGATCCGGAAATTATAGCTTTGGCTAAGGAGAAAGGATTAGAATTCTCAGATACAGACCCTCAATCCAACTATCCGGACGCTCTAGACACCTATCGTCAAGAGATGAAAGAAAATGGATGGGACTTCGGACAAGATGACGAAGAACTCTTCGAGCTTGCAATGCATGATCGTCAGTACAGAGACTACAAGAGCGGCGTAGCAAAACAACGTTTCAACGAAGAGGTTGAGAAAGCTCGCAATGCCGAGATGACCAAGCAAGGTTTCTCTGCTGAAGACATTCTTGCGATCAAGAGAGCAAAATATATCGCTGTTCCGGCAACTGCAACAGGTCAAGTA
Source organism: Porphyromonas sp. (assembly GCA_030529525.1). Taxonomy (GTDB): domain Bacteria; phylum Bacteroidota; class Bacteroidia; order Bacteroidales; family Porphyromonadaceae; genus Porphyromonas_A. The sequence continues at coordinate 32,429 of JAUMWS010000006.1, read as the reverse complement.
TTCTGGGATGTAGACTTCCAAGACGGCTCTACTCCTCCATCGGAAGGCACTGCTTACCGTACGGGCTCTAAACTTTGCTTTGTTATGACTCCAATGGGTTATCCTGAAGATGTAAAGGTCAATATCTCGGGTCGTATCCGTGAGGTAGCTGTAAAGCAAGGTCAAGTAGTGAAGAAGGGAGAAACCATTGCCTACTTTGAAGAGATAACAGACGAAACACAACTTCCTCCTGTCGAAAACACAGAAGTGGCAGTAGACAGAGTAGAGAAGAAGAAATTTGAGTCAAAACCTAAAGTAGAAAAGAAGAAATAACTCTTCCCTTTAGGATCAGATAAAAATACAAAGTAGAGCTACGAATCTCACGGATTTGTAGCTCTACTTTTTTACAGTCTTTGAAAGTCAAAGCTGTTGAAAGTTCAGAAAAAAACGTTTAGTCTTTCTCTTAAAAACCTGTGTATCTTCTCGAAGGAAATGAGCAATAAAAATAGATCGGCGAATCATCAGAAGTTTTAAGGTCGTTAATCCGTTTACAAAATCCTCTGAATCCTAAAAAAAGAAACTCTAAACCTTGAAAAATCTACGAATCAAGAGAGAAATGGAACAAAGCAAGATTTGACCTTCAGCATTTAAGTCCTGATTCTTACATCTCAAGTCTTGATTTCAACTTATTAACAAAGTAAAAAGAAGAAAGAAACGTATTTAACAATATCACTGAATATAGCCACGGGAACTTTCTGAAAAGTTTCGCATCACAATTAATATAGTATCAATAGGACATATAGCATGAAAAGAGGCAAAATGACAAACACAAAAATGCTCTAATATCTTTTCCAAAAAGAAGCAGAAAAGATTAGAGACTTGCTATGAACCTCAAAATAGAAAAATATATACAAGCAAATGTAATCTAAATTTTTAATGCTCTCAATATCCTACACCATATTATTTACGCCGTAAAATGAGCTTTAGACCAAACTTCTATGCTATCCGAATACTTTAAAATATTGCCGAGCTCTAAGAAGTAGTTCACTGAAAAAGATGTTTTTATAAGGAGATTTTTTAGATAGAATTTTATCTGCACATCTTATTCTATAGAATATCATCATTACTAGTAACACGAATGAGAAATAGGTTATGACAGCAGATAAAAGGATGCTAGAAGCCCCCCCTTTCCCTTAGAGAGCTTACCCGAACAACACAAAGGAGAATCAAGGCTCATCCGATATCAAGTTTACTTTCTTATTAGGCCTCGGAGCATCCAAACCTTCTAGTATATCCTAATAGGTGATACTCTTACCGATTTTTGAGCTCATAAAACAAAAGAAAGTTATGCTTTTTTGAAGCTATTAGATTACTCTAATTTGTTCCATTTCCCTTAAATGTAGTAATCTTCTTTGCTTCCAAGAGGCGTCGCTTACCTGCGGCATCTCTAAAAGCAAAAAGATAGAACAAATCTCCTTCTCGGATCTTAAGTTTTTTACGCAGTTCTTCTGCCTTGAGATCAAAGTTCTTAGTAATTAATCCATAAGACTTGCCGTCAAAAGATTTGATTGTCCTTTTGTCCCACGAATGTTCGCAGAGTATTTCGTAGACTCTTCCGGGGAACTGTATCAGGTCTTTAGAAAAGTAGAGATGAGTTGAAGATGCAACTTTGAACAGCTAATCTGCCCAAACGGTGCCACCGATACCGATTTTGCTAAGCGCAGGATTGGTGATGTAGATGTATCTGAACGCTTCTAATGTTTCCAATAAAGATGGCTCCGAATTCTTCTCATTTGGCTTAGTGACGGTGTCAGATGTATCGTGATGAAGGTGAATAGCTGTAATCAGAGAAGATCCGGTACGACTTCTATCAAAAAAAAGACAAACCTCTTTCAGTTCTCCATCTAAAGCCAAGGCATAGATGTTGGGGATAAAATCAAAAAGAGTATTTAATAAAGAGATATCTACTATCGGTGAGAGCTTGATTAAAAGATGGGCAGATGGATAATGAGTGCGAAGATAGGCCTCTATTTCAAGAATATCCGGCAGACAGTTACGGGGATCTTGTTCTCGTTTATCTCCGCCATCGGGACGTCTATCCGGATCTGCATAAAAGAGAATACTCTTCTGTTCTGCACCCAGGTTCGGAAGTGTCTCCCGGATAAAAACCTCTGCCGTAGTGTTATAAATATCTACTTTCTTTCCCAACACACAAGCATTGTGCCTAAAAGCTTCTGCCCTCTCCGGTGATGGTTCCACGTAAATAAGTTCTTCGGATTTGGACGAAAGAGAGAAAGTATCTGCCCCCAATCCTCCGGTAAGATCTACAATAAGGTCATACGAGTGTAACCACTTGCACTTCTCCTCCGCTGTAATATGGGAAGATGCCTGTTCTGCTATCGTGGGGTCGGGAATATAAATATCCTTATTAGCATACCATTGGGGTAACTTATGACGAATCTTCTGCTTTGAAAGCACGCCTTGCGATACCAATAATCGTTCTTCAGGAGATAATCCCTTGAGACGCATAGGGAGAAGATATGCATCTTCCGACTTATGTTGTTCAATGAGATCAAGAATCTTTCTCGTCGCTTCCATTATCAAGCTTTTGCATATTAGACGGAAGAGACTTGCTTGGAGAAAGACCAAGCTTACGCATTTTTTCTAATCGGTTCACAATATTTCCCTTCCCGGTAGTCAGTTGATTATAGGCCTCGTCGTATGTCTTCTGTAAAGTGTCTATCTGAGAACCGATTCGGTTGAACTTTTCGGCATATCCCACAAACTTATCATAGAGATTGTTTGCTTCCTTAACGATGTCTTGTATGTTGTGGATCTGATACTCCTTCTTCCACAAATCGAGTAAAGAGCGTAACATTGCTATAAGATTGAGCGGTCCCATAAGAACCACTTTCTTATTATAGGCATCCATCCAAAGATTCGGGTCCAATTGCAATGCTAAGTTGAATGCCCCTTCATTTGGGAAAAACAGGACAACAAACTCCAATGATGATGAGTGATAACGAGAATAATCCTTCGTGCTCAACTCCCTGATGTGCCCCTTCACAGAGGCTAAATGGCGCTTCATGGCATCTTTTCGCTCCTCTTCCGTCTCTGCTGAAAAGAAATCATAATAAGCGGACAACGACACTTTTGAATCTACTATCACATCTCGTTCTTGGGGATAGTGCACAATGGCATCAGGGCGCATGGCTCTTGCGGTGTTTTCGTTCTTTATTACCACAGAACCTTCCGATATCGTATGTTGCAGATCATACTCCCTGCCACGAACAAGACCGGAGTCTTCCAAGACACGTTCCAAAATCATTTCCCCCCAGTCTCCTTGTACTTTATTCTTGCCTCTGAGTGCCTGTGTCAAGTTATTCGCCTCTTTCGAAATGCTTTTATTCTGCTCCATCAGGTTTTCTATAACACCCTTAAGCAAATGTCTTTCCTTCGCTTCATTGACATAGACATTCTCTACTTGTTGCCGAAACTGCTGGATATCTTTGCTCAAAGGAGAAAGAATATCCTGCACCGTAGCTCTGTTTCCTTTCTCTAAAGATTCTACTTTCTCGTCCAATATTTCACGAGCAACAGATGCAAAACCTTTCTCTACTTCATTCTTCAAGTCTGCCTGACGAAGCTTCTCTTCCTCGTATGTTTGCTTTAGAAATTTGTTCTCTGTCTTTAGGGCAGACAAAAAATAAAGAAGAACAACCACCGCAATCGCAAAAAGAATAGTAAGTAGTACGAAAATATCCATATAGTTAAAACTATTTTCTGTCGTTGATAAATCTGAAGGATGAAAGAGCGTAAAGGGCAGCTGTCTCCGTACGCAAACGATAATCTCCTAAAGAGACAGGAGTGTAACCATACTCTACGGCATTTTTGACTTCTGCATCTGTAAAATCTCCTTCCGGTCCTATCATTATTATGCTATCCACTCCCGCTATCATAGCAGAAGCTATCTCTTTTTTAGGATAAGTCTCCGCACAATAAGCAATAAACTTCTGATTTATCTTGGTCCATTTAGTGCAGACGTCCTCTACGGAAAGACCGATGCTAATTGATGGCAAGACAAGATGTCTACTCTGCTTCATGGCAGACACCATTATCTTCTCAAGACGCTCCATGCTTATTTTCTCTCTCTCGGAGCGCTCGCATTGTAAAAGCACAATATCCGTTACTCCCAATTCGACCGCTTTTTCCACAAACCACTCTGTACGATCGCGGTTCTTTGTAGGAGCCATACAAATCACACAGCGCGGCAGTTCTTTCGGATCAACTTCCCGAATAACGGAATTAATTGACAATACCGCAGCCTTGGGATCTGCTTCCGCAAGAGAACAGGTATACATCCTCCCCTTTCCATCCAGCACATTACATTGAGATCCGATCTGTAACCGAAGCACCTTTACTGCATGCCCCGACTCTTCCACTGAAAGCACCGGAGATGTTTCTATATCGGGGCAGTAAAAAGATGGTAGGTCGGTGGATGCCATCTTTACAGCTTTTGTCCTCTTTTTCATTCCGCGTCTGTGTTAAGAAGAGATGTCATCTGTACGACTTTTAAGTTTGATAGCATCGTGAAGAATAGAAGCCCACTCATATTTTTCTTCTTTTACCATAGCGTCCAAGACATCCTGAAGATCTCTCAACTCAGCTTGGACAAACAGGTCTATAAGAGCTATTGTCTCAGGAGAATCAGACTTTATCTTCTCTTGGAAAACCTCTAAAACATGCAACCTTTCAAGTTGATCATCTGAGATTTCTTGCCCCAAAACAGGGTAGGTCTCATTAAAAACTCGCCGAATAGTACTATCCTGATTGATTCTTCCAAAAGGAATTAAAGAAGGTTTATGCTTGTTATCTTCAAGATTTAACCTTATGACAATATGATCCGAATTGAATACAAGTTTATCCCGAAACTTGTCCAACAAATCTTTGTGAACATAGATAGGAATACGTTTTCTTATCGCAACAAGGACGGAATCCAATAAAGGAGCTTCAAAGTAAGAGGTATGAGTATTTCCCTCGGTAATATCCCCTTGAATCTTTACCCAGCAACTATTACGAACTAATAGCTCTTCTACGATACGTATCTCTTCTACACTATAATTAGTATGACGAAGAAGGCTATCCAATAAGGTTATAGCTTCTTCTTTTGGTAAAATTGAACCAATACGGAGACGCATCTTCACCAAAGGATGAACCAAAGGAGGTATAAGTATCGGAAAGCCTGCTGTCCCTTTTACCTCTTTAAGAATCAAAACATTGGGAGAGTTTCGATCTCTACTATTACCCTCTCCTAAAGCAAACATCTCCACTCTGGAGTACTTGTCCTCAACTTGAGGTTTTCTCTCTTCTCCGTCTATCATCTAATGTCGTCTGTTCTTTTTATTACTCTATATCAAAATCCGAAAGATCCCATTCCTCATCATCCTCTTTTTCGCCAAGAGATATAATAATGGAAGAAGCGCCGACACTTAAGACATCACCATCTTTAAGCCTATATTTCTCATTCTTTTGTAGAAGGGTATTATTGACAAATGTCCCGGTTCTACTCTCATTGTCTCGCACATAATAGTAAGCCTTTTCTCCTTTACCTGCTTTGCCCAAGACGAAGTGAAGTCGGTCCATACTTGGATCTGAGGTATAAATCTGCAGATCTGCATCTGAATCTTTATTTTTTCTTCCTACCACCATTTCTCCTTCCTCGGGTAAAGCATATTTTTGCTCATAAGCAAAGATATTCTCGACAAGAGTAAAGTGTGGTAATGTAGTATCCAACTCCTCCGAAAGTACTACGGATGCTGCTCTTTTAACCTTATCCGATGGAAGATCCAACTTGCTACGATACACATAAAATGTCTTATAACAAGCGTTACAAGTAATACTCATACCACTTCCATGACGTTCCTCTTTATATTGATCTTTAGTGTGAATGCGTTCGCAAAAGGGGCAATGCACTTCTATCATTATAAGTACTTACTTTTTGTGTCTATTTTATATTCCACCCAATCTCAATATACCACTTCAGAAAAAAGAGAAAGTAGTCTTTCTAAACCTTTTTGATCTTGTTCGTCAAAAGTATTCAGTTCTGCACTATCTATGTCCAAAACGCCCACTGTTTTCCCTTTATCATCCGATAAAGGTACTACTATCTCACTTCTCGAAAGAGAGCTACATGCAATATGCCCGGGAAAAGCATCAACATCCGGCACAATAATCGTTGCCGATCTTTCCCATGCCGTTCCACAAACGCCCTTTCCCTTCCCTATTTTAGTGCAGGCTACCGGTCCTTGAAAAGGGTAAAGAATAAGATCAGACTCTTCCTCATTCACCATATAAAATCCTGTCCAATGATACTTGAATGTATAATGGATAAGGGCTACAAAGTTCGACATATTAGTTACCAAAGGCAAAGATGGATCTAGAAGTCCTTTAGCATACTCATAGAGATTGATATAGACCTCTTCCTTATTTTCTTTTGTTGGTTTGATATCGGGTAATACGTGCATAAATCAATTCGATTCTTTCATTTAAGAAATATATAAAGCCACGATATTTCTAAGCTCAATCCTAAAAGTTTATATTAAATGACATTAGAGCCGTCAAGCCTTTTCTGGGAGTTCCAATCCATCTGGCAGTAGAGGTATTAAGAAGATTGTTTACCTCTAATCCGAGACTGTATCTACGATTGAATGTATGAGTTATCCCGAGATCTATATTAAGAGACATCGGGAGGCTCACCTCTTGCCTAGGTACAGAAGAAGATTGTCTCGGAGAAAAGAATGTCACGCCCATGTCGGATGAATAAAGAGCTCTAAACAACCACCTATCTTTAACATTATAACTAAAGATAGCTCCATGTGTAAAAGTTGGGAGTCCCAAAATAGAATGCTCTTTCTCGTTCGGTAAAATATAGTGATTAAAACTACCGAAAGCTTTGAACATAAATCCGTAAGAAGAATAGTATCCTACTGCACCATTAAGGAATATGTTTTTAATCTTATCTCGTCTGTTGGCTTCTACCATTTGCAGATTTACGACATGCCCTTCATTCTTATATTCATGAGAGAAAGTACCATACTCCGTAAGAGCATGATGATCTGCAAATCCTCCCTCGACATCCACATGAAATCCATTTAAGGAACCATACGTTGCACCTAAAAGGATTCTATATGCAGTAGAGTTCAAAGCACCGGATAGTCCGCTTGTAATATTCAGATAAGGATTCTCCTCCAACTGTTCATATAACGTAGGCAAAAGAGCTCCTCCATCCGCTTTCAAACGAAGAGCAAACTTAGCTTCTTCACCAAAAGAATATCTGAGTTGAACGTCCGGAGCAAATGCCAAATTTGAGATTCCACTCTCCCTATTATAGATCTTAACTCCCAGATTTATACCATATTGTTCATTATTGAGACCAATAAAAGGAGAACCCGAAAATAGAAATCTGTTTTCTCTGATAGCATGTATGGAGGGTCCTCCTGTGTGATAATGTTGGACGAAAGCCTTTACCCCGGCACTCCAAGTCTCCTTAAAGTGATAAGAAAGCATTGCTTGTGCAGAAACATTCAACTCCACAGCACGAATATCCTCAGGTCCTTTCGGAAGACGATGAATATCTGCTTTATCAAGAAAACTGGCTACTCCATTCCCCTCAATTGCCCATCCATCTTCGTATATCATCTGTTTGGGTTGTAGTTCCAATGTCAAGGCTCCGCCCCAAATATTTTGAGAAGGAGGGACAAGAGTTTTAGTAGGGTCTATTGCAGTGCCGTCCTCTTTCTTCAAGTCCGTCAGACCATAGAGAGATCTCTTCTGGTATAGAAGACGAGCAGAGATGTCGGCAAAAGTTCCCAGTGCAGGCACCTGCATTCGAGCGAGAAGGTCTGTAAAATGATCTTTTCTATCCGTTCTGTTATCAAACTCAGGATGAAGAGCCTCATAGCCTATCCCCTCATGCTTCAAGTGAAGAGAAGAAATCTTATTCTCTCCTGTTTTTTGCATAATGCCGACACCGGCACTATACTCCAACGGATATCCTCCTGAGAGTCTGATATATCCCTTTTGAGGGTATTGGTCCGGCTGAAGCATATTTCTTAAAGGAGCCAACTCCTGACGCTTGTACTTAGTTGTGGCACTAAAGGCATCTTTAATAAAAGAGACCGGAAGAGCGGCCTTAGTAGGCTTCTGAGGCAAAGGATTAAAAAACTCTTTCTTCACCACACTTCCTGCCGGAACATATTCTTTTTCAAGTACTACCTCTCGCTTCAGAGAGTCTTGTTTCACGGTCTGAGCTTTCAAAGCAAAAGGAGACAAAATAGCTCCGGCAACTAATCCCGAAAGCAAAATACCCTTATTATATCTTTTCATTTCAATTCTACTGAACTTATGTTATCACTTAAGAGAGCTTAGTCTCATCTCAACCTTAGAAAGAATATCATCATTCTTGGCTGGCTTATGATTACTCTTTACTCCATTCAAATACTCTAAAGCCAGATTTTTATCTCCTTGCTTGATCGCTATATCTGCGAGTAGTATAAACGCTCTGGCAATCCAATAAGAGTTATTGTATCCCTTCTCGATATAGGCTTCTGCATTCTTTTTAGCCACAGCGATTTGACCTAAACCAAACTGAGCCTCAGCCTGCAATACCTGACTGACAGAGAGAGTCTGTTTGCTTCCGTCCAGCTTGATAGCCGCAGAAGTGAAGCCCAAAGCGTCTTGATACTCTCTGTTTTCGACCAATCCCTTAGCCACATGGTTAAGTACGGGAGCAGAAGCAGTGTAGGCCTTAAATCTGCCAAGTTCGATCTCTTTAGCCAGCGGACGCAATACGTTTGATGCTCCTCCCCTTTCCGCTATCTCCAATGCAGCAAAAAGAGCAGACTCAACCTCTTTCTTATTTTGCCCTGCTCTTCTTGCGAGCTGTACATGAGTAGAAATAGAAGTATCATAGTCTCCCAATTGCTCATAAGTCTGAGCCAACATCTTCAGAACGTCTCCCTGAATTGCCGTATTATTCTTTCTCTCCAGTGCAATCAAGATCGGAAGAGCCTCCTTATATCTTTTTTCTTTGTAAAGAATGTAGGCTTGATGATACTCTGCTTGGTCTCTAAATGAGCCATTAGGATATCTTTCTACATACCGTTTCATTGCATCCAATGCTTCTCGGTGTTTACCTTGAGAGATAAGACGCTCGGCAGCCAAGAATGTAAGAGATTCGGTTTCGTCCGAATTTCTGCTTCCGGTAGATTGGTCTACCAGTTGTGCAAGTTTTGAGTACTCCTCCACTCTATCCAAACGGACGGATATGCTCTTCAGGTCTTGGAGTGCCGACTTGGCTTCTCCGCTGTTGGGATAACGCTTTATAACTTCTGCATATATATCTGCTGCTTTATTCAGGTCATTATCATTAAAGTAGGAGAGAGCAAGCTGTACTCCTGCCTTTGGAGCAAAATCGCTATCGGGATATCCGCTAAAGACTTTTGTAAACTCCGCTCTTGCTCCTATATTGTTTTCTACAAATGTCAATGCCCTTCCCTTTTCATAGAGAGCCTCATGAATGTATGGAGAGTTTGGATACTTTTCTACTAAAGACTCCAACTCTGCCGCCTTACCTTGATAGTTCTTTCTCAGCCCCATGATATGAGCCCGCTTTAGTATTGCGTAGTCGGCGTCTTTACCTCCTTTGGCTATTGCACTTGTATATGAACTGAAAGCAGAGTCATACTCTCGTTGCATCATGGAGATATCTCCAAGTCTGTTATAGGCATTAGTCTGATCCGATTCCGTGATTGTTCCGGAGAAAGAGAGATAATCCCTAAATGCCTCTCGAGCTTCCGACCAACGCTCCAAGTTGAAGAACGAATATCCCAAGTTGTAATAAGCTATCGGATTAATGGCTGTACCCCTCGGAACCATCTGTATGTAGGTCTGAATACTACGAATAGCATCGCCATAGTTTCCCTCTCTATGGAGCAACTCTCCCTTCCAAAGATAAGCCTCCGCAACGCTTTCGGCATCTCCATTGGAGGTTATAATTTCGTCGTATTCCTTTTTTGCCGCTACCACATTACCGGTACCGAGCAGTTTGTTTGCCTTGCTTAGAGTAATCTTTTGTCTCAATCTCGCCAGCTCCTTGGGTAAAGGAGTTATCTTATCTATCTCCTTTATAGCTCCCACGTGATCGGTGGTTCTGCCGTAAGCATCTACAAGATATGACACTGCTTTATCTTGATACTCCGAAAGAGGATGCTTGCTGACAAACTTACCCAAAGCTTCCGTACCGACACCTATATCTCCGGGATGCTCGTTGTACAAAATCATGGCAGAGTTATACTCCGCAGCTTGTACCAAAGGCAGATAAACTTCTATCTGAGAAGACTTCACAAACGCATCATAAGCATCTTGAAGTTTTCCGGAAGAGAGCGCGGATAATCCCTTGTAGTAGAGAGCCAACTGAGACATATAGTCATTGGTTCCGTCCGCCACTCTGTTGAAATGTCCTATTGCTTCCGAGTACAATTCCAACTTATACTGCTCCTGTCCAAGAGTCAATAGCTCCAGACGTCCGGGTACATCCGTCATAGAAACATAAGAAGAGAGATATTCCAATGCTTTTCTACTCAAAGAGAGCTGTGCTGCAGATAATCCTGCCACTCTATAAGCAGAAGCCACCGCTTCTCTATCCCCCGACTTTTTCATTGTCCGTTCTGCCAAAGGGAGGGCTTCGCTATATTTACCTTGCTCCAAAAGCATCTCCCCCTCGTACGCACCAACGTAAAGCCCATAAAAGGAGTCGTTCTCTATAGGTCTGAAATACTTAAACGAAGCAGGATAATCTCCCTTCTGAAAAGAGATATATCCGGCATAGAAGGAAGCTTCTTTAGAGTATTTTTTACTGTAAACCAATGGTGCAAATATGGTCAGAGCCGAATCTTCTCTCCGGTCTTTCATTAAAGAGTACGCCAAATAGTAAGATGTCCTTTCGGAAAGATCCTCCGGAAGATAGTCTCTATCTACGAAAGCCAACCAGTAGGCAGCACTTCTGTAATTCTCCTTAGAGAAGTAGTATTCTCCCAAAGCCACTTTGGCATAAAGGGTGGAAGCAGACTGAGGATGCTTTTCTATGAAGTAAAGCAACATCTGCTCTGCGGAAGAGGAGCCACTTTTAGCAGAAGAAAGAGCCAAGATAAACTCTCTTTCCTGCTCAAACATGGGTAAATAAGTATCTACCCAAGAGAAAGTATCTTCCATCTTATAGGCGGCATAAAGTGTGTTGTGTCTGTGGTAAGCGTCCCAAGATTGCCCTATCTTGGAAACCCAATGCGGAATATCTACAGAGCGATGCTGAGCCGAAATGTTGGCTCCTGCGCCCAATAATAGCAGAGTCAGTCCGATAAAACGTTTCTTCATGTTCGATTGGTACTAAGAATACTAACAAGTTTTTGAACTTTCCAAAGGTACTAAAAAAGTCTCTACCTACCCGAATAGAGTTTCTTGAAGAGACGCAAAAAAACGTAATACAAGATTCTAAATTCACGCCCATCTTTCTTTTTTTTGAAAAATTATACTTCATCTTAAAATCTTATTTCCACTTCTTAGGATTATTTTCTATATAATCAGGTCATAAGAATGAAAAAAAACAGTCTAATATTTTGTTAATTAAAACATTTAGAGTACTTTTGGGATACGATCAAATGCTTGATATATTACATTTGTCATACACCAAATAATTTTTCGAGATGAACAAAACAGAACTAATTGCGGCTATTGCTGAAAAGGCCGGTCTGACCAAGACTGATTCCAAAAAAGCTCTTGATGCTTTTCAAACAGTGGTAAAGGAAGAAATGAAAGCTGGCAACAAGGTTGCTATCATTGGGTTCGGCACTTTCTCTGTAACTAAGAGAGAAAAGCGCGTTGGTACTAATCCTCGCACAAAAGAACGCATTACAATTCCTGCAAAATCTACTGTACGCTTCAAACCGGGTAGTGAACTTGAACTTAAGTAACAACTCGGCCCTTCGCTTTTAAGCGTTAGATTAAGATATTCACAGCTTTCGAGCTGTTAAGCTAACGGTAACACTTCTATTTTTAGATAGAGGTGTTATTTTTTTATGACACCTCCAACAGATTAAGAAAACAAATTTTATTCCGGTTTTGGCTTTATACAAAATCTTATTCGGATAAATAAAAAGGATTTCAGATAACGTATAAAATCTCTTTTAACCCTTATAGAAAATGCCTTAATCGGATTGGATTTTTTATCTATACCGACTCAAATATGGAAAGCAGAGCATAATTGCAGCAAATCAAGAGCTGATTCTAACAAATCAAATCTTAATCCCCAAAAATCAAGACTTGATTTCCAAAATATTCAAGATTCAGTGGAACTTCCACACACGTTCAGCTCTTTTTCTGTCCGTATTAAAATGATGATTGAAAAGGAAAAGATAAAATAAACGCAGCATTCCATGCCTATGAAATGCAAAGTAATAAAAACAGAATTCTGACTACAAAAAAGAGTCTCAGTCCGGACAGTTTGCCGAACTGAGACTCTCCATATAACAAAGATCGGACTATTTGAGATAACTCTTTCGAGATTACTCTATGAATGTTATCTCTGCTGCGGAAGCAAAATCTGCTCCTGTATGGGAGCTTAGAGCATTAAAACGAATGTATCTGGTACGAACAGGAGCCTTAAACATCACGGTCTTTACCTGCTTCGACTTGTCAAACTCCCCGGAGATGACAGGATCGCTCCATGTCTTACCATCACTACTCGTCTGTATAGAATAGGCTTTAATGCGCCCGTTATCCGAGTCGTCTTGTCTTGGCAACAGTGTAAAGCCTTTGAGCTGTCTCTCCTTACCGGCATCAAAAGCAATCCAATGCGGATAGCCTGCTACCGTAACAGAGTACATACTGTGCCATATTGTCTTCGCATCTTCATCCAGCATATTCGTAGCGACACCCACTTCCGGTTCTTCACTTGAAACTTCAGAAACGGCAACTTTCACAAAGTTTATCTTATCAAAAGCCATTGTGCTCTTCAGCCATGGAGTCTGTTTGCGATAAGCCGTAACCACTCCTGCCTCTCTCATTTCAAATGGTGCTTTATATGCTATTGCCGACTTTCCTTTACCGGAACTCAGAGTATAAAGAATCTCTTTAGTATCCGATCCATCTGCCGAGAGGGTAACTTCACCATCTTTTGAGCGAGTAATGGATAGTGGCTTAACGTCGGACAAAGTAACTTTGGATAGCTCTCCGGCATCTGTACCATTTACAGGACGAATCAAAAGAGCATATTCATGATAATCCGCCTTGATTCTATCGTGATTCAAAGGAGGTCCTTGTCCACAGCTGAAGCCTCCAAGACCCATTACTGCTTTATCAAGGTGTATATGATTAGCACTGCTTTCGGGTAGCTCATGCGGGTGCGGTGCTAAAGTCATCTCCAAAGCACTCCAAGGAAGAGCCGAAACAGACATTTTTTCGGAAGAGACGAAGAGCATTCCAACTCCTTCTCTATCTGTCAGAGAAGCCCATTTTACCCCTTCCCTATTGCCCATACTCTGAGGTTTTGGGAAAGGAATAAATTGCTGTTCCACACTACTGCTATATCTGCCCATATAGGCTCCGGCTTTGCGGTCTGCATAGTTGTTAAGTTCTCCAAGACCATAATAGGTGTATTGAGACAAGCTCTTAGGTGTCTGAATATAGTAGCCTAATCTCGGCAAATCTGCCGTCGGCTTGTTGGATGATATATTAGCTTGAAGTTCGATAGAACCATCAGGGTACACCGTCCAAACAAGATTGGAAGTAAATTTGAACATAGCTCCGCTCTTATTTTCATCCTTTACCTCCTCTATCTTATAGTATCCGCTGGATCCTCCTGTTATTTGGAAAGCCTTCTCTGCTTGCGACTCAACCGTTGCAGATACCTTCACGGAGCCATCTTTTGAGATATTGCTTCCGAAGTAAATTGCTTTATGCTTGAGATCATGAAGACCATTCTCTACCCAAGAACGATAGACCCAAATATCATTATCTGTAGGTGCGCGGAACGCATCCAACGTTATGGCTGTACCCTCTTTCAGCATCTGTTTCCCTGCATACTCAAGAGATATGATAGAACCGATACGCTTATCAAAGACTACACTAAACTCTTTTCCCGTGATAGTCATTGTCTCAGGCGTCTGCTTCACTTGTGTCTTCAAAGATTGTTGCTCTGTTATGGAGCTTCTTGTCTCTCCGTTCTGGAGCAAAAGTTGCTCTTCCATCTGAACAAATCCTCTCTTTGCCCAAGGTTCATCATTTGCCAAATGAAGTTGTACTTGAACATAATAGTCTGCATGCTTATCAAGCTCAAGAGAAGATATCGGGAGAGTTACTGTGGCTCTCTTACGAGGAGCAATAGAGGGCATATCCACTCTGACAGGTTTCTCTCTCTCTCCATCCTTTATAATAGTATATGTGATATACAGGTCTGAAAGATCTGTAAAATAACGCTTGTTAAAGATCTCTATCTCTCCTTTGGAACGTTCTTTCCAAGTGATACCAACATTCTGATATACTTTCTTTACTTCCCAAAATACAGGTTTAGGTGTATGATCCGGGAAAAGAATACCATTCATACAGAACATTCCGCTATTGGGCTTGTCCCCAAAATCACCTCCGTAAGCAAAAAATCTTGTACCACTTTTTGGATCCGGCTTATATAGAGCTTGATCGACCCAGTCCCAAATAGCAGCTCCACAGAAGAAATTGGTACTCTCTATTGCCTCCCAATAATCGGATAGATTACCTCCGGCATTTCCCATAGAGTGAGCATACTCCGAGATATGGAAAGGATACTTTATGTTTTTGTATTTTCCCTTTACGGCCTCTCTTGTCCAGGCGATAGATGGATACTGATTAGAACCCATATCTACTATGGAGTTATTTCGCTCATACTGTACCGGACGAGAGGGGTCAAAGCTATTCAAAGCCTTATAAGCGTGTACAAAGTTTTCTCCGGGACCGGCCTCGTTACCCAAAGACCAAATCACTACAGAAGGAGAATTGACATGAGCAGCAGCCAACTCCATTACCCGTCCGACGTGAGCATCCTTAAACTCCGGAACGTGAGATAGCGACTCTTTACCATAATAGTACTGGTGGCTCTCTATGTTGGCTTCATCTTCAAGATAAATACCATAAAGATCGCACAAGTAGTACCACTGAGGGTAGTTGGAATAGTGAGAACAGCGAACATGATTGATATTACCGCACTTCATTATCATTATCTCCTCAATCATCTGTTCTGTTGTGATAGTATTCCCGCTCTCTGGATTGATCTCTTGACGGTTTACACCTTTCAACTTTACGGGCTTACCATTGATATAGTAGTAGCGTCCGGCTAGTCCAAATTCATCATCCTTTGCTTCCGTATCTCTGATTTCAACTTGACGGAACCCGATAAGGGTAGATACTGTCTCTATAGTACGCCCCTTTTTATCTTTAAGCTTAGCAACAAGAGTATAGCAATATGGAGCTTCGGCACTCCAAAGATTAGGATTTTCCAAGTCCAAAGTTGTCTCCACAGACGTGCGCGATCCTTTTTCCAGCCTATCCAATGAAGATAAAACAGGTTTAGCAAGCTCGACCGGGACATTCTCCTGACTATAAAGTTTATTTTGGAACAGTTCGTAAGAGATAGTATATCCTTTCTCTACCCTCTTTGATGAAAGATTGCGAACTTCAGCTTTAATGTTCAGATGACCATCTTTGTATCCGTTCTTCAAGGAAGGAATTACAACTAAATCTCTCAACTGAACCTCCGGTTTAGAAGTAAGATAAACGCTTCTGAAGATACCCGGTAGTCTCCACATATCCTGCGCTTCAAGGAAAGATCCATCGGAGTTTCGGTATACTTCCACAGCCACATCATTTTTACCTTTTACGAGATAAGGAGTAATATCGAATGAGGCTGTATTTCTTGAGTTCTTAGAAAAGCCTACATAGGTTCCGTTAATCCACAGGTAGAAGAATGAATTAACGCCATCAAAGTTGAGATAAACTTTTCTGCCATTCCATTCATTGGGAATATCAAAAGATCTGCGATACGAACCGACCTCATTTCGATCTTTGTAAGTAGTCCAATCTTTAGGAGGCGTACGCATAACTCCACCCTTCCAGTCTCCAACAGCAACCTTATGCTGGAAAATTACGGGCTGATTGGCATAGATAGGTGTACCATACTTCAACGAACCATCATTTTGGATGCCAACAACGTTCCAGCAAGAAGGGACAGTGATATCGTCCCATTTGGAAACATCATAGCTCAAACGGAAAAACTCCACCGGACGTTGATCTGGATTTCCTACCCAATGAAACTTCCATGTTCCATCAAGACTTTTCCAATAACTGCTACCCTGTGGTAAAACAGTGCGTGCCTCCTCTGTAGATGCAAAGGAAAACATCCAAGCGTGTGGTTGTTCCTTGTTCAAAGAAAGACGTTCCGGGCTCTCCCATTCTTTTCCGGAAGGAGAAGAGTGCGAGCCATACTCGTATCCTTGTAAGCTATGAAGCTGTGCATGGGCATTGGCACCACATAGCAATAAGGCAAGAGATAAAAAGATTTTTTTCATACTTAATTATAACTTTTGTCTTTTGCGGAGTTAATAAGCCCCACATAAAGAGGGCTTTTCTCGAGAGACGAAGATACTCATTTTATATCTTTTGGACAAGCTGCTAAAAATGTGTCCGTTATATGATCTAAATAGTAAATACAGGTTAGTAAATAGACGCTTTCGAAGCTCTATAAATCACCATATATAGGTATTGAGATTAATGTTTAGAAAAGATACCTTTGCTCGTTCAAAAAAAAACTTTAATTCAATCGTTATAAATTATTATGAAGCGTAATTCTAAAAAATGGGGACTTTTGGCTATTGCTTGCCTATTACTTGTAGTCTCTCTTGGAGTAGCTTGGTTTAAGCTTGCAGCTCCAACAAGAATAGCTCTGTACAATTTTCCTCAATTTCAAGTAGCGGGGATAGCTTTATCAAATCAAGATCCCATGATCAAGTTTGAAGCTGTAGATGCGGAGGAAGTAGACCGTTTAGGTAAATTTGACTTCGTACTTGGCTTTGCCATGGGACTTAAGATTTCAGAAGCCGAAAGAGCAACCATACAAAAACTGGCAGATAAAGGGACACCTATATATATGTCTGCAGTGACCAACCCACAAAATGACATTTGTAATATAGATAGTGTTCACATCAATGCAATATCGGGTTATCTCGGAAGCGGAAATAAGCTCAACTACCAAAATATGGCTCGCTATATCCGAAAAGAGATAGATCGCAAAGTGCTGTTTACAAAAGATCCTCTACCGGTAGTAGAAAATCAATCGAACGTATTCTTCACTTCTATTGATGATAAGTTCTTCATAAGCAAGGATAGCTATGAGAACTACCTAAAAGCAGAAAATAAGTTTGATGAAAAAGCGAAGAAGATAGCTATACTTCCGGGTATTCATGATCCGTTCAGCGGAAATAGAGAGCACCTCAACAGTATTATTTCTTCTTTTGAGGATGCAGGATACACAGTTTATCCTATTGCCTGTGACATGAACAAACGAGTAGCTTATCTGGACTCTATTCAGCCTGATGCGGTGATATATTTTCCTCACGGGCGTGTAATGATGGGTAATGGAGATGTAACCGTAGACTGGTTGAAAAGTAAAAATATACCACTATTTGCCCCTCTTTCAATCCTACAACTTAGAGAAAAATGGGAAGCCGATCCAATGGGAATGTTTGGAGGATTTATGGGACAAAGCTTGGTAATGCCGGAGTTGGATGGCGCAATATATCCTTACTCTCTCATCGCCCAAGAAAAAGATCCCAGTGGTCTCTACTTATTCAAGGCTATGCCTGAACGTCTAAAGACATTTACTCAAATCGTTTCCAACGTTATTTCTCTCCAAAGCAAGAAGAATGAGGAGAAGAAGGTAGCAATATATTTCTTTAAAGGACCCGGACAATCGTCTCTTGCAGCACAAGGTCTGGAAACAGTTCCGGCTATTTATAATGTTCTTAAAAGAATGAGAGCTGAAGGTTATAAGGTTCAAAATCTTCCCGAAAACGTCAAGGAGTTCGAAAAGATTATCATGAAGCAGGGAGCAATACTTAGCACCTATGCAGAAGGAGCCTTTGATGCATTTATGAAAGAAGGAAATCCTGCCCTTGTAAGCAAAACTGACTATGAAAGCTGGGTAGCTAAAAGCCTTACTCCGGAGAGATATGCAGATGTTGTTGCAACCTATGGAGAAGCTCCCGGTGCATATATGAGCACCATGAAAGATGGTGTACCACACATTGCCGTATCGAGAATAGAGTTTGGAAATGTAGTGCTCCTACCTCAACCGATGGCAGGATTGGGAGACGATGATTTTGCAATAGTTCATGGTGCCAAGATGGCTCCTCCTCATACCTATATAGCATCTTATCTCTGGACACAACATGAATTCAAAGCAGATGCGATGATGCACTTTGGTACTCATGGTAGCTTAGAATTTACACCTCAAAAGCAAGTTGCTCTGAGTCATCAAGATTGGCCCGATAGACTTGTAGGATCAGTTCCCCACTACTACTATTATACGATAGGAAACATTGGAGAAAGCATGATGGCTAAAAGAAGGTCTTATGCAACAACCATATCCTATCTGACTCCTGCATTCATGGAGAGCCAAACACGTGGACTATTCTCTAAACTGCAAAATAAAATAAGGGACTACTACAAGACAGATCCCGAAAGACAAGAGCAAGCTTCTATTGCTGTAAAGAAGATAGCAATAGAGATGGGACTTCACAGAGATCTTCGCCTTGACAGCATAGCAACAAAGCCCTATACAGAAGAAGAAATTGAAAGAATTGACAACTTCGCAGAGGAAATTGCTAATGAAAAAATGAATGGTATGCTCTATACCACAGGCATTGCTTATGAACCTGAGAAAATTTCATCAACAGTACTTGCTATGAGTGCAGATCCTATTGCTTATAGCGTGGCTAACCTTGACAGAATGAGTGGAAGAGTAACAGAAAAAGAGCTCAAAAATAAGTCTTTCTTTACTCAGCGTTACTTGGATCCTGCTAAGGCTCTTGTTCGCCAAATTCTGAGCGGTAAAGCTGTAGATAGTACACTGATAGCTTCTGTAGCTAAAATAAGTGTTGATGAAATTGAGAAGTCAAAGCAGATATTAAAGCCGGCCAGACCTATGATGATGGGTGGCGGTGGAGCTCCGGCTGCTAATATGGACAAATCAAAAGATTCTTCTAAAGCGGAGCATCCACATGCTAAGATGGCTAAGGGAGGACATCCTCATGCAGGAAATGCAGAGAAACCGGCAGAACATCCACACGCCCAAATGGCTAAGGGAGGACACCCTCATGCAGAAAATGCAGAGAAACCGGCAGAGCATCCGCACGCCCAAATGACTAAGGGAGGACATCCTCACGCAGCAATGGGAATGCCGGAAGCCCCAACAAAAGAAGCTAAAGATCGTGCTCGTGCAATACTTGAAATAGAGCGTACTATAACCAATATTCAACGATATAGAACTGCACTTCTTGAAAGTCCGGAAGCGGAATTAAGTGGCATTATAAATGCTTTCAACGGTGGCTATATCGCTCCTTCTTCCGGAGGAGATGCTGTTGCCAATCCGAGTGCTGTTCCTACAGGGCGAAATCTTTACTCTATCAATGCTGAGAATACCCCTTCGGAAGTTGCATGGGATCGTGCAGTTGCTTTGGTTAACTCTACATTGGAACAGTATAAAAAGCAACACGGAGAATATCCAAGAAAAGTAAGCTATACATTCTGGAGTAGTGAATTCATAGAAAGTGAAGGTACCACTATCGGTCAAGCTCTTTATATGCTTGGAGTAGAGCCTATAAGAGATACATTCGGTCGAGTTTCAGACCTTCGTCTTATTCCTGCCAAAGAATTGGGACGTCCTCGTGTAGACGTTGTTGTTCAAACGTCCGGACAGTTCCGTGATCTTGCAGCATCTCGTCTAATGCTACTTAGCAGAGCCGTAGAAATGGCAGCTAATGCTGAAGATAGTGGCAAATTTGAAAATCAGGTAAAGAGTTCTGCTGTAGAAATTGAACGTCAACTTGTGGAAAAGGGATTATCTCCAAAGGCTGCTCGCGAACTTTCAACCAAGAGAGTTTTTGGTGGAGTAAATGGCATGTATGGCACAAACATACAAGGCATGATAACAAGCAGCGACAAATGGGAATCTGAAAAGGAGATTGCCGACGTTTATATCAACAACATGGGGGCCATGTATAGCGATAGTAAGGAATGGGGAGCTTTCCAAGATGGACTTCTTCGCAGTGTGCTTCACAACACAGATGTTATCGTTCAACCTCGCCAAAGTAATACATGGGGAGCACTAAGCCTTGACCACGTTTACGAATTTATGGGAGGAATGAACCTTGCCATCAGAAATGTTACAGGTAAAGACCCTGATGCATTCTTTGCAGACTACAGAAATCGTAATCGTAC
>JAUMWS010000006.1:0-11831 GCA_030529525.1 Porphyromonas sp. | reverse complement strand
AAGAGATTATGAAGAGCGGAGCATCCTCAGCCGGTGCCCTTGTTGAAATATTCACCAATACTTTTGGCTGGAATGTAACCAAGCCGAATGTTATTGACAAAGAACTTTGGGATGAGCTCTACAACATGTATATAGTAGACACTCAAAACTTAGGGACGAGAGAGTTCTTCCGTAATTCCAATCCGGCTGCCCTTCAAGAGATTTCTGCAATCATGCTTGAAACACACCGCAAAGGCATGTGGGCTGCAAGTGAAGAACAAGTAAAAACTCTTGTTGAAGTACACAAAGAGATGGTAAAAGAGTTTGGATCTTCCGGGTTCGGATTCTCTGCCGGCAACAAAAAGCTTCAAGACTTTGTTGCTCAAAAGCTTCCTGAACAAGAAGCAGCTGAATATAAAAAGAACTTAAATGCTATGCTGAAGTCTACTTCTGACAACAAAGTAGACGCTAAAGATGGTATCAGACTACAAAAAGAGAGTTCCGAAGTAATGGAATCTGAAAATGATAGCAGCATGAAGACCGGACTTATCATAGCTTCTATTGTGGTCGTTCTTTTCATTATCCTTATCTTTGTGCTTCGTAAAAAGAGAACAAAAGTATCTTAACAATAGAAGGGAAATGGACATTCTCATTCAGATCCTTATACTATTTATATTTATCAACACTCTTGTCAAGCTTTCTTTTTGGAAGCTTTGGCAAGTGGTGTTGTTTTCACTTGTTTACGGGCTATTCTTGCTTATTGCATCTCCCTATGCGACACAGAGTTCTAAAGTAGAGTTTCAGGCTCTTATGCAGAACAGTGCCGTACTTGCAGACATATCTGTACTTATCACGATTGAGTCTGCCCTTTGTCTGGCGTTTGTCTTTACGGCATTCAATCAGAAGTATCACAACAACAAGAAAATCTGGGTTAAGCTTCTCTACTGGTATCCTACCCTGATGCTCTTCCCTGCCCTCTACTACCTTTTAGCACAAACGTTCTATGCTTTTCCCGGAGTGTCTTTTGACGGGATTACTTACGCAACAATTGGTATTGTTGTTGTTGGTCTATCTCTTTTCAGTTATCTCCTCAGAGCATTCTTACCGGAAAAAAGCGTTAGATTGGAAGTACAACTTCTATCGGCTCTTTTTGTCTGTGTTTTGGGGCTTATAACCACGGGCAGTTCTCAGGTTGTATATGCTGCACCTGAAGTGATAACTGGTTCGTCCATTAAGGTTATTTATGCACTTATGATAATTATAGCTACCATTATATTGGGAATTGGAGTGCATAAATGGAAGTGGATTATTAAAGATCGGATACGTCGTAATAAACAAAGAGAGCCCTAAATTAGAATCTATATCATCACAACTTATAAATGGAAACAATCTCAAAACTACTCTTTTTTGTAGCCAATAGTCTACTCATACCGGACATTATCATGCTTCTTATACTTTTTGGACGCTCACTAATCTTATTAGGAAGCTTCTATAATCAGTTCATGATAAAACGTTCGAACGATAAAGCTCTAAACCAAAAGATAAAGACAGCCACGAAGGAGACCCTTCAAGAGATAAAAGAGAGTTTGCCACGCAAAGACAATTCGCTATTTGTGCAGTATCTTCGTGATCTGCTAACCAATCCTCCAAGCGAGGCTTATTCGGATTTTCTTATATCAAGCTTTGAGAACGAAGCCCAAAAGGATCTCTCAATCTCTAAGATTTTGTCCAAAATGGGACCTATTCTCGGTCTAATCGGAACACTTATTGCGATGAGCCCGGCATTGGTCGGTCTTTCTACCGGAGATGTATCGGGGATGGCTTATAACATGCAGGTAGTATTTGCCACTACGGTTGTGGGTTTGGTCATCAGCATTGTCGGGCTTCTTACCCAACAGATCAAAGGTCGCTGGTACTCTAAGGAAGTGAACCAATTGGAGTATGTATCTCGAATCTTAATAGATGAAAAATGAAAAGTAGAAGACGCATTCCCCTATTCGAAAAAGAAGAAGACTCGGATCCACTAAGCGTTGTTGTCAATCTTTTCGACGTCGCTATGGTCTTTGCCGTTGCACTTATGGTAGCCATGGTAATGCATATGAATATGACGGAAGTTTTCACTCAGGAAGAGTTCACGGTAGTGAAAAATCCGGGCAAAGAAGACATGGAGATTATCACCAAGAAAGGTAACAAGATTGAGAAATACACGCCCTCAAGCGAGCAGACAGACGCATCCGGATCAAAAGGACGTCGTGTAGGTGTTGCTTATGAGCTTGAAAATGGAGAGGTGATCTACGTTCCGGAATAAAACCATACAAGAGTTTCTCTCGAAACCTATCCTATAACATTGGCTGTTATTCGTACCAAATACGAATGGCAGCCAATACTTTTTTAATGCCGTTGCATAACAACCCTATCAAAAACAACTATAACGTCTTCAATTCACACCCCTCTATTCCAAGAAAACAAAAAAGTTCTTAGATTCAGTAGCTCTAAGAACTTTTCTTTTGTAATATCAGAAGAATATCTTTTAGAAAAAATCAAAACATAGGAATCTGGTAAATAAAACCAAGAGATACTCTGTGAGTATATCCTTCCATCATAGCACGTTCTTGGTCGAAATATCTACCAATATAAGTTGCAAAAAAGCGAAGATTCTTATCTCTATTCGGATAGAACTCCACCCCGGTCACAAGCCCCAAAGAGGTGCGCAAGTTTCGGATTTTATTATCCTCTTCCAAAAGTTCTCCTTGCGTTTCGTACATTCCTTTTGCAAAGATGTTCCAACGGCTATCAAGTCTATAATTAAGTTTAAGGATATAAGAGAAGTCCGCTGCATTCTGTTCTATTGGTACTATCTGCTTTCTGTTCAGTTGCTCGTAAGAGAACATCGCATCGAAATATCCGCCAAAATTCCCAAATCCAAACTCATGTCCAAGAGCCACCAAATACATATTGTGGAGAGGTGTCTGAGGCGTATATGATACGCTATAGCGGGTCTTCAAAAAAGAGCCGAATGCTCCGTTCCAGTTCAGTGAGTAAATAAAAGGAAACATACTCTCTTCTATTTTGAGAGTTTGGGCTTGAGGATAGACCAAATGGTAAGGTTTTATACGAGAGTTAAGCACTTGAAACTGGAACTGATGCTCAGGATTAGGGCGGTATGCAACCTTAGCTCCGGTCAAGAAGGCCGGAATATACTCCAACATGTCTGCGTACTCATATACCTCTATCGGGTTCAGATCGTACTCTATTCCTCCATACGCGACAGCCTGTCTTCCCAAGAAAAGAGACCATCTATCGGATAAAGCAACACCTATTCCGGCAATATCGACGGATGCAGAAAGGTTATCCATAGTGTTTGTTCCTTCATTATGGCGATTCAGCCTCTGTCTCCAATGGTAAGACAGCCATGGATTAATCTGTCCTTTGGCCTCTATTCTCAACTGACGAATTTCAAAAGCTGCGGTTGGCGCTTGATCCATTACCCGATACCTGCTCACGGCAGCTTGAGTATTGAGGTAAAGTTTAAATTTATCCTGTCTTGTCTTGACCAGTTGAATCTGTTCGGCTAACGACTCTTCTGAGGCTGCAATAGATCTGTTTTGCTGGGCATGAGCTGTGCCACAGAGCAAAGACGTAGCCAAAAGAAATACCGAAGTGGCTGTCGTAATTGTCTTCATAAAATTTGTATTAAGGATTGTTAGTTATTTTCAGCGGAAGCAAAGATAAGAAATTAAAGAACATTCCACTACTTTCACTCTCTTAAGCCCTCTTGTTTTAGAACACAAAAGAGGGAAAAGCGACATATTCGACATACTTTATAGGTAGGTTTAAAGATTTAGCTACCTTTATCCAGAATTTTTCAAAAGAAAAACTTAAACAGATAGCTAAGCATACAGAGATATGACACGAAAACAGTTTTCCCCATTGGGAAGTCATACTGTTGAAAAACCGATACAGAGAGGGTGGATTCGTCGAAAGGCAGGAAAAGAGTACTTCATTCTGAAACGAAAACTTCGCTGGCTATTCTACTCTCGCAGATATGCAAAAGTATGTTCCGAAATGAGCCTTAAATACTCCCTTATCGAACATCGCTCCATGCTCTTACGCCCTCTTAAAGATGTAGAGATGTATCTGCAACACAATAAAGTGACCAATCTTAAACTTGCCATAGCAAAGATAAACAACGTAGTAATAAAACCGGAAGAGACATTCTCTGTGTGGAAGATGATAGGACGTCCCACTGCCTCAAAAGGATACTTGGAAGGTCTTACGCTGTGTAATGGTAAAATATCTACCGACATAGGAGGTGGACTTTGTCAGCTCGGCAATCTGATCTACTGGATGGCTCTACATACTCCCCTTACGGTAACAGAGAGATGGAGACACGGCTTTGATGTTTTTCCGGATGTAAACCGCACTATCCCTTTCGCTTGCGGAGCCACACTCTCCTACAACTACGTAGATCTTGCCCTAAAAAACGACACAGAAGATACTTTCCAGATCAACCTTTGGTTGGACGATACCCATCTTAACGGGAGCATATGTTGCGATAAAGAACTGCCTTTGAAGTTTGAAATCTTCGAAAGCGACCACAAGATCGAACAGCAGTGGTGGGGAGGATATACTCGTCATAACAAGATATGGAAACGGATAACGGACTCTCAAACCGGAGAACAAGAGACTCTTCTTGTCGCAGAGAATAATGCTATCATGATGTATCAACCCATCTTGCCGTCAAAAGGAGAAAATTAAGAGACCGGATTCGGTACGTTTTGAGAAGATTTTCAAAAGCCATTTTTATATATTCCATCCCGATATCCCAACCGTAAAATAAGGCTCTCTATTTTCACTTCTCCGATTGTTTTAGGAGACTGGCCAAAATGTTAAAACAGCACCAATATAACAACATTCATTAAGAATTGTGGAGAGAAAAATTTGAGAACGTGGTAAAGTTTTCGGGTAAACGTGTTTAATTTTTCAGTAAACAGGTTTATCGTTTTCATTTAACACGTTTACCGTTTTGTGTTAACCTGTTTAACTTTTTCACTTATTGGTCTAATTAGTAGAGAATTAGCAAAATCTCCTCATAAAAGTGATATTTGAGAGATGATCTTGGCGTTAAGAATAGTTTACACCCAAGGGCTCTTTATTTTACTTTTATTAACCCAAGAGAGCCCCACAAAACGGCTGAGAGAAAAAATTTTTCCAAATTCGGGATTTTATCATACTCTATTGAAAGAAAACAATTTAGAGAAAAACGACATGGCTTATTAGGAGCTTTTCAAATGAAAAAAGAGCTTTTGGCCAAAAGATTTCTCTATTTCATTTTTATATAAAACATCCCAATGGAAGCACCTAAAAAGCCCTCTGTTTTTACTATTATTTCACTCTCCTCTTTGTCGCACTGTTTTCCTCTCTGCAGTAAGGAGACAAGTGGGCTTACCCATTGCACAGGCAGAGAGAAATTTATACCTTTGTATGTTAATGAATAAGAGTATCATAATCTTATCGTAGCATGCAAAGATGAGGGAAAAACAAAAGAAACATAAATCCGGCTTCTTACACGCACGTGTCATAAGCATCATAAGCATATCTCTTGTACTCTTCCTACTCGGAATAATATCTATGTTCGTACTTGTCGGATACAGTCTCAAAGACCATGTCCGAGAGAGTGTGGCGTTCACGGTAGAGCTGAAGTCTGATGCCTCTACGGACGAGGTATCCCGGATGATAAAAGACTTGGAAAGCAAATCCTACGTAAAAGAGGTAACATACATATCCAAAGAGGACGCTCTAAGAGAATTGACAGAAGAGCTCGGAGAGTCTCCACAGGAATTTTTAGGATGGAATCCCCTGAATGCCATCTTGGAAGTAAAGATAAAAGGAGACTATGTTGCAAATGAAGATAGCTTGGCTGTTGTGGAGTCCGAGATACAAAAGTACTCACCACTGGAGAAGTTAAGCTATAAAAAGGATCTGCTCGAAAAGGTCAATAGCAATATAAAGACAGCAAGCTATATCGTTTTCGGATTTGCCATACTCCTACTTGCCATCTCCTTTTTCCTGATAAGCAATACACTGCGGCTGGTTATATACTCTCGCCGATTCAGCATATACACAATGAAATTGGTGGGAGCAACTTCCGGGTTTATCAGAAATCCGTTTATCAGATACAATGTTGTGAGCGCCCTTGTAGCATCTACCATTTCCGTTGCCGGGCTTGCTTGGCTCTCGTTTTATGCCACAAAACAGTTTCCGGTATTATCTTCTATCCTTTCGGCTGTTAATGGAGCCATAGTCATTGGTACGGTATTTGGCTTTGGTCTGCTCATAGCTCTCATCTCATCTTACTTTGCGGTAAACAAATACCTTCGTATGGATGTGAATAAGCTATACAGAATATAACGGACTTAATCGTAAGGTACGGAGTTTCTCACCCCTCTTTTAATCTATTTCATCAGTATGAATCAAAAAAAATATCGCCCTTTTCTCTATGGAAGGACGAACCTCATTCTTCTTGTCATATCTCTCCTTTTCGTAATCTTAGGTTATATACTTATGGCCGGAGGAGACTCTCCCGATGGTGTCTCTTTCAATCCTGAAGTTTTTAGCATAACACGCATACGGATAGCTCCCACACTCTGTACGATAGGTTATATCGGCATTCTTGTTGCGATATTATATAGAGGCAATCATGAGTAGACTGGAAGCATTAATCCTTGCAATCATAGAAGGACTCACGGAGTTCCTTCCTATCTCCAGCACCGGACACTTGGTGGTGGCTCAAGGACTTATGGGTATGGACAGCACAGCCTTTGTACGTGCTTTCACTGTCATGATACAGTTTGGTGCTATACTGTCGGTAGTGGTGCTTTATCGAGATAAGTTTTTTCCAATATCGGCAAAAGGAAGTTCTCAGCCCTCTTCTGTCAAATATGCCAATCTTGGACACTTTTATCTCAAACTGCTCGTAGGGATTATTCCTGCAGTGGTATTGGGCTTTCTTTTCAACGACTGGGTAGATCGGATATTAGGAGACATTTTTGTCGTGATAGCAAATCTATTCATCGGAGGGGTGGCTATGCTCTTTATAGACAAAATATCTTTCAGAAAAAGTGGAGACGAAGTCTCTTACAAGCAAGCCCTCTTTGTTGGTCTATGGCAATGTATCGCCATATTTCTACCCGGCATATCTCGCTCTATGGCAACGATAGTAGGAGGTCTTTTCTCCGGGCTTACTAAGAAAAGCGCTGCGGAGTTTAGCTTTTTTTTAGCAGTTCCCACAATGTTTGGAGCAACCCTGCTGCAAGCTTATAAACTATACAAGGAGTTTGGTATGCAGGTATTTGTAGACAATGCAGATACGCTTATCATAGGAAATGTAGTGAGTTTTATTGTGGCAATGCTGGCTATAAAGTTTTTTGTAAGCTATATTACCAGAAAGGGCTTTGCGATATTTGGTGTATATCGAATTCTATTTGCCTTCGCCATGGGCGTTTTGGTCCTTTGGAATCTATTCTCTATGGTTTGATAAGATGCAGGAAAACGCTACTGAATATTTCAAAGCAGGGCAAATTATCGCCATAGATAAGCCTCTGAAATGGACATCATTCGACGTGGTAAACAAATGCCGCTGGATGCTTTGCAAAACATTAGGTGTCAAGAAGCTGAAAGTGGGTCATGCCGGAACTTTGGACCCTTTAGCCTCAGGAGTTGTAGTACTCTGCATAGGGAAAAGCACAAAAGATATAGAGAAGATACAACTTCAAAAAAAAGTCTATAGAGCGACTATAAAGTTTGGTGAGACTACTCCGAGTTTTGATTTAGAGTCCGAAGTAGATGCGACTTACCCTTGGGAGCACATTACCAAAGAGATGGTAGATGGAGTACTTCCCCGATTTGTAGGATCTGTAATGCAGGTGCCTCCTGTATTCAGTGCCTGTAAGGTAGAGGGGAAAAGAGCGTATGAACTTGCCCGAAAAGGGAAAGATGTCGAACTTGAACCGAAACGAATTGAAATATACAACATATCTGTCCTCAATTTCAACCCTCCATACTTGAAGTTGGAAATCGGTTGTGGAAAAGGAACATATATCCGATCGCTGGCGAGAGATTTGGGAGAAGCTTTAGACAGTGGAGCCCATCTGACGGAACTTATACGCCTTTCTGTTGGAGAATATACTCTTGACAATGCATTGAAAATAGAGGAGTTTAGTAATTATATTGAGAATACAATAAAAAACATACAACAATGAAATTATCCCAGTTTGTAATCAATATTCCAAAAGAACTTATTGCACAATATCCGGCTCGCTTTAGAGATGAGTCTAGACTGATGGTAGTGCATAAAGACAGTGGGAAGATAGAGCACAAAACATTCAAAGATCTGATCGAATACTTCGGTCATAACGATGTATTCGTCATGAATAACACGAAAGTTTTTCCTGCTCGTCTAATCGGTAGCAAGGATAAGACGAAGGCTCTGATCAAGGTATTTCTTTTGAGGGAACTTAAGGAAGAACTTCTTTTATGGGATGTTCAAGTAGATCCTGCCCGAAAAATCAGAATAGGAAACAAGCTCTACTTTGGAGAGAATGAGGATCTTGTTGCTGAAGTTATAGATAATACCACATCCAGAGGACGAACATTGCGTTTCCTGTTCGATGGTACACATGATGAGTTTAAGAAAATCCTATTCAGTTTAGGCAAGACTCCCCTACCCGAATACATTGATAGAGAGCCGGAAGAGGATGATGAAGAGAGATATCAGACAATAGTAGCAACAGAAGAGGGAGCAGTGGTAGCTCCTGCTGCAGGGCTTCACTTCAGCCGGGAGCTTATGAAACGTCTCGAAATTCAAGATTGCCATTTTGCCTATCTTACCCTTCATAGTGGTCTATGTGCCTATGAGGATATTGATGTGGATGATCTCACAAAATATAAGATGGGATCGGAACAGATGATCGTTACATCGGCATGTACTTCTGTGGTAAACAAGTGTAAAGAAAAAGGAGGTAGAGTAATTTCCGTAGGGACAAGTACTCTGAAAGCTTTGGAGACTTGCGTCAGCACGGATGGCTTTATAAAGGAGTTTGAAGGCTGGACCAGCAGATTTATCTTCCCTCCTTATGACTTCAATATGACAGATGCACTTATCACAAACTTTCATATGTCTCAATCCTCATTACTGATGATGACAGCTGCTTTTGGCGGATATGAAACTATCATAAATGCCTATAAAGTAGCCATAGAAGAGCAATACAAGTTTGGTGCATACGGAGATGCCATGCTCATTCTGTAATGATAAGATTTTAAGGGAATGCTCTGTCCATTATCGCCATACAAATCTTGCTTTTTGGCTTTAGGCTCCAATATAGGAGATAGAGAGGCTAACCTCAAAAGAGCTATCTCCTCCATTGGGGAAAAGATAGGAGAGGTTGTGAAGATTTCATCTTTTATAGAAACTTCTCCCATGGGCTTCGATTCCGAATATCTCTTTCTAAATGGAGTCATAGAAGTGAATACTCCCCTATCTCCTGAAGAAATCTTGAAAAGAACAAAAGAGATAGAGAAAGAGATGGGACGAAAAGAGAAAACAGGCTCAACCTATGAAGACCGACCTATTGATATAGATATTATCCTTTTAGGAAAGACTAATATCAAAAGTCCTCTTCTAACCATACCGCATCCTGCCTTTAGAGAACGGGACTTTGTACTCGTTCCTCTGGTGGAGATAGCTCCGAATGCGATAGATCCTATTACGGGAAAGAGCGTGGCGGAACTTTGGGATAGATTCAGTTTTCTTAATGCTTAAAGATAGTATATGGGAAGATGGCTTGCTCTTGATATCGGGAAGAAGAGAACCGGAATAGCTGCAACAGATATTCTAAAACTGATTCCAAGCGGATTGGGCTATGTAGAGACAAATCAACTTCTTCCTTTTCTGCAACAATATACAAGCAAAGAAGATGTAGAAAGGATTGTTGTGGGGTATCCCAAGCAGGCAGACGGTTCGGACTCAGAGAGTATGAAATACATCCGACCTGTGGTAGAAAAAATCAAGAAAGCTTATCCATCTGTTCCCATCTATTGGGCAGACGAGCGCTACACCACGACTATCGCTCAGCGTAGTATGATAGAAGGCGGTGTGAAAAAGATGAAACGCAGAGAAAAAGGGCTTGCAGACGAAATTGCAGCTGTAATTATTCTTAGAGATTATATGGATTCGAATCTTCCTCCAATGATGAAGATATGAGGAAGAAAAAGAGTCGACACAAATACAAACAGATAAAAAAGAAAAATGATATTACCTATATATCTATACGGAACAGATGTTCTACGTCGGGAAACGACACCGATAGAAGAGATAAACGATAGCATAAAAAAGCTTATTGCCGATATGTTTGAAACAATGTATCACGCAGACGGAATAGGTCTTGCTGCTCCCCAAATAGGCAAGAGTCTGAAACTTCTTGTTATAGATGCAGATCCTTTAGGTGAAGACTATCCTGAATGTAAAGGTTTTAAGAGAGTTATCATCAATCCGGAGATCTTAGAAAGCAACGAAGAGATGGTATCTCTTCCGGAAGGATGCCTTAGCATTCCGGGGATTTCCGAAAATGTAGTACGCCCTACACAGGTTACAATACGCTACAGAGATGAAAACTTCGAGGAAAAGACAGAGACTCTAAACGATTTTGCGGCACGAGTCTTCCAGCATGAACACGACCATATCACGCAGACACTCTTTACAGATAGAATTTCTCCTCTAAGAAAACAACTCATCAAAGGCAAGCTTCAGAAAATATCTAAAGGAATTGTCAATTGTGGCTATCGCACCGTAAACAAGTAGTAACAGATTCTCCACTCCCAATCTTAACAGATAAATATCATGAAGAAACGGATAGGAATAGCTCTTTTGCTTTATATTGCAACAACGCTTCTCGTTCATGCTCAAGTGGACAGCAATAAAGCTCTGACCGTTGGTCGGAATGCACTGCATTTCAAGGACTATCTTCTATCTATTCGATACTTTTCATCTGCAATATCGGCTTCTCCTGAAAAGGCAGAACCATACTTTTTCAGAGCTGTTGCAAAGCACTCTTTGGGAGACTACATCGGAGCCGAAATGGATTGTGATTCATGTCTGCTTCGCAATCAATTTATGTACAATGCTTACTTTCTTCGCGGGATATCCAGACACGCTCTTGGCAAAGACTCACTTGCCGCCAAAGATTATGAGAAAGTTTTGTACAACAATCCCGATCATCAGGGAGCTTTGCACAACTCCGCCCTTATTCATCTCACAAATAAAGAATACGAGGAGATGGATAGAAACATTGCAAGACTCCAGCGCTTCTATCCGCAATATCTGCCTACATACTTCATTCAAAGCAATGCAATGCTTGAAAGACAAGATACGACGGCAGCGATCTCCCAGTTAGAGAAAGTAAAATCTTTAGATGCTCTTTCATCCGAACCATATAGGATTCTCTCCTCTATTTACTACAGCAGAAAGCAGATTCCGGAAGCATTAAGGGAGTTGGATGGAGGCATAGCTCTAAACAGCAAAGACAAGAGGCTTTATATTCTTAGAGGTATCATCAACTATCAGATTCACAATATCCGAGAAGCACTCGAAGATTACACTCAGGCCATCTCTCTTGACTCCAATGACCGCACAGCCAGATTCAACCGAGCTCAGCTCCGTATGCGTGTGGGAGATATGAATGCAGCCATTGAAGACTACGATGTAGTATTGGCTCTGAATCCCAAAGATCAGATTTCCCGGTTCAATCGAGGTCTCTTACGAAAGGACTTAGGTATATATAATGGAGCAGTAAGCG
>JAUMWS010000103.1 GCA_030529525.1 Porphyromonas sp. | reverse complement strand
TAAACGTGTTTAATGAAATGGGTAAACGTGTTTACTGAAAAATTAAACAGGTTTAGCGGAAAAAGTGAACGAGTACACTGTTTTTGTTGTCTTCGATTAGTAAATGACTGTTAATAGTACGAAGAAAATTAACACTCTGTTTACCCCTTCAAAATGGGGTAGATGTCTGAAAAAAATATCAGTCCCTTTTAAGGAGTCTTAGCGGTACGAAATATATAAAAACAGAGATGGGTATAAGGGCTTCAAACGGAAGTTAAAAATAAGGAAATAGTAGAGAGTTTGAGGCTTTTTCTTTAAATTCGAGTGTGTGAGAATGATTACCTGTCCATTAAAACTATTGCTTATGTCTATTAAAAGAAGAACATTAATTACGGGAGCTTCAAGCGGCCTTGGAATGGAGTTAGCCCTTCTTATGGCAAGCAAGGGTCATTCTCTCGTTTTGGTGGCACGAAACGAGGGTAGGTTGCTTTCTTTGAAGTCCTATTTAGAGCGAGAATATAAGGTTGGGGTAGATGTGTTCCCTATCGATCTAACGCTCAAAGAATCAACTCAGAAGCTTTACGACTTTGTCCGTCTCAACAACTTTGAGATAGATATTCTTGTGAATAATGCCGGTTTTGGAGATTTTGGACCATTCTCAACGTCCGAACTTAAGAAGCAGAGGGAGATGATAGCTCTGAATGTGTCGGCTGTTGTAGACCTTTGTCACCTTTTTCTTCCGGAAATGATACACTTCAAGCAGGGGCGAATACTGAATGTTGCCAGTATCGCAGCTTTTCAGCCCGGTCCGTATATGAGCATCTATTATGCTACGAAGGCCTTTGTCCTTTCGTTCAGCGAAGCTCTTGCTACTGAATTGCAGGGAACGGGTGTCTCTGTTACAGCTCTTTGCCCGGGACCTATAAGAACCGGATTTGAAGAAAGAGCAGATCTTACCTCTTCCGGACTATTTAAAAACTTGAAAGTAACGACACCCGATGCCGTTGCGAGATTTGGTTATGCTGCCATGATGAGAGGTCAGGTGGTTGCCATTCACGGTGTTTGGAATCGGTTGTTGGTCTTTCCTTCCAGATTTATGCCGAGAAGTTGGGTAAGAAAGACTGTACGGAGGATACAGGCATGACAGCTTCCGGATCGGGCATTCTCTCTACTCTCTTTGGAAGAGTCATAGAAAAAAGGAAATAAAAATGTACTAATAACCTGTATGATAGAAGAAAAATAGTTAATATTGTAAGTTCATTTAGATTTAGATATGGAAGTGGCATCGTAAACTAACTTTTTAACGATGTAGGTGTTCTGTATTTTAAATGTGGAAAAAATAGAAACAAAAAGATATAGCTTTATGCATGGAATAAGTACTAAAGGTAGATATGAGACCGGAAGGGTTGGGATAATGTTCTTACTCCTTTGGGTCGCTTTGGGTATGGCTTCTTGTCGTCAGAAACCGGGAAAGGATATCCCTAACCCTGGAAAAGATGGTCTTGTATTTTCTGCATCCTACGAAAACGGATGGATGAAGGCCGCTGATGGAGAGTGGGAAGCAGGAGATAGAATAGGAGTATTTACGAGAATGAGTAAGCCGGAGCCCGCTTGGACGGCCGGAGAAGTGATAGTGAATAATAATCTTTTCTCTACCGAGGAGGGAGGAAGCCGGGTTGTTTTTCGTCCTGCAACCTCTTCGGATGAGATACATCTGATGGAGGGTCAAAAGATAGATATTCTTGCTTATTATCCTCATCGGCCTGCTCTTGAAGGACAAAGCGTGCCACTATCTGTTGCAGATCAATCAACTCCCAATAAGATAAACCTCCTCTATGCCGATAATCTGAGTGAGATCACGAATAAAAGTAGTTCGGCAGATCTTGTTTTTCGCCATGCTCTCGCAAAAATCCGTTTCAATGTATCTTCCACAGATGGCTCTTCCGTAGAGGGATTGACGGTATCTATCGAGGGATTTCCGACAGAGGGGCGTTTTGATCTGCTTACTCGGACATGGAGTGTGGATGAGGCGAGTGTAAAGACACTGTCCGCAAAAATAAACGGAGCAGGCTCCATAGCTACAGCAGGGGTATTTATCCTGCCGGTAAAGAAGGATAAGGCTATGCAGGCTCTGTTCAGACTTCCGTCCGGAAAGGAGTATGTGTGGAAGTTCAGAATAGATAACAATCCATTCCGGATGGGTCATGAGTACAGCTATAACATCAGACTCAATCCGAAGGGAGGTATTGATCCGGATGACAAAGTGGGTTACAGAGAGTTACCGGAGAAGACATCTCTTCCCAATACCCTTATGTATACACACTTCTCTCCGGAGTTGCAAGGGGCAAGAAACTATACATTCCTTCTCGATACGAAACTTAAGTTTGCCTACTGGGTGGCTTATCCTCTTCATGGATTCTATTTGGGAAGCTATAAGAGACTGAACAATTTTATTTATGATCCTGCCATTCCTCACGAATATCAAGCTTATTTGGAGAAAAAAGGATATCAGAGCAAGGATGGAATATCCTATGATAGAGGACATCAACTGCCAAGTGGGGACAGAACAGCCGGTCGTAAACTGAATGATGCCACTTTCTACTCCACAAATATGACACCCCAAGCCAGTACGCTTAATCAGCAAATCTGGCAGCGGTTGGAAGCCAAGGTGAGGAGTTGGCAAGCAGCCCTCGTCTCCAATGGTGCAGGAAAAGATACTCTCTACGTGGTGACAGGAGCCGGTATGGAGGAAGGAAAACCTGTACATATGGCTCAGGATAATAATGGGGTGGACTGTCCTGCTCCGCACTACTACTACAAGGTGTTGGCCAAGATGGATAGACACGGAGACTTTCATACTATCGGATTCATCTTGGAAAATACAGCTTCTATCGCAGGAGGGGACTATATGAAATATAAGTGTACGGTAAAAGAAGTAGAGGAAAAGACCGGATTTAAGTTCTTCCCGTTCCTGAAAGATGAGGTAAAGGGTAAGATAGAAGAACATCTTTGGTAGTGTTAGAAAAGCATATTTATATTATTCACAAAATAAAAACGAATTGAATATGAAATTAAAACAGTTATTATTGAGCTCTTTGGGAGTGTTGGCTCTTACGGCTTGTAATAATACTCCGGACATGCCGACGAATGGATTTGGAGATAAACCGGTATCATTCAAATCAACTATCGCGAGTGGTGCTTCTCGTGCAACGGAAACTGCTTTTGAAGCAAATGATCAGATAGGTGTTTATATGCTTCCGGAAGTGGGAGAGACCACCGAAAATGCTGCTTATATTACAGCTGAAGGTGGAGCAGAAGCCGTATTTGTTCCTAAGACAGATGATGATAAAATCATCTTGCCATCGGATGGATCAAATGTAAATTTTGTGGCTTATCATCCTTATAGAAGCGGTGTTACTCAAAAGAAGATTAAGCTCGATGTCACACGACAATCTGATCCTAAATTGTTGGATTTGATTTATTCCAATAATTTGAAGGGAGTGAACAGTATGACTCCAACCGCTGACTTTAAGCTCTCTTTTCGTCACCAAATGAGTATGGTGCAGTTTGTCTTTACAACTAAGGCAAAGGAGAGAATTACAAAGGTTATTTCATGTGGTATCTCCGGCTTCCACAGGAAAGCTCAGTTCAATCTTGAAAATGGAGAAATTTCGGATTATGAAGAGGCAGAATCCGTGTGGTCTAAAATTTCAGAGGATGGATACTCTTTCTCTGCAGTTCTTATCCCTGAGAATAATGTAGAGATGACGCTATATCTTTCCGATGAAGGAGGCAAGAAGTATCATTGCAACTTCAAACCGATGAACTTTGAAAAGGATAAGAGATATACCTTTACTCTGAATATCACACCGGAAGGAAATCTCGAAGTGAATGAGTTGGGTACTGTGATTGAGCCATGGAATGATGTGGATGGTGGTACTCACGAACTTCGTCCTCAGGAAACAGAATTTTCCATTACTCCTTCTCAAGTAACCATAGAAGCTGCTTCTACTTCTCTTATTACAGTGAATGTAGCTCTTACTGCTGGTGTTTCTTGGGATGCTTCAACATCGGATACTTGGATCTCTGTTTCTCCTACCTCCGGTACAGGAAATGGACAGTTTGTAGTTTCTCCATCTCCTAATACAAGTAATCAACAGCGTAGTGCTGTTGTTCGTGTACGTGCGGGAGAAGAGACAAGAGAGTTTACTCTTGTACAAAAGGGTGTAAGTGAAGAACCGGCACCTGAAGGAGTTCTTTTTAAAGAAGAGTTTGGAAATATGCCTAAAGGGTCGGGAAATAAGGCGGAGACATCAGAGGATGTTTTAAAGTACATAGATACAGAGAATAGGGATAAGGACTATCTCTATGAAATCTCTGCTGCAAATATTCGTGCTACTAAAACATTAGATGGGCATATATGGCTTCCGGCAAACAAAGATTCTTTCTTTCAAGTAGGTAATATTTCGGTTCCCGAAGGAGTAGAAATACTTGTACTGACATTTGATTTGGCTACAAATAAGGTGGGTGAAACGGGAAATACTTTAGAGGTTATCGTTGGAAATAAAACTCAAAAGGTTTCTTGTGGTGCAACTAAAACAAATACCTATGAGTCAAAAACCGTAGAGATCACAACTTCTGAACTGACAGAGGGAAAAGTTTCTATAAAGTTTAATTCGACTACATCTGAGAATACCTCCGGCTTGAGAGTGGATAAAATCGTTCTCAAGAAGAAATAATAGATATAGAACAGCCCTAAGGGCTTCATAAATATCCCCAAAGGGAGAGACATTTTTATTTATGTCTCTCCTTTTGTTTTTATTGAAAAGAGATTGTGAAAATCAAAAATCGGAATTGTTTTTGCAATAAAATAGCTCAAAAATCGACCATAATGTGTAATATTTAAAATTTAGAGAGATTTTTTATTGTCTTTTCTGTTCGAGTTTTTTGTTTTTTAACTCGCTTTTGTTTGAGAGCTGTGATTAAATATGCTAACTTTGCGCCTGGTTTTTAAGAAAAGACGCGACAGTTATTTAATTTAATTGACTAAATAGTTTATGAAAAAGCAATTTTTTTTATTATCACTGCTATTGGTGCTCGTTGCCGGTATGGTGGGGGCATGTACGCAGGTTGATGTTGTGATGCCTAAAGGTCCCAAAGGGGATACAGGTTTATCTGCTTTTGAATTTTGGAAAGAAAAGGTAGCAGACGGTACTATAAATTGGCCTAAAGATCAAGTTGGTGTGGCCGATTATTTCAAATTCCTAAAAGGGAAAGATGGTAAAAACGGAGAGAATGGT
>JAUMWS010000102.1 GCA_030529525.1 Porphyromonas sp. | reverse complement strand
TACGGAAGAGGGAGATTTTCCCCTTCGAACACTTTTCACTACCATTTTTGAAAAGCATGAAGGTAAAGAATTGGATGTTGCATCTATCTCCTCAACACCCGATTCTCTCAGAGATTTTATGGCAGATGTTTTGCCGAACTACGATAAGGAAAGAGTCTACCCGACAGATATCAAGAAGGTTGTGTCTTGGTACAATCTTTTGGTAAAGGATGGGCTTACCGTCTTTGAAGAGCAAGAAGAAGAGGCTGAAGCATAAGAAATCATAATCTTTGATAATTTTCTCTCGTTATAGATCTGTTTGCATAATATGCTTATCTCTTATGTGAAAAGAGTAGACAGATAGAGGGAAGTTACTATTTGATTAATCTGACTTATTTTCTTACATTTGTGATGTAAAACCAAATTGAATAAGAACATGAAAAGAATCATCATTGCCGTTACAGGTCTACTTCTTGTTGGAGGGCTTACTTCTTGTAAACCTAAACAAAGTGCATTCCGTGAAGCTTACGAAAAGGCAAAACAACGTGAAATGTCACAAGCCGGAAACCAGGGAGCTATGGATGATATAACACCGATAGCTCGCACAACAGAACACGCAGCCGTAGTTCGTGAGAGAGTTGTTCCTGCACAAGGAGAAGATGCAAGAGGTCTTCGTGCTTTCAGCGTAGTTATTGGTAGCTTCCAAAATG
Source organism: Porphyromonas sp. (assembly GCA_030529525.1). Lineage (GTDB taxonomy): Bacteria > Bacteroidota > Bacteroidia > Bacteroidales > Porphyromonadaceae > Porphyromonas_A. Next base: position 4,878 of record JAUMWS010000102.1, on the reverse strand, counting down.
CGACTAACGCAAAATCTTTGAAAGAGAGAATGACAGGCGAAGGATACAATGCACTTATTGCTCAAAACGAGATGGGCATGTATCGTGTTATCGTTGCCAGCTATGATACAAAGGAGGAAGCGATAGCAACAAGAGAGTCTATCAAGAGACGTTACTCTCAGTTTAACGACGCTTGGATCCTGCACAAACAGTAATTTTGAGGTAGCATCTTTCCGGATATCCTTATGTAGGAATCGTATTTTACGAGGCTTTTACGCTCCGGAATGGTGAGTCCCGATACAACTTTAGACCATACCCTCACTGCATAGGCCCATTGTTCTTAGAATCCGGGGGCATGTGCTGTTGGGGTTTGGTCTTTTTTATATATATGAAGATACATACAGACTACAACGTAAAGCCCCTCAACACTTTTGGTGTAGAGGCTCAGGTTTCGTATTATGTGGAGATAGAAGCGGAAGAGGATATTGCTACTCTGCTTCGTGATGAGTTTTTCCTCCATGCCGATAAGCATATCATCGGAGGCGGATCCAATCTGCTGTTTACTGCAAACGTGAATGGTGTTGCGATCAAGTACATGCCCAATGGTATAAGAGTACTTTCCGAAGACGAATCGAGTGTCCAATTGGAACTGGATGCAGGTGTCGAATGGGATCGTGCTGTCGCTTACTGCTGTGAGCGCAACTGGTGGGGAATAGAAAATCTCTCCTTGATACCGGGAGTGGCAGGTGCAGCCGCAGTACAAAACATAGGGGCTTACGGTGTGGAGATCGCCGATGTGTTGATTTCGGTAGAGGGGTACGATCTTGTGGATGGAGAGCGAAGAGTTTACACTCAAAACGAGTGCGACTACTCCTACAGACACTCCCGATTCAAAAGAGCGGAGGAGATAGATCGCTTTCTCATCACTAAGGTTCGGCTTCGTCTGAGCAAGAAACCGACACCATCACTATCGTATAACGGCTTGCAAGATCTGGAAACGGTTGGGTCGTCTCTCTCTCCGAACCAAATACGAGAGCGTGTTATCTCCATAAGAGAGAGCAAACTTCCGGACCCCAAAGTGCTTGGAAATGCCGGAAGCTACTTTATGAATCCGGTTATAGAGGCAGATAAGCTTCAATCTTTACTGCAAGAGCACCCCGATCTATCCTACCACATTCAAGAAGATGGAAAGGCCAAGCTTTCCGCTGCATGGCTCATAGACCGGTGCGGATATAAGGGATACCGCTCCGGCAATGTGGGTACGTATGAGAAGCATGCACTCATTATTGTAAACTATGGAGGAGCCTCCGGGAGGGAAGTGGCCCGATTGGCAGAGGAGATACAGCAGAAAGTTTGGGAGAAGTATGGTGTCAAACTCGTTCCCGAAGTGAAGTATGTCGGAGCACCCACATACAACTATCCCCAAGATTGATCCCATGAAAGGAGAGATTACGTTCCTTGGTACCGGAACATCCACAGGTATTCCGGAGATTGGTTGTAAGTGTGCCACATGCACCTCAAAAGATTATAGAGATAAACGTTTAAGGGCTTCCATTCTTCTCTCATTCTGGGAGAGAGAAGGGGCTGATGCCTATCGATACGTTATAGATTGCGGGCCCGACTTTCGGGAGCAAATGATACGGGAAAATATCTCCTCTTTGGAAGGGATATTCCTGACCCATGAACACTATGATCACGTGGGCGGGTTGGATGACATTCGCCCCCTGTTTCGAGGACAGGCGGACTGCCCACTCTATACGGAAGAGTACCTTTCGACCATTCTCAAAGAGCGGATGCCCTATGCATTCAGAGCCGTGGCTTATCCCGGAGTACCCCATTACAGCTTCACGATAATAGAGCCGAACACTCCTTTTCTACTGCCAAAACCCAAAGGAATAGAGATATTGCCTCTTCGGGTTATCCATGGCAGATTGCCGATTTTGGGTTTCAAAATAGGAAATGCAGCCTATCTCACGGATGTAAAAGTGGTACCGGAAGAGACGATTGAAGCTTTGCAGGGAATAGAACATCTCATCATTGATGGTCTGCGTTTTTACACTCATCCTACCCATTTTTCCGTTCAGGAAGCGATAGACTTCGGTAATAGTATAGGAGCCAAACAGATTTATCTGACGCATTTGGCGCATACCATCGGCAAGCATACGGAGGCAGAAACCATCCTGAAATCGCTTGACAACCGAACACATCTGGCTTATGATGGAATGAGCTTTGAGATATCTGTTTGATTCTCCTCGTTTTTGTTCTACTCACACTCTTTTCAGTTCAAAAAAATAGCTGTGTTACGGATCTGTTCCGTGGCACAGCTCTGTTTTTTTAGGGAGATACGTCGGAAGTCTTCTCCATAATTCTCTTTTATCGGGTAAGTTTCTTCTGTCTTTTAGACCTGTTTGTAAAAGAGTTTATAAGTGAATAATAGATTTCTTTATCCCTTTTAGGAGTTGATTTTTACGGCTTGACTTCTACAGATCAAGGAGTGATTTGTAGAGATCGTGCTTTGTTTCCTGTAAATCCTGTCTTGCTTTGAAATTCTTATCGGGTTAAATCTCGGAAGTCAATCCGTTTGGAAGAAGTTCTGTTCCCGTTCAAAGAATGCCCGAACATCTCAAACCGAAATATCTTCAAGCAGGAAGTAGTACCGATACCATGGTTCCCTCCACGGTTACAACACCGTTTGCGATCAGTTTAAGCTCCATGGCGACCTTTCTTTCCGTCGTTTCCACAATCCGTGCTCGTAGCTCCAACTCTTCTCCCATAGGGGTAGGCCTTTTGTAGTTCAGGTTCAGATTGGCGGTTACATACCTTAGTGCAGGAGGGGTATCCATAGCCCGCTCTGCCCGTTTATAGCCTGCCGCGGCAGCCGTACCATTACCGTGACAATCCAAAATAGCGGCAATCAGTCCACCGTAAACAAATCCCGGATATCCGCCGGTATGGTGCGCTTCCGGACGGTAGTAGGCTACGGTTTCATTTTCCGAGCCGTCCGCCCAATGGCTTTTAACGTGCAGTCCCTGTTGGTTAGCTGTTCCACATCCGAAGCAGTGGCTGAATTCCGGAGCATAGTATTCTTGAAATGATTTTCGGTTCATTCTATTTTCGGGTTATTTTGGTGTAAATATACGACTTTATGAGAGAAATTTTTCGGAACTTTGAAGCATGGAACAGTTGAAAAGAGAGAGATTAACCCTCTCCGTCATAACAGTCTGCTATAATGCGGCACCCTTGCTCGAACGGACTCTGAAGAGTGTACAAGAGCAGAATTATCCCCATATAGAGTACATCATTATAGATGGAGCTTCTAAAGACAATACCTTAGAGCTTGTCCGAGACAGCGGAACGGCTGTCTCTGTTTTTGTGTCCGAAAAGGATGCCGGAATCTATGATGCCATGAACAAAGGGCTGAAAAGAGCTTCCGGGCACTATGTTCTTTTTATGAATGCAGGCGATACCTTTTATGACAGCAATACGGTATCCAAAGTGATGCAGAAAGCCATAGACCGGAGTAGAGAAGGGGATCTGCCCGACTCTCTGCCCGCCGTGCTGTACGGACATACCGAGATCGTAGATTATGACGGAAGAAGTTTGGGCCCGAGAAAACTCTCTCCTCCCAAAACTCTCACTTGGAAAAGTTTCAAAAATGGTATGCTTGTGTGCCATCAATCTTTCTATGCAAGAAGAGATCTTGCTCCCTTTTATGATAATGCCCGATACCGTCTTTCTGCCGATTTCGACTGGTGCTTGCGCATCCTTTGCCGTGCCGAAAAGGAGGGGGCGACGTGTGTGCAGGTGGGTGGATTTCTGACAAAGTATCTGCACGAAGGGGCTACGACCAAGCATCATAAAGCATCGCTTAAGGAGAGATTTTCCATAATGAAACACTATTATGGTCTTTTGCCCACTCTGTTGCGGCATCTCTATTTTTTGTTTCGCAGTAAGCGATAATGGTTTTAGCTTGAAAGTTATTTTATTCAATCAAATACAGTCTATCATGTCTCAAAGATTATTTTCTATTGTCGTTCTGGCATCCTCTCTCTTTTTTCTCTCTTGTGGGGTTAGGAAACCGCATAAAACATCCCAATCTTTAACGCTTACACTTGAAGAGTATGGTGGTCGTCCCGAGGGGGAGTATGACAATTCGCCTGCTCTTGTCAAGCTTCTCGCAGAAGCTCACAGGGTGGCAAAAGAGGGTGGAAACGTAAAAATCTCTCTGCAAAACGGCTCCTATCACTTCTATCCCGATAATCTGCCCGGATACGAACTGTTTATATCCAATCATGATCATGTAAAGGATAGAAAAGTGGCTTTTATGATTAATGGAGCAACAAGAGGCAAAATAAGCGTAGAGGGCAGCGGACAGACAAAGCTGCTCTTTCACGGAAGACAGATTCCGTTTGTCGTAAAAGAGAGTTCGGGGGTGGTTTTGAGTGGTTTTTCCGTAGACAATCCTCGTCCGGCTCTTATGCAGATAGAAGTACTGGAGATGAGAGACGAAGATAAGTCTATGCTCGTAAGAGTGCCGAAGGAGACACTTTTTGAAATAAGAGAGAACAGAATCTTCCTGAAAGGGGAAGGCTTCGAACTCTCACCCTCTTCTGCAATGCCGTTTACGGAGAATAAAAGAATGGTTTGGAACAGAGCCGATGTCGCTTTTAATCCACGCAAAATAGAGCGGAAAGATGAACAAACTCTTATCCTGAAAGAGTGGGGAGAGTATCCTTATGCCTCTTTGGGCAACAGGTATGTATTAAGATCTTACTACAGACCTGCACCGGGGATAGTGGTAATGGATAGTGAGAATATCAGACTAAAGGATGTTGCCGTGCGTTATGCCGAAGGAATGGGGCTTGTGGCACAGGATACGAAAGATATCTCTCTGGACGG
>JAUMWS010000101.1 GCA_030529525.1 Porphyromonas sp. | reverse complement strand
ATTGAAATCGTCAGAAATCCTAAACTACCCACTTGTGCTTAAATCGAACTGGCGTAGAATAAGTTGCATCACTGTTTGGATGTCTATTTCGGACACGATGCCTCGCACAAGAGAACGAAGAATGTGGCGCAGATTATGGATATCATTCAAAAGATTAATTTACTCATTATAGAGCGACTGAAGACGAATATGAAGTCTTCAATCCCTCGTATTCAGAAAAAACTTGCTCGAATGAAGCCTCGACAAATAATGACAATACAATTTTAATGCGTCAGCCCTGATGTGCGCCGAGCTTTAGTTTGGAGGAAGTTGAGATTTTTGTAACTTTGGCGTGCGAATCCTTAGCTCAGTTGGTTTAGAGCGCTGCCTTGACAGGGCAGAGGTCGCCAGTTCGAGCCTGGCAGGGTTCACTTAGTATGGTTTGTGATAAAGCCTGATGATTTTTCGAGTTCAAAGAGAAGCTTCTCTTTGGACTCGATCTGTTTTTTACCGCTATCTGTTCTACTTATTATCCGAATGGATGTGCTGAACGCGTAAATAAACTCTAAAGAGAAAGAATCATCTACTGACATGAATTCTGTTTTAGAGTGGACTCTTTCTTGATTTATGATTACATCATTGAGAACAAAAAGAAAACCCTTCAAATTCACCGAACTTGAAGGGTTTGTTATTACCTTTTTGCGGTATGGACGGGACTCGAACCCGCGACCCCCTGCGTGACAGGCAGGTATTCTAACCAACTGAACTACCACACCGATTCGCAAACCATTTCTCTCGTTTGCGATGCAAAGGTATGATAAATATTTTAACCCTGCAATACTTTAAGCTAAAAATTTTGAGTTTTTCTGCTTTATAAGTTCTATGGTTGGGTTTGGATAAAAAAAGAATCTCGCTTTAGCGGATATACTAAAGCGAGATCCTTGAAAGTATATTATCCTTTCGGAAATGTTATTTGTTACTTTCTTCTCTGTTTTTGCAGCTCCATTTGTTGCTTTTGCAGCTCTTCCATGCGTTGCATCCACTTACTTTTCTTTATTGGCTTTTTCTTATTCTCTTCCATCTTTGCCAAGAGCTTCTTTTCGTTTACAAAGAGGCGGAAAAGATAAGTTTGAAGGATTGTGATGAGCATAGACATCAGATAGTAGTAAGAAAGACCTGCTGCACTTTGGTTCAGGAAGAAGAAGAACATAATGGACATGATGTATGGCAACATCTTCATTCCCGGCATAGAAGCTTGTCCGGTGCTTTGTTGGCTTATGTTCATGTAGACTATCTGAACCACTGTCATTAGAAGACAGAAGAGGCTGATATGGTTTCCTATGAAATCCGATATAAGAGGAATGTGTGTACTCCAAGAGATAATATCATCGTATGTAGAGAGGTCTTTTGCCCAAAGGAAGCTTTCTCCACGCAGATTGATACTTGTGGGGAAGTACTGATACATGGCTATAAGGAAAGGCATCTGCAGCAGCATCGGAAGACATCCACCCATAGTGCTTGCTCCGGCACTCTTATAGAGATTCATTGTAGCCTGTTGTCTCTTCATCATGTTCTCATCTCCCGGATACTTCGCATTGATTTCTTCTACCTGAGGTCTTAGTACACGCATCTTTGCTTGAGACATATAAGACTTGAGCGTAAACGGACTCAAGAGTAGCTTAATGAATAAAGTAAGCAACAGGATAATGATTCCGTAGTTTCCTGTTATGGTTTCAAGGAAGTTGAATATCGGTATAATGAGCCAGATATTGATGAATCGGAACCAATCGCCCATGTCTATGACTTGAGCGAGTTCGTTTTCGCCTCCCCATGCTTTGTCCACTTCCTTAAGAAGATCATAATCGTTCGGACCAATAAACAGGCTCAACTTTTGATTTTTATCCGATACGGGTACAATAAATCCGGCTGTAAGCTTCTTTAGTATTCCACTTTCGCTTAAGACTTGACTTTTAAGAGAGACTTGTTCTATATGTTCAGCGGAGTGCACTATGGTAGAGAAGAACATATCTCTAAACGCGATCCACTGTACTTTTCCACTTACATCTTCGGTTACATCCTTGCCTGTGTTTAGTTTTTCGGTATCTTCTCCGTTTTTCTTGTAAGCCAGACCGCTGTATCTCTGCTCGTTCTTGCCACTCTTCTCGTTCTGATATATCGGAAGAGTCCAAGACGCATCAAGGTATGGAGTATTGGATGCAAGAATGGAAGATAGGTTATTGTACTTTATATCTATATCCAAGAGATATTTATCTCGGAGAGTATAAGTAATCTCCATACCGGTACCGGATAAAGCTTCTACTGTGAATGATACACTGTTCGGAGCTGTTTGAGTACCTTTGAAATAGAGATCCTTGGTCTCTACTATTCTGTTACTTGCGGTAACTAAAGTGTAGTTGAGCGATGCATCTTCCGCCTTTATTAGTTCGATAGGCTTGTCATCGTATCTCTTGTAGTGCTTTAGCAACGCATTTGTTATCTGTGCTCCTTTGCTGGACAGAGAGATAGAAATAGAGTCGTTTTCCAGCTTAAACTCTTGAGGCTCTCCTTGAGATGCAGAGGCAAACTCTCCAAACTTATTGGCAGCCAAGAGCAGCATCATGCTATCTTTCTGTTCTGTGGTAAGAGAGTCGGGGAGGGAAGTGATTGCCTGCTCTGTTTGTGTCTGCTTTTCTTCTGCAAGCTTCTTCTCGGAGAGTGCAGCTATAGAGTCTTGTGCACGATTATAAGCTTCAATCTCAGCCTCGGAAGGTCTTCCTACATACATAAATGCAATGAAGATTATACCGATAAGAATGAAGCCAAGGAGTGTTTTTTTATCCATTCAATAACTATTTATTTTTCTTTTTACTTCTGCTTATTTGCTTTCGCTGTTGTTTATACAAGCTTTCATAAAGGCCATGAATAGTGGATTTGGGTTCACCACCGTACTTTGGTACTCCGGATGAAACTGTACGCCTACGAACCATTTGTGATTGGTTATCTCAACCACTTCCACAAGATTGGTGTTCGGATTTACGCCTGTGATGCTGAGGCCGGCCTCCTCAAACTCTTTCTGATATTTGCTGTTGAACTCAAAACGGTGGCGGTGCCTTTCCGATATATTTTCTTTCCCGTATGTCTCAAATATTTTAGAGCCCGGCGTGAGCTTGCACTCATACGATCCGAGACGCATCGTACCTCCATAGTTGTCGAGATTTTTCTGTTCGTCCATGATATCTATGACGGGATGCGTTGTGGACGGATTCACTTCCGTGCTGTTCGCATCTGCATATCCCAAGACATTGCGGGCAAACTCTATCACCATGCATTGCATTCCCAAACATATTCCGAGTGTCGGAACATTTTGCTGGCGGGCATACTTTAACGCGACCAACTTGCCGTCTATACCTCTTGAACCGAATCCCGGCGCAATGATAAGGCCATCCAAATGAGCCAACTCGGTTACCACATTGTTTTCGGTCAATATTTCCGAAGAGATATACTCCAGTTTGAGCAGTTTGTGGTTGTATATCGCTGCTTGTTGCAAACTCTCATCTATGGATTTGTAAGCATCTTGAAGCTCTACGTACTTACCTATAAGACCGATATGAATAGTCTCGCTGGCTGTCTTGGTGAGTTGCAAAAACTCTTTCCAAGGCTTCATTTCGGGTGTTTCGCCCGGATTTAGCCCGAAATAGTTCAATATATATTCATCCATTCCTTGCTCTTGAAGAACCAAAGGAACCTCGTATATCGTAGAAACATCGACGGACTGGAAAACTGCTTCTTTCGGAACATTGCAGAAAAGAGCTACTTTCCGGCGCAGGTCTGCACTCAGATCATGTTCAGCACGAAGTACCAACACGTCCGGTTGGATACCCAGCTCTTGCAGCTGTTTCACCGAGTGCTGTGTCGGTTTAGTCTTTAGCTCTCCGGCTGCTGCTATGTAAGGAACATAAGTCAGATGGATACACATGCAGTTGCGTCCCAGTTCCCACTTGAGCTGTCGGACGCTCTCTATAAATGGTAAAGACTCTATATCGCCCACTGTACCGCCTATCTCGGTGATGACGACGTCGTACTCGTTGTTCGAACCAAGTAGTTTGACGTTACGCTTAATCTCATCCGTAATGTGCGGAATCACCTGTACTGTCTTACCTAAATAGTCTCCCCGTCTCTCCTTTTTTATGACATTTTGGTAGATTCTTCCCGTCGTAATATTGTTCGCTCTGGTGGTCGGGATATTGAGAAAACGCTCATAGTGTCCGAGGTCAAGGTCGGCTTCGTGTCCATCAGTAGTAACGAAACATTCTCCATGCTCGTACGGATTGAGTGTTCCGGGGTCTATATTAATGTACGGATCGAACTTCTGAATAGTTACTCTAAGCCCTCTGGCCTGAATCAGTTTGGCCAAAGAGGCAGCCACAATCCCCTTTCCTAAGGAAGAGACTACGCCACCTGTAACAAATATATACTTAGTGTCTGCCACAATGATGAATTTTTAGGAGTTTACTTATAGGTAGATTACGGAGTACAAATGTAGCCATTTTTTACCGAAAATTGTTTTAGTTGTGCATCGTCGTAGAAAACTCTATTTTCAGTTCTCTTTTTGTTTTGTTTTTCGAATTCTTTGGGTGAAGATGTGATTCTCATTTTTATATATTCCATCCCGATAGGCGGGTTTGGGAATCTCCTCTCTCTATTTGCTCTGCGCTCTCTGTTTTGAGAGGGTTAGTGTAGTGTTAAAATCGGCTCATTCTGTTTGCATTTATTTTCATTCAAAGAGAGAGAAAAAGCTAAACGAGTATATTTTATCGGCTTAACGGGTTTAATTTTTCAATGAACCCGTTTACCGATTTCATTTAACCCGTTAACCCAATTCAATTAACGTGTTTAGATATTTTCCTTATAGGATTGGTTATTAGTATTTTATCTGTTTTGGTTGTGATTTTTAATATTTTTAACCAAGAGGGTGAATTAGTTTTTATTTATATTTATGATGGCTTTATTTTGGTTTTATTAACTTGAAAACAGCCCATAGAAGTACACAAGAGAGGAAAAATCTCCAAGAATGAGATGATTTGTATTAGTTTGATATTTAGATTATTAGTTCTTAATGGAGAAGTTTTTAGGGAAAAGGAACTGAAAAATGAGCTCTCGCTATCGGTCGTTTTCGACTTTGATTTTTATATAAAAACTCCCAAACAAGGTGAGTGATGCTCTCTCAAAGGAATTATTTCTCCAATCTCTCGTAGAGGAAATAGCTATCTTTGTATCCGCAATATTTGGATACATAATATAATATGTCGTTATCTCCTGAGATTGTAGATATCTTGATCTCCTTTGCTGTTGCTTTGGTGATGTATGGTCTTGGGCTTTCTTTGAGCAGACAAGACTATCTGTCGCTTATCGCAAAGCCTAAGCCTATCTTGGTGGGACTTTTCGGACAAATGCTCGTTTTGCCTTCTATGATGATGGTGCTGATGTCTTTGCTACCGATATCTCCGGAGTACAAGATCGGATTTGTCATATTGGCTGCTTGTCCCGGAGGTTCTACGTCGGGGCTTATCACTTTTTTGCTTGGGGGAGAGGTGGCTATGTCTCTCTCATTGACTGTGGCAAATAGCTTGTTGGCACTGGTTACTATTCCTTTTTTGGTCAATCTGGCATTTCTGATTTTTGGGCATGAAATTGTCGATATTACAATGCCTTTTGCACAGACTATGGCTCATATTTTTCTTGTAACTGTTGTTCCGGTCTTCTTGGGTGGACTTTCCCGAAAACTGCTCAAGGAGAATAGAGATCGGATACACCGCCCTCTGAAGATAGCCATGATATTGATTCTTTCTGTGGTATTTACGATAAAGTTTTTTGCTGCGGAGCATAAGGGAGGTGCCGGTATAGGGAGAGAAGAGCTTTCACTGCTTCTGCCTTTGACATGTTTGGT
>JAUMWS010000100.1 GCA_030529525.1 Porphyromonas sp. | reverse complement strand
GTCTGTTCTAAGTGTAGAAAAGTGTAAATAGAATGATTCTCTTTTAACAATCTAATGACCCTTCCAAAACAAGAGGAGAAGACAAAATAGAGAGCTGATATTTGAGAGCAGTTTTTCGGTATGGAATATATAAAAATGAGGCTTCGGAAAGGAGTCTCATTTCTCTCTTTTTTAGGTTTTAGATCTGATTCGGTCGTGAGCAAAAGAGAAGATTACGAGAAAAGAGAGAGCAGGAACAATAAACGAGAGCCTTATTGCCCATTCTCCCATCGTGTTTTGCAGGTCTATGATAGCTGCTTGGAGGGGTGGAAGTAGCGCTCCGCCTCCTATTGCCATTACAAGCAGTGCTCCGGCCAGACTTTTATCGCTTTTTACCTCTTCCAGTGAGATGGAAAAGATGGTCGGGTACATCAGAGACATGCAAGGAGATATGGCGACAATGGCTAATAAGCCCAATAGAAAAGGGAGTAGTACTGCCCCTGCAAGAAGAGGTATGGCAAGAGCAGAGTAGAAGCGGAGCAGAGATGCGGCAGAAAACTTCTTCATCAGAGAGGTATTGACAAATCGGAAGAGACAAAAAAGAATCATTGCTGCGATGTTGTAACCTTGAGCACGTTGTTCCGCCACAGATCGGGGAAGACCTTCTTCCATGAAGTGGAAGCTGCCGTAGTGGATAATGTAAGTCCACATCATGATTTGAGCACCGACATAGAAGAATTGGGCCAAGACTCCTCTCCTGTAACTCGGTACGGATAGTAGCTTTCGGATGCGTACCATGACCGGTTCGTTCTTCTCTTTCTGTTCGGTTGAGACTTTTATGGCAGGGAGTTTGGTGGTATAAAAGAGTAGTAGCATCACCAAAACTGCAAGCGTAACACCAAGATAAGGCTTTACTACAATCCATAGTTCCGGATGGGTTGCGGCATCATGTTCCATCGGTATATCTGCCAATTTCCCCTGAATAAAATACATCGCAACAAACATTCCGGCAAGCGAGCCTACAGGATTGAAGCTTTGTGCCAAGTTAAGCCGTCGGGACGCACTCTTGCTTTCGCCCAAAAGCAGAATATATGGATTGCAAGAAGTCTCCAGAAAAGATAGACCGCAAGTGAGGACAAAGTAGGCGATAAGAAAGATATAAAAGTTCTCGGATAGGGCTGCCGGTAGAAAGAGAAGTCCGCCAAGAAGATAGATCCACAAGCCCATACGTATACCGGAAGCAAAGCTATGCTTACGGATATAGAAGGCAGCCGGAAGTGCTGCTACCATATAACCCATATAAAAGGCTACCTGAACCAGTGAGCCATGCAGGGTGGAGATGGAGAAGATATTGGAAAAGACCTTTACCAAAGGGTGGGTGAGATCGTTCGCAAACCCCCATAACGCAAAACATAGAGTAACGATGAGAAAAGGGACAAAATAGGAATGGCCCCCCTTTCGGAAGATAGAATCCGGTTTCATGAAGGCTTACATTTCGGAGAGTTTAAAGAATAGCTCCGTCATTTTCCACTTTTCAGAAGAAGAGGCTCCCGGATCGCACTCTTGAAACTGCGCCATAAGAGATTCCCATTCTCCCTGTCTTGGCATGGTGGATAACGTAGCAAAAGCCTCCTCCCAACGAAAATCCTCTCCTGCTTCTACTATCATCACAAGCCGGTTGTCGGCTATGTATATCTCCATTTCCTCTATCCCGATAGCTCTGAGTCCGTCTACCACTTCTGGGAATATCCGTCCTTTCGTATGCCACTCTTTGTAAGTGCGGATAAGATCGGGATCGGGTTTTAAGGTTAGTATCTGTACGTATCTTTGGGTCTTCTTCATTATAGTCCGATGGGTTTAGTAAAGCTTCAAAATGATAAGCTCATAAGGGGAGAGTGTAAGGTTTTTAAGAAAGGTATTGGAGTACGGGAGTGTTTCCGTTTCCATGTCGTACTGTTCGAAAAGGTCTGTTTTTGGAACAGACTCCGGATATTTGTGGCGAAATCTTATCACGTCTACACTCTTGTATTCTCGTTTTGTGTTTTTGAGGTTGATGTTATAAATGAGTTCGTGACGAGTGGTATTTACGGCCTTGATATAGCATTCACGGTCTCCGACGGACGTGGTGCAGGAGAGATGCAAATCGTCTACCGTTCCGGAGATGACTCTATTTTTTCTGTAAAGAAACACTCTATTGCCACTGTTTCGGCTTGCTTGGAAAATGAGTTGATAGAGACTTGTGGGAGTGGAAACACCTCCATGTGTGTAGAAGAGAGGTAGCGTATCCCATCGGAATCGGTCCGCAAAAAGAGGAGAGAAAGCCAATCCTTTCATCTGTTCTCTCCGCTTTTCCAGTTCAATAACCACAAGCATGCGGTCTACAAGCTGAGGCCACTTTACATTGTCTCTTTGCAGGACGGGGGAGAAAGAGATCTCTCCATAAAGAGAGGGCTGTCTCATATAGACTAAAGAGTCTTGTTCCAAAGGGAGAGAGGCAATGAAAGTATCTGTATCATCGATCCTTTGAGTCAAATGGGCAAATGAAAAATCCGGTGTAGGCCATGTGTCCAATATCCCTCCCGGTATAAGCTCCACTCCGGTAGAGTCTACAGAAAAGGAGTTGTGCATCAAAAGATATCTACGTGTGTATTCTTCGCCTTTCATGCCACTACCAAAGACAACCTTCGGAAGGAGTCCTTTTTCTTTCGGAGCGGAGGAAGATAGAGGCGAAGAGGGGCTGTTTTGGGAAAGATACTTTATGGTTTGTCGGATTTTTTCTGTTCTGTTCGGTAGTTCAGAGATACTTTCATGGCGAGGTAAAGCCTCTACGGAGGTGATTCCGGAGTTGGCAACATAAACAGGAGTGCTGTTCACTTCTTTTGCCAAACCCAAAAATCGTGGAAGAAGAAACCGCTGCGTAAATTCGTTGGCGTGCAATGTCCAGATCGAACGAGGCATCTCTTCGGTAGCCCAATCGTAGTAGGTAGACTCATAATACCCATCCGCAAGAGATCCTCCGGGGAATGACATGAAAGCAGGAGCCAGTTCCTTTAGCAGTCTGAGCGAGCCTTTGGGGAGTGCATACTCCTTTTCTTCATCGTAGCCGGAGGCATAAAGCTGTACTTCATCAAGCTCTATCTCACCGCCTTCTGCCTCTATGACGAGATAAGCGCTATCTGCCGGAGTGTTTGCTTTAAGTTCTTTGCTGATGAGATTAAAGCTCTCTTTTTGTTCGCAGATGGTTTCTATCACGGGGGATATCCTCAAAGAGTCTTGGTGCTCCAAGTAGCAACGTAGAGTTGTGGCAGAAGTGAGAGAACGTGCTTTGAACTTTAATGTGAGAGGGGCATCGGCAGAAAGGGAAAACTTGGTATCGCTCCTATTGGACAGGATACGGCAAACGGTTCTGACAGAATCCTGCACAGCCGGTACGGCTCTCATGAAATAGTTTTGCTCTTTATCCGAGGCGAGATCGAGGCGACCGCCTTCTATCTTCCACCCTGTGCATACACCCTGTTCGGGATAGGGCAGTACATGACCATTGGGAGTGATTAAGGTCTGTTCCGTAGAGTTATATTTGCAAAGAGCAGGTACGTATGCACCGAGATTGAGAGAGGAGTTATAGATCAGATTATAGTCTAACGCCGCTCTGTGTCCATTGCCATCATTGGTCAGGACAACACCGTAAGAGAGTGTTGTGGTATTGGCAATGGGAGCATTGAAATCTATCTCAATATCTCCCGTAACCGTTGGAGAGGTTTTGCAGCTTAGAAGCAAACAACAACAAAGAAAGAGAACCGCTAACCGTCTTTCGGTTATGGCATCGAGTACCATAACTAAAGATTGTCGGCGGTTCTCTATTTTCTTCATACTCCGAAGAGGAATAGCGGTATTATATACCGAGTTCGGACTTTATTCTCTCTACTTTGTCGCGAGCGTCCCGGCGTATTTGTTCAAGGTCGGCACCCTCTTTATCGACCTTAAGGTGTACTTCTATGTAATACTTGATCTTCGGTTCTGTTCCCGAAGGACGTATGGACAGCTTTGTGCCGTCTGCGGTTCTGTATTGTAGCACATTGCTTGTAGTAGGCATGTCGAGAGTAAACTCTTCGTTTTGTTGAAGCAGTTTGCCTTTCAAGTCTACATAGTCCAGCATTTCGGTTACAGGAGATCCGTCTATTGCACTTAAAGGTTGCTCTCTGTACCCCTTCATCATTCCTTCAATCTCTTCAGCACCGGACTTTCCTTTGCGTACAAGAGAAACACCTACTTCGTAAGAGAATCCGTAGGTGGTATAGATATGATCCAAAAGCTGATAGACCGTCATACCTTTTTGCTTCGCCCATGCTGCTATTTCTGCCAAAATGGCGCAAGCAGATACCGAGTTCTTATCACGGCAGAAGTCTTCCCATAGATATCCGTAGCTCTCTTCACCCCCGCCCAGATATTCTTTCTTGCCTTCATTTTGGCGGATGATGTCTGCTATCCACTTGAAGCCGGTGTAGCTGTCATACAGTTCGACATGATTTGCTTCGGCGATGGTGCGGATAAGGTCTGTTGTTACGATTGTTTTTACGATATACTGGTTATCCTTGAGCAGCCCTGCCTCTCTACGTTTTTCTATTGCATAGTAAGCATAGAGCAGGCAAGTCTGGTTACCATTAACCAATACCCACTCTCCGTCATTGTTTTTGATAGCAGAACCTATACGGTCTGCATCCGGATCTGAAGCCAAAACAAGGTCAGCATCCACTTCTCTTGCCTTATCCAACGCCATTTTTAGGGCAGCCGGTTCTTCCGGATTAGGAGATATTACGGTAGGGAAGTCTCCGCTGATTACCTCTTGTTCCGGGACAGAGATAATGTTTTTGAAGCCAAAAGCACGAAGAGCAGCCGGTACCAACTTCTGTCCGCAACCATGTATCGGGGTGTAAACAATCTTCATGTCGCTGTGCGCTTTCACAGCATCCGGGGAGAGAGAAAGGGAAGCGATGGCATCCAAAAACTGCTTATCCACACCTTCTCCCAATATCTCTATCAGAGAAGAAGGCCCATCAAACTTAATCCCTTTAACGTCTCGTATCTGATTGACTTCCGAAATCGTATTCTTGTCGTGGGGCGGAATCATCTGTGCACCATCGTTCCAATATGCTTTGTAGCCGTTGTACTCTTTCGGGTTGTGCGATGCCGTGATCATAACACCGCTCTGACAGCCGAGAGTACGGATGGCAAAAGAGACTTCCGGAGTGGGACGGAGATCTTCAAAAAGATAAACCTTTATGCCGTTTGCCGCAAACACACCGGCAGTGATCTCTGCAAATTTGCGAGAGTTGTTCCGGCAATCGTATCCGATAACCACCTTAATTTCGGGCAGTGATGCAAACTCTTTCTTGAGATAATTGGAGAGCCCTTGCGTCGCAGCCCCTACTGTATATTTATTCATTCGGTTGGAGCCTACTCCCATGATACCTCTGAGGCCTCCCGTACCAAATTCAAGATCTTTATAGAACGACTCTATGAGCAATGTTTTATCTTCATCCTCCATCATTCGACGCACTTCTGCTTGTGTTTCGGCATCGTATCCGTCGGTAAGCCATTGCTGTGCTTTACTTGTTACGAGCTGGAGTAGCTGTTCTGTTGCCATAACCTATAAGATTTATTGTATGTATTTCATGTTGTCTTTGCTCTGCAAATATAGCGAAATAGGGGTAGTATACCAAAAAGGAATAAGGGGATATCTTTTACGTGAAGATAGGTGCTCTTTTCGTTCAAACTCGCAATTATTTCGTTTGCCCCGAACAAGAAAACGAAGTCCCTTTTTAAGCTATTTTTTCTCCTTAGAAACGCCGGTTTTGGGGATGTCATTTTTATATATTCGTTCCCTGAAAATCGTCTCCATTTTTCCCTTCTTCTATTTTATCTCACTCTGCTGTTTTGAGAGGGTTACCGAATTGTTAAAACAGCCCCATTTCGTTTATATTTATTTGCTTTCTCAAAAAG
>JAUMWS010000099.1 GCA_030529525.1 Porphyromonas sp. | reverse complement strand
TAGAGCACCTGCCTTACAAGCAGGGGGTCAATGGTTCGAATCCGTTAGGGCCCACTTTTATTTTCCACGTACTTCGTGTCCGGTGCTTCCGTTTTTGGTCACTCACTTAAAAGGGTAAGCACTCGTTTCAAACTCAGAATCCGAAACACTTTTTCGGGCTCTTAGCTCAGCTGGTTTAGAGCACCTGCCTTACAAGCAGGGGGTCAATGGTTCGAATCCGTTAGGGCCCACAACTAAAATTTCTGAGAATAGAACGACAGGAAGACGTGTTCGGGCTCTTAGCTCAGCTGGTTTAGAGCACCTGCCTTACAAGCAGGGGGTCAATGGTTCGAATCCGTTAGGGCCCACCCGAAATCCTCAAATAAAGGAAGAAAGAATAGCAATGAGAGTAGATTTTATTGCATTTTTAGGTCAGAGTGCTTGCTTGATCAAAAAATCTTTCTTACCTTTGCAGCGTTGAAAAGACAAGGATGCCTTTTCAAGGAAGACAAATTGCGGAAGTAGCTCAGTTGGTAGAGCATAACCTTGCCAAGGTTAGGGTCGCGGGTTCGAGTCCCGTCTTCCGCTCAACTAAAACAAAAATCTAACGCCTTGGGGAAGTTCAAGGCGTTATTTTTTTACCCAAAAGAAAAGAAGGCACTTTTATATAAATTTATATTCCTACCTTTCCATCAGTTCTCAATCATCCACTCAAAGCAATCTACCGGGCTTATCCCATAAGTTTGCTTTTGAGACCCAAAACTCGAAACGTTAATCTAAGAGACAATACTACTTAGTATATTACTTTATATAATAAGAGATTAGTATTTTGATCTAATGCTCAGGACGTGAGTTCTCTGCATTGGAATCTCCGGGAGAAGGCTTATTGGCTCTTCTTCTTAGGAGGTTACTTTCGTTTTTTATACAAGTTGTTAGTAGGATGCTACGGATCGGGAGATCTGTGGCATCCCTTTTTTTTTATTCAATCGATAATATTTATCCACTATAACAATATCATAAAAATTCAGAAAATAACACTTTAATTCCTTCCGAAAACCTAAGTTATAATTTCGCGGAAGTATAAAAAAACAGCTCTGCATATCATACAGAGCTGTCTTTTATTGGCTTATTCGCTCCTGAAAATTAGGAGGAAAGAACAATATATTCAGGTTACTTAAGAGCAGCTATAGCCTTAGCGTAGTCCGGTTCTTGCGCTATTTCAGGAACAAGTTCGGTATAAACCACCTTACCTTCTTCGTTCACCACGATTACGGCTCTTGCTGTAAGAGCAGCCAAAGGTCCTTCAACCATAAGAAGATTATACGCTGCATCGAACTCCTTAGAACGGAAAAGAGATACAGGCACTACATTCTCCAAGCCTTCTGTACCGCAAAATCTTGCCATTGCAAAAGGAAGATCCTTTGAAAGACAAAGCACTACGGTATTTTCAAGATTGCTTGCTTCTTTGTTGAATGTTCTTACACTTTGTGCACAAACACCTGTATCTATACTTGGAAAGATATTTAGGACTACTTTTTTTCCTTTGTAATCTGAAAGCTTCACAGTAGAAAGATCCACTTTTACTGCTTCAAAATCCGGAGCAACAGCTCCAACGGGCACCATCTCACCTTGAAGACGAATAGGGTTGCCTTTTAATGTTACTTGACTCATACTTTTTTGTGTTGTTTTTGGTAGTTGTGATATAGCTATCGGAGCGACAGCCAATACAAAAATACAAAATAGTAGCGATACCACCAATCGCTGTTTCTTAAATGCTTGCATGACGTTGTTGAGTTCTTGTATAGTGTTTTTCCATCTCTTCAAGCTCCTTTTGGAGCAGGATAAGTCTACCACAACCTTTTATGGCTTCCATGGCTTTGGAAGACAAAACAAACGATGGAGCCTTATTATTAGCAGATAGCAACCGGACTTTTATCTTACCCGAAGCCATATCCATAGAGCCTAAAAGAGCGGCAAGATCGAGAGCATTCTGTTCCGGATAAGTGATACGTTCATAGGTTACACCGCCATCGGCAAATCGGTAATTCACTCCCCCGTCATACTCTATGGTATCGGATCTGAACTCAAGTCCACTCTTCTCATCCACTATCAGGAATCCAACGTGACCGTATCCCTTTCCCGCAGATGCGCAGCCCGAGATGAGTTGGATTTTCATATCCTTTTCTTTTATGTATATATCCAGAAAAGGAGCAGAAGACACGCTGCTACCATCGAATCCTTTGAAGCGCAAAAGAGTTTCATCTGCAAACTCTTTATTCTCTATTCTTGTGAATAACTCCTCTTCCAGCTTACTTATCTCTTCCAGCTTGATAGGTCTGAGACTGTCTATATAAGCGATATCTCGTGTACAAATACGGTCTATGGCCTCTTTCCGAATAAGCTCGACCGCTTTTCTGGACTCTATCTCCTTAGGGAATGAGCGGTGCAGACTATCCGCCAAAAGGGTGGCATCTTCCAGCTGTCCGGCTTCCAAAGCATTTTTGGCCTCTTCAACCAAAGCATTTGCCTGCTTGCTACTCTCCGAACTACAAGCTGCAAAGAGGAGCAATAAAAGGGTAAAAAGGGAAATCTTCTTCATAATATTATGTTTTTAGATCGGAATATTTCTGTTTACGATAAAGATGATATGCCAGAAGCAAAGAGGAAGAATAAAGTTTGTCATACGCTCTCTTCTTCTCCTCCGACGTAAGCACCCTGCAAGCTGTCGGCTTCATCTTCAAAAAAGCAATCCATGCTCTAAAGACCGCTCCCGCATCCTTACGCTTTCCGGAAAGGAAAAACACAGAAGCAGCCAGAGTATCAAGAATCAACCGAAGAGGCAATACGACTCTTCTCTTGCCTGCGGGAAGATTCTTTTTAAGCATAAGCAGATTGTTCCGAAAATTGAGAAATGTCTTAAACGGATTCTCGGCAGAGAGAGAAGCTCCACCTACATGATACACCACCGAACGAGGTTCACAGTAGAGCTTATACCCTGCTCCTATCCAGCGCCAACAGAGATCTATCTCCTCTTGATGTGCAAAAAACCAACTGTCGAAACCGCCCATACTCAAAAAAGCATTCCTTCTCACGAGCATTGCTGCACCCGTTGTCCAAAACACCTGTTCCCGAGTATCGTATTGCCCTGAATCTTTCTCTACGGTGTCAAATATCCTGCCACGGCAGAACGGATAGCCGAACAGATCCAAATACCCTCCGGCTGCACCGGCATATTCAAAGGCGGACTTTTCCCTATAAGAACGTATCTTCGGCTGTACCGCAACTATATCGGCATCTTGGCTAATAAGATCATAAAGAGGCTCCAACCAGCCCGAAGAGACTTCCACATCACTATTGAGAAGGAGAACATAAGGATTTGCCACCTGCTCTATGGCTCTATTATACCCCTCGGCAAAGCCCCAATTTCTCTCCAAGTCAAGTATCCGGACAGAGGGGAAATGCTCCTGCAAAAGTTGCAAAGAGGAGTCTTGCGATCCGTTATCCGCGACCACAATATCTGCCAGATCGGCACAAGTATTTTCGAGCAACGGGGGCAAAAACTCCCGCAACATCTCTGCACCGTTCCAGTTGAGTATTACTACCGCCACAGGCTTACTGCTCCGTTCCATCTTCTCAATCCCTTATCTCATTCGTCAATACCGTTACCGCATCTTCACCCAAGTGAGATCGGGCAGATTCCGGTGTATGTTTCCACCGCTTATGAGACCAGAGCCATATCTCCGGCTGACTCTCTATCCTCCTCTGCACACCGAGCATATAACATCGAGTAGCCTCCCCCCATGGGAGTTCTTGAGGTGCTCTTGCTATCTCGCTGAAGGTAGCTTCATAAACGCCTCTCCTTACACGGCGAACATCCATAAATATCATGGGGATATTCAGTTTACGTGCAAGCCTCTCTGCTCCTGTAAACATCGCTGTGGATTGTCCCAAAAACGGAGCAAAAAGATGGGCATTGGGTAGAGAAGGAGTTTGGTCTGCAAGAAAGACCACACAGCTATGCCGCTCCCTGTTTCTATTTAGAGAGACAATGGAAACAGGCGCTCGGTTTTTATCCAAACAGAGTGTTCCCAAATGTTGTCTGTTCTTAAGCATAACCTCTTCCATGGCTCCTTTCATCGGCTTATAGAGTTCGTATATATCTATACTCTTGAAAAAGACGGACGATCCACTGAACCACTCCCAATTCCCGGTATGACCCATCAAAACGAAAGTAAGGTGATGTCCTTCGGCATAAATGGCATCTACCACTTCCGGATTGGTGATGCGAGCATATTTTTGCATCTCTTTCTCCGTAAAACGGGAGAACATCATGGTTTCCAGAGCCAGATCCACAAGATAGCGGTAGTAGTTTCGTACGATTTGCTTTTGCTCCTTGAGGCTCTTCTTCGGGAACGACCTTTGGATGTTGGAAAAGATCACACCATATCTGTAACGCACTACCCTGTACAGGAGTAGAGAAAGAAAATCGGAGATGGCATAAAGCACAGGTCTTGGAACCAATGCGATCAACCGAAACAGCCACCAAAGGCAACGCCCACCGAAAGAGGTTTTCTTATCCGCACACATAACCCTCGGCGAGCTCTTCGCCTCCCACTTGTTCGCCTACCTTTACTTTAATGATCTCTCCCTCAGAGCCTGTCAGCTGCTCTCTTGGGATACGCAAGCGGATATAGTTTTCGGTATATCCGTACAGATAGTTCTCATCGTCTCCGGCTTCCAACAGCACCCTGCGTACAGATCCTGCTTGCTCTGCGTAGAAGCGAGCCTGCTTCATGTCCGAAAGGTCCAGCAAAGTCTTGCTCCGCTTGTGCTTCTCTTTGGCATCCACTACGGGTTTAATGTTCAGAGCCATGGTACCGGGGCGCTCCGAGTAGCTGAATACGTGCAGACGGGATATAGGCAAACTCTCGATAAATGCCTGGCACGACTCGAACGCCTCAGCCGTCTCCCCCCGTGAGCCAACGATGACATCGACACCGATATAGGCGTCCGGCAACAGCCTCTTGATCTCCTCCACTTTATGTCTGAATAGAGAAGTGTTGTATCTCCGACGCATCAGCTTCAGCACCTCATCGCTTCCACTCTGCAACGGGATATGGAAATGAGGGGCAAAGCGTTCGGATTGCGCAACAAACGCAATCACCTCATCCGTGATGAGATTAGGCTCTATGGAAGAGATCCGAAAGCGATCTACCCCCTCCACTTCGTCCAAAGCTTTTATAAGGTCTATGAACTTCTCTTTCGTTGTACGACCGAAATCTCCTACATTGACCCCCGTAAGGACAATCTCTTTACCGCCCTCTCTTGCCACACTTTCGGCTTGAGCCACAAGGCTCTCTATGGAACCATTACGGCTTCGGCCTCTGGCTTTCGGGATGGTGCAGTAGGAGCAGTTGTAGTCGCAGCCGTCTTGCACCTTAAGGAAATGCCTTGTACGCCCTTCCGACGAGAGAGAGGGAGCAAAATCCACAATACTCTCCGTGGCGGAGGTTATCACCTTCGATCCGGCTCTCTCACGGTCTATCTCTGCAAGGTAAGAGACCAGATCTATCTTCTGATCCGTACCCAATACCATATCCACACCCTCCAGCTCTCCCACCTCTTCGGGTTTAAGCTGTGCATAACAGCCGGTAACTATAATCTTTGCGTCGGGGTAATCTCTATGTATTTTTCGTATAGCGTGTCGGCTTTTCTTGTCTGCCAACTGGGTTACAGAACAGGTATTTATAACACATATATCGGGCATCTCTCCCTCCCGGGCTTTACGTATTCCCACTTCTAAAAGACTTCTTCCTATCGCCGATGTTTCCGCAAAATTGAGCTTACACCCAAGCGTGAAAAAAGCAGCAGTCTTGTACTCAAATATACTATTGTCTATCATTTTGGTGTTAAATGGTTCACGAAAATATTTTCGTTCTCAAGGGGCAAAGATAACGATTTTCATACGCATACCGATACAGCAAAAAGCTGTTGCCTTTCGGAGCATCTTCCTTTTTTTCTTTCCTTAAACCCGATTTTTCACACCCCTATTTTTATATATTCCATACCGAAAAATGCTCACTTTTTTCTCCCTCTCTATTTTGA
>JAUMWS010000005.1 GCA_030529525.1 Porphyromonas sp. | reverse complement strand
TTTTAACGACCATAAAAATACTCAGAAAGCTACTTTTTTAATGCGTCAGCCCTGGCCTCTTAACGTTTTTAGTGGGCATTTTTTAGGACTTTTGTTTGGTATGATGCCGAATAACCTTGTAAAGCTCTTCTTGTATTCTTACCTCTTTACAGGATGGTTTTAGTCTGGAACGGTTTTCAAGATGCTCATCTACATCATAAGTGTTTTTATTTGCTTTGATTTGGAGCATCAGTATATCTTTAGCCAGTGCTTTAATATTCGGATGTAAAATAGGTGCTGCATACTCTATGCGCTTGTAGAGATTGCGCTTCATCCAGTCTGCCGATGCGATATAGATTCTCTCTTTGCCCCCATGGTAAAAGTACCAAAGTCTGGTATGCTCAAGATACATATCTATCGTACGTGTAACACGAATATTCTTGCTGAAAGATTGATTGGGAATAGCGCAACAGATGCCTCTTACTGCAAGATCTATCTCAACACCTGCACAAGAAGCCTCGTATAGCTTTTCTATCATGGCCTGATCCTGCAAGGCATTAAGCTTAAGTATGATGTGAGCCTTTCTTCCGGCTTTTGCTTCTTCTATCTCTTTATTTATAAGAGCATTTAGTGTCTCTACAAGTCCACATCCGGGAACAAGTAAGTGTCGGAACGTTGGCAAGATTTTTACCTCCGATTCAACGTATTTGAAAAGAGAAACAAGGTCTTTGACCAATTCGGTATCCGGCGTTATGTAAGTGAGATCGGAGTATATAGATGCCGTATCTTCGTTGAAGTTTCCGGTGCTGAAACATGCTAATCCTTTAATTGTGTCGGATTCACTTTTTAGTCGGATCAGGCATGTTTTGGCATGTACTTTTAGTTTGGGAAGACTATATACAACTTTTACCCCTGCTCTTTGCAAGACTTCGCTTGTTATAAGATTATTGGCTTCGTCAAATCTGGCCTTTAGCTCGACAAAGACTGTTACCTTCTTTCCATTAAGAGCAGCCAAAGTCATTTTTTCTATTACCTCGGACTCTTCTGCTACTCTATACTGTGTCAGTTTTATTTCTTCAACATCAGGGGAAGTAGCAGCTGAGTGTAGCAGTTGGATAAAGTTCTTAAAAGATTGATACGGAGTGGAAAGAGCTGTAGTGAGATTGTGTTCTACAATGTAACGAATCATGGATTCATCTCTCGGTATTTCCGGATGCCATGGTATCGGTGTCGGATAGCAACGAGCAAGTTCGGGGCCTATCGGATTGGGAAGTTGTAGAAGATCCGAAAGCATGATATATGTATCACTCGGTATAAGCAGGTCTTTCTTTACATAACTCAGCTTCATTATCCGTTCCAAGAGTGATTGAGGCATACGGCGATCGTACAGACAGCGTGAAACAGCCCCACGCTCTCTTTGGCTAAGAATGCTTTTAACTCTTTGAGCAAGGTCTTTGCCGTGAATGTTTTCTGTGATGATGACGTCTACGTCTCGAGATATACGATAGGCATAAGCATCTATCCTTTCATAGTTGGGAAGAAGATAGTGGATGCCCGATCGAATAACATCTTCAAGAAAAACATAAGCATAAGGAGACGTTTTGCCCTTTTTGGCTCTGCGTATTTCGGGAGGAATAGGAACAAATCTGTTTGCTTTATCAAATGGAAGCTTGATAATATAGTGATCTTCTGCTTTTCCTCCCTCCTTGTCATTCTTAATCGCATTTATGGCGAGATAAAGACGATTGTCTCTTACAAATGGATTGGCATGATCCGGATCAAGAAAAATAGGGGAGAGGTGAGGATAAACCTCCATGATGCAATACTGATAAAGGTATTCACGCTCCGCTTCCGTTAATATGTTGATGTCGGTGATGAGGTCTACTCCCTGAGCACCAAGATCCGGTATAACTCTATTGTATAGAATGTCGTAGAAGAGATCTTCTTGGGAGGATACCTCTTCCATGATTTGAGCAAAGGTATCCATCGCTTCTTCTTGAGTGAAATCGCTCTGCTTCCTATTCTCAATGGCAGCTCGGGCATTTGCTACTCGGACTTGATAGAACTCTTGAAGATTGGAACAGAAGATACCTAAGAACTTTAATCTTTCATATATAGGTAAGTCCGTGTCTTCTGCTTCCAATAGTACACGTTTATTAAACGATAACCAACTTAGGTCTCGTTTGAAATAGCGAGAAGTATGAAGAATTGCATCCATTTGTAGGTGCAGTAATTATGGTTTTAGTACAGATGTAAGGTAACGATTTTCTTTGATAGAGCTGTCTACATAGGAATGTCAGTGAAAATATCTACCGGTTTTGAAGCATGTGCAATAACATAGGCAGAAGGTAAAAGCGTCTCTTTTTGAGGAGCAATAGTGCTATTTAGGACTTCTTGAAGAATATCTTTTTTCTTTTCTCCCAATAGGTGAAAGAGAATAGTATCTGCTTCGTGAAGAATTCCATACATACTCAGGGCCACTCTTTCCACTTTTGTATGATTGATAGAGGAGATAAAAAGCTTTTCCTCCGAATAATGTTTTTCTTGTCCGGGAAAAAGAGAAGAGGTATGTCCATCATCTCCTATTCCTAATATCAGAAAGTCTATGGCTTTTTTCTTTTGGTACTTCTTTGAAAAACGGCTTAGCTGTTCAGCATATTCTTGGGCGGACTCTACCGTTTGCATTGAAGAATTTATCGGATGAAGACGATCCTGAGAAATCCCGGAGCAGTCGAAGAAAGCCCTGGTAGCTTCTCCATAATTGCTTTCTTTAGATTCGTAGGGCACCATGCGCTCATCTACCCAAAAGAAGTGTATATCCATCTCTTGGATTATTTCCTCTCTCTCTTTCCAATAGTAGAGAAGAGAGAGAGGAGTAGATCCACCACTTAAAGCTACAGTATAGGGTTCTGAAGGATTGTGGGCCTTATGCTCCAAATACTTTTTCTTTAATAAGTCTGTTATGGCTTCGGCTACAGATTGAGCGGAAGCGTATCTGTGCAGATTAAACATTATCATAAATCAAAGTTCGCAATATAGATCTGTATCCGTAAGATTCTTACAAGGATTGGTCCAAGAGTATCCATCGTTGATAATCTGGTCTGCCATCTTTGGTCCCCAAGTACCCGCAGGATAACCATGCAGGGGAATTTTTTCGTCTTGTTCCCAAGCCTTCAAGATCGGAGTGAAGTAAGTCCAGCTTGCTTCCACGGCATCGCTTCTTGTGAATAGGGTTGCATCACCACGCATACAGTCCTCCAATAATCTGGAATAAGCATCTCCACTTGGCACACCTCCAAGTTTGTTGTAAGTGAAGTCCATAGATACTTGTTGCACATCGAATCCGGACCCCGGAGTTTTCATATCGAACTTAAGAGCAACTCCTTCATTCGGTTGGATACGAATAATTAAGGCATTTGCCGGAGCTTCTCCAAAGAGCGAGTGTGGAGTCTTACGGAAATGTACGACAATTTCAGTAACCTTTGTAGGCATCTGTTTTCCTGTTCGGATATAGAAAGGAACGCCTCCCCATCTCCAGTTATCTATTGCTACTTTTATGGCAACATAGGTCTCTGTACGGGATTGAGGGTTTACTTTCTCCTCCTCTCTATAGCCCTTGAGTTGTCTCTCGTTATTAGCTTTGGAGGCAGTGTACTGACCTCTGATAACATTGGTTCGTATCTCTTGAGGTGTAAGAGGGCGAAGAGATTGGTAAACTTTCAACACTTCATCTCGGAATGTTTTAGCATTGAAGACAGCCGGAGGTTCCATTGTTACCAAAGCCAGAAGCTGTATGAGATGGTTTTGTACCATATCTCTAAGGGCTCCTACGTTATCGTAAAAGCCGCCTCTCTTCTCTATGCCAAGATTTTCTACAGCCGTTACTTCTATTCTGTCTATGTATCGTCTGTTCCATAGAGGCTCAAAGATCCCATTAGAAAAACGGAGAGCCATGATATTTTGTACCGTTTCCTTGCCCAAATAGTGGTCTATACGATAGAGCTGATTCTCCGTGAAGGCCTCTTCGTATATCAGGTTAAGCTCATGAGCACTTTCAAGATCATATCCGAACGGCTTCTCGATAATGATTCTCCTTATCTCCTTCTCTATACCTGCACCATTCCCTTTTGCGTTTAGATTTACAGCACTGAGGTGTTTAGGAATAACTCCATAAAGACTTGGAGGCGTGGAAAGGTAGAAGATATAATTTGCCGGATTTGTATAGATCTCATCTAACTCTTGAAGTTTCGACTTTAATCCGTTATAATCTTCCTCTATCGCAGGATCCATTGTGTGGTAATGAATATGAGAAAGGAAGATAGAGACTGTATCTGTATCATTCTCTTCAGCCTTAAGATGCTCTCTTAGTTTCTCTTCAAGATATGTTCTAAAACCCTCATCTGAATACTCTGTTCGAGCAACACCCAAAACAAAGAAAGATTTGGGCATACGATTAGCTTGAAAAAGAGAGTAAAGAGATGGTATCAGCTTTCGCATGGTCAAGTCTCCGGAAGCTCCGAATATGACTAAACCCATAGCAGAAGGCATGGTAGGAGTTGCTGTTGTATTCATTTCTGTTTTTATACGGCGTAGACAGTAGAAGCTGTAGTACCGCCTTCACCTGTCCAGTTTTCATGATAAAACTCACCTCTTGGGCGATCTGTTCTCTCAAATGTATGAGCTCCAAAAAAGTCTCTTTGTGCTTGTAGCATATTTGCAGGAAGCACTTTTGTTGTCAAAGAATGGAAGTAGTTGATTGCACTACTGCATGCGGGGATCGGAAGACCTGAGATGACACCAACGGATACAACCTCTCGCCAGTCTGTCAAGGCCTGCTCAATCTCTTTTTTGAAGAAGTCATCCAATAGGAGATTTTCCAGTTCCGGATTTCTTGTCAAAGCGTCTGAAATTTCAGCCAAAAACGCTGAGCGAATAATGCATCCTCCTCTCCATATACGAGCTACAGAGGCTAAATCTATATCCCATTTATGTTCCTGAGAAGCAGCTTTTATTAGTTGGAATCCCTGTGCATAAGAAACAAGTTTGGATGCGTACATTGCATTTTCAATCTTGTCTTCAGGATTACCTGTCCCTTTGAAAGGCTCCGGAACGAGGAACGGGTTGTATAAAGCCGCTGCCTTTTCTCTGAGATCTTTGAGGGCAGATAAGCTTCTTTCATACACAGCGGTAGAGATCAGGTTTAGCGGTGTACCAAACTCCAACGAGTTGATAACAGACCATTTTCCTGTTCCTTTCTGCCCGGCAGCGTCAAGGATATAGTCTATAAGGTGATTGCCATCCTTATCTCGGAATCTTAGTATCTGTTCTGTGATTTCGACGAGATAGCTTTCGAGTTTTCCCTTGTTCCACTTTCCAAAAATATCTGCCATCTCATCATTAGAGTAGTTGAGCAGCTTTTTCATGATGAAATAAGCCTCTGAGATAATCTGCATATCTCCATACTCTATACCATTATGTACCATTTTTACAAAATGTCCGGCTCCTCCACCACCTATCCATGCGCAGCAAGGAGTACCATCTTTTGCTTTTGCAGAGATCTTTTCCAATATGGGAAGAATATGCTCTTTGGCTTCGCAAGCACCTCCGGGCATTATTGAAGGGCCATTCAAAGCCCCCTCTTCTCCTCCGGAGATACCGCTACCGACAAAGTAGATACCCTTTTGGTAAAGTTCATGTACTCGTCTTTCGCTATCTGTGTAGTTAGAGTTCCCTCCATCCATTATGATGTCTCCCTGTTCCAAGTAGGGTAGCAGTTGTTCTATGACAGCATCCACCGGTCTACCGGCCTTAATCATCAGGATAATTTTTCGAGGTCTTTCTATCGAAGCAACGAGCTCTTCGATACTCTTAAAGCCTTGAAAGTTTTTCCCTTTAGCACGCCCATTGATAAATTTATCAACGGTCTCTCCGCTTCTGTTGTACACAGAAACTCGATATCCATTACGTTCGATATTTAAAGCAAGATTCTCTCCCATTACGGCGAGACCTATCAATCCTATATTTGAAAGCTTAGAGTTCATATTTCAGTTTATGATGTTAATAATTTCTTTTACCTTCTCGGCATCTGTTTGAGGTGTGCTATACTCTTCCACCACCACGGTTCCTCCCATGCTTACAACGCTGTTTCTGTACCGCATTTTACTTTCTATAGGAGAGCGGAATGAGCCATGAACTTCCTTTACACCTGTCATTTGGACTATTTCGTGGACATTAGAAGCATTCACTCCACAGCCTGCCATGATTGCTATTCTGTCTTGAGCTTCCCGTACAAGCATGGCTATATTAGAAACTCCTTCCAAAGCATTGGGCATACATCCGGATGTCAGAATACGCTCAAATCCCAGTTCAATAATGTCTTCCAGAGCCTGTTTGGGATCCTTAGCCATATCAAAAGCCCTGTGGAAAGTAGTGGGGAAACCTTCTGCAGCCTCTATCAATCTTTTACAAATCTCTTTATCTACTTCTCCATCGGGGGTAAGAGCTCCAAATACAAAGCCATCTACTCCCAAGGTCTTAAAGATTTTAATATCTTCTATCATCTCTTCCACTTCCGTAGGAGAGTAGAGAAAATCTCCTCCTCGAGGTCTGATGATAATATACAAACCGATACTTACAGCTTCTCGGGCTTTTTTTACCATACCATAAGACGGTGTAGTACCACCTTCGGGGATACCCGCACACAGCTCTATACGTTGTGCTCCTCCCTCTTGAGCAGCAATGCAGGATGCTACTGAATTTGCACAAATTTCTAATATCATATTGTTTCTATTGTTTTATACTTCTTGTGAATGTCATTCATGGTTTTCAGTTCAAGTTTCAAAGGTGTTTTCTTTGAAATCTCAGAGTGTCTGATAACAATATCTTTTTGTCCTCCGGGGAAAAGGTCAAAGAAGTTATCGCTAAATCTTGTAGCGTGCCACGGAGTCTCTATAAAGAGGTCTTTGATCAAGCGATCCGCTTTGAATCGGACGACAGCCTCTCCATCTATTTGTTTGATAACTCTGTATTTTACTTCCTGATCGGGAAGATCCATCTCTTTAGTAGCAACCGCATACCACAGCAAATGTGCATTATCTCCTTTGGTTGAGAAGTTTATGGAAAGGACTCTTTCCGTTGTATTCTCTGCCATGGCGAGATCTCTTTTCGAGAACACACCCACTTCCGTCACAGCATTCGCTGCGATTGGTGACAACGAGAGTGTTTTTGCATACAGCTTTTTACCCCAAATATCTCTTGTTTCCAAACGTAGAGAGCCGCTTGGAAGAGCATTCAGCTTGTCGTTTGCAACGAATATAGCCAGAGAGTCTTTCCCCATATCTTTTGTCATGATAGCAACCGGAGCATAGGCTTCTCGTGTTGTGTAGTGCATCCCTTTGTAGTTTTGGAAAAAGTCTACGCTACTCCAAGATACAGCGGGCCAAGCATCGTTCAACTGCCAGTATAGAGAACCCATGCAAACAGGGCGTTGTCGGCGCATAGCACGAATAGATTTAGCCATACCTCTCCCATGAAGAACCTGACCAACGTAGACGAAATCTTCAAACTTTTCGGGTACTATGTACTCACGTTCCATATACTCTTTTATCAGTCCGTTTCCTGTCGAAGCTTTCTGATGCACTTTCATTACCTCCGTTTCAAGCCCATAATCTTCCGGAAGAGCAAATGTTGAGATTGTTTTCATAGAGGGAAAAGACTGGAAGCCGTACTCACTGACGAAGCGCATAGGATACTTCTCAAAAACCTCGAAAGGCTGCTTGCCATACCATAGCCCCCAATAGTGGATATCTCCATTGGTAAATGTTTGAGGTTGTCCCCAGTTGGATCCCATTGGAGAGCCATGAATATAGTCGAATCTTGGAGCGTATTCTTTTATCACGCTCGGGAGCAGATCGTGGAACAGAGGCGCATAGCTATCTTTTAGTTGCTGATAATGCTCCGGAGAGAGACGCTTTTGCCAGCCCCAGTAGAGTATTCCCTCTTCTATCTCGTTATTACCGCACCAGAACGCTATACAGGGATGATTTCTCAGACGTTTTACCTGATAGATTGCTTCCCGACGTACATTTTCGAGGAATGCCTTGTCTGCAGGATATGCCGTACACCCGAACATAAAGTCCTGCCATACCAATATACCTCTCCTGTTAGCCTCTGTATAGAACCTGTCGTCTTCGTATGCTCCTCCCCCCCAAACGCGAATCATATTCATGTTGGCAAATTCCACATCGTCGAACAGAGACTTAAAATACTCGTCTGTACGTTTGGTTAGCATCAAGTCTCCGGGGATGTAATTTGCACCTTTTGCAAATATCGGACGCTTGTTTACCTCAAAATAAAAAGATGTTCCGTTGTCGTCCGGTTTGTTGATTAGCCTGATTTCACGTATTCCTATCTCCGAAACGTTTCGGTCTATCTCTTTTTTGTCTTTATCCAGCAGTCGAACCGTCAGAGTGTAAAGGTTGGCTTTGCCCCATTCTCTTGGCCACCATAGTTCGGGATCTCCTATGGAGAAGCGGAATGTTTTCTGATTCAGATCGCTTTTGTCCATATCGACAGACCACTTTTTCCCACTCTGCCTGGATGCGAGTTCCGCTTCGGCAAAGCAGAGTTCCTTACCGAACGGGATGCATTCCATGTTTACAAGAACAGAAGCCTGCTTTGCTTCATTATTTTGAGACCAATCTATCTCCGTCTCTACATCTACAGAACCGATGCGTGCGGTATGGTATGTGGAAAGGCGCACCTCCTTCCAGATACCCATGGTAAGCATACGCATCCCCCAATCCCACCCGTAGTGATAAGGCGCTTT
Source organism: Porphyromonas sp. (assembly GCA_030529525.1). Lineage (GTDB taxonomy): Bacteria > Bacteroidota > Bacteroidia > Bacteroidales > Porphyromonadaceae > Porphyromonas_A. The sequence continues at coordinate 31,839 of JAUMWS010000005.1, read as the reverse complement.
TCTTGTGAAAGGACTGTAACGAATGGGGAAGTGGTCGTTATCTGCAGGATAATTAAATCCGTTTGAAAGGTATTGGGGATGAACCGTGCGAGTGGGCGATTTGAGATGTACCACCAAATTGTTTTCTCCCTTTATGAGCTTATCCGTAACATCATAGCTGTAAACCAAAAACATATTTTCTGTACTGCCAAGATGTTCACCATTAAGGTAGACCTCTCCAAATGTGTCTATACCATCAAATTCGAGTATCTGCTTCACTCCTGCACTCCGATTTGTTTCGGAGACATTGAAGGTTGTAGCATAGACCCAATCCGAGTCCGACACCCACTGAACCCTCTTTTCGTTATCCCGATAGTAGGGGATAGGAAGCTTTTTCTCTTTGATAAGATTTTCTTGTACGAGAGAGGGAATAACACAATTGCTCCATAGTGTGTCTGTCAAGCTTTTGTAGCGCCAATTCCGTAGAACTTCACTTTTGATTCCACTCTGAGAAGAGGCTTTAGCATGAGAAGAAAGTGCTGACGGGACTACGACTATTAAAAACAGTAGAAGTAAAATAGATCTATTCTTGTTCATTTCTTGCTTTTTGTTTAGGGGCTATACCCTCCAATGTTATACAAAAATAGCAATTTTATTTGCTCCGTCCCCCAATTCTCCGATAGGTAAAGAAAAAGAGCATTTTAGGCGTTAAAAATATTTATAAAAGAGCTCCCGAATATTTTCTTTTAGCTTACCCTTCTTTCAAAGTGAAATAATAGGTTGTTTTTAACCTGTTTGTAGCTTATTCCGAACAGCTTCACAAAACTCTCCGAACCTTTATAATCTTGTAAGTCAAGGGCTGAATCTTCAAAATCAAACCCTGAAAAGTACAATTCGGGTCTTGATTTGCAACGTTCAAAGTTTGATTGCAAAGTGTGAACGGAATAAGAGAGAAATCTAAACTGCATAATCTTTCTTTCCAAACGGGTTCATAAAAGCATTTGTAGCACAAAGTGAGGGTTCCAAATGGCATAAAAAGAGGAGAGATAACAGTTGCCGTAGCGCAACAATAGGTAGATTGACAAATCTTCCCTACCTTTACACTAAAATCTTTTTACACACAGAATAAAATATCAAGATTAACAGACTAATAACCTACTTGTACAGCCATATATGAAACATGGATATGTAAAAGTGGCCGCAGGTGTGCCATTCGTAAAGGTTGCAGATTGCAACTATAATATAGAGCGTATAGAGAAGCTCATCTTTAAGGCTTGTGAGAAAGGTGTGGAGATAATTACTTTCCCAGAGTTGTGCATCACGGGCTATACTTGTTCGGATTTATTCATACAGCCGTTCCTACAACGGCAGGCAGAAGAGGCACTGTGTACTTTGGTTGAGCGTACCAAGGAGACGGATATTCTTGTCTTTGTCGGTATGCCTATCCGCGTAGAACAACGCTTGTACAATGCAGCCATTGCTTTCCAGAATGGTAAGATTTTGGGAGCGATACCGAAAACATTCTTGCCAAACTATCGGGAGTTTCAGGAGAGACGCTGGTTCTCTTCGGCAAATGAGCTTTCTCTTTCTCATATCCGTATTAAAGATTTTGTTGTTCCCATCGGACACAACCTTCTTTTCAAGTATAAGCAGATAGGAATTGGTGTTGAAATCTGTGAAGATATGTGGACGGCGATACCTCCCGGAACACGTCTTTCTCTCTACGGAGCACATATCATCTTCAATCTTTCTGCAAGTAATGAAAATGCCGGTAAGCATGCCTATCTGAGAGCACTGATAAGTGGAAACTCGGCACAAGCGATATGTGGATATGTATACGCATCTTGCGGATATGGAGAGAGCTCTACAGACTTGGTTTATACCGGAAAGGCGTTTATTGCAGAGAACGGAGAGATTCTCTCGGAAATGGAGCGTTTCGAGTATGGCGAACGCCTTCTGATAAATGATATAGACGTAGAGTACATACGCACCGAGCGGTTGATAAATACCTCTTTCAAGAGTGCAGCCTCTGTGGTGTGTACGGAAGAAATGACGGAGATACCATTTTACCTCAATGAGGTTAAGGAGTACGATATGACCCGCCCCGTGGAAAAGTATCCTTTTATGCCATCTTCCAAAAACTGGAAAGAGCGTTGCCAAGAGATGTGGGATATACAGATGTCTGCTCTTTTCCAGCGTCTTATCCATATCGGAACAAAGAAAGCGGTGATAGGTATTAGTGGCGGTCTCGATAGTACTCTTACTCTAATGGTTGCCGTACATGCTTTCGACTTTATGGGTTGGGACAGAAAAGGGATCATAGGAGTAACCATGCCGGGATTTGGAACTTCGGAAAGAACGTACAATAATGCCAAAACGATGATGACCGGACTTGGTATCTCCACCAGAGAAGTAGAGATAACCGAATCTGTTAGAAATCATCTTGCCGCCATAGGACACGATGGAAAGAGCTATGATGTTACGTTTGAAAACGCTCAGGCTCGTGAACGTGCACAGATACTTATGGATATAGCCAATATGGAGGGTGCAATAGTTTTGGGTACGGGAGACCTTTCGGAGTTGGCTTTGGGCTGGACTACTTTTGCCGGTGATCACATGTCCATGTATAATGTGAATGCTTCTATCCCCAAGACCGTAGTGCGTCTTATGGTAGAACACATTGCTAATAATGGCGGTTATGGAGAGGTTGTTGAAGTGGCTTTAAGAGATGTCTTAAAAACACCCGTAAGCCCTGAACTTCTTCCTGAAAAGGATAAAGATGGTACAAACAGGCAGAGTACGGAAGCTATCATCGGGCCTTATGAGCTGCATGACTTCTTCCTTTATCACACGATACACAATGCATTTTCCCCGACTAAGATACTTTTTATGGCAGGCAAAGCCTTTGGAGATAAGTACTCCAAGGATATGCTCAAGCGTACTATGACGACATTTATAACAAGATTCTTTAGCAATCAGTTCAAACGCAACTGTAGCCCCGATGCTCCAAAGGTTGGAGCTATCACTCTATCACCGAGAGGTGGATGGCGTATGCCGAGTGATGCCGTGGGAGAAATGTGGATAAGAGAAATAGAAAAGTTTTAATTTAACAGACAAAGACGAAGCGATATTAGATGATTACACTTAGCGAACTAACCATTCAGTTTGGAAAGAGGGCGTTGTTTCAGGATGTCAATATGAAGTTTACATCCGGAAACTGTTACGGAATTATTGGAGCAAATGGCGCAGGGAAGTCTACACTTTTGCGGGCTATCAGTGGAGATCTTGAGCCTACAAAGGGAAGCGTGATCCTCGGACCGGGCGAACGGTTGTCCGTATTAAAGCAAGACCACTTTGAGTTTGACGAGTTTACCGTTATGGATACAGTCCTTATGGGACACTCTGTTCTCTGGAAAGTGATGAAGGAGAAAGATGCTCTCTATACCAAGGAAGACTTTACGGATGAAGATGGTATCCGGGCCGCAGAGCTTGAGGAAAAGTTTGCGGAAATGGAGGGATGGAATGCAGAAAGTGATGCGGCTATACTCCTTTCCGGTCTTGGAATCAAAGAGGATCTGCACTATGCTCAAATGGGGGACTTAAGTGGTAAGGAGAAAGTGCGTGTTCTTCTTGCCAGAGCGTTGTATGGTAAACCGGATAATCTTCTTCTGGATGAGCCCACCAACGACCTGGACCTTGATACCGTACACTGGTTGATAAACTACCTTGCAGACTTTGAGAATACTGTTTTGGTTGTGAGCCACGACCGCCACTTCTTGGACTCTGTGTGTACGCACACGGTGGATATAGACTATGGTAAGATACAGATGTTTGCCGGTAATTACAGCTTCTGGTACGAGAGTTCCCAATTGGCACTCAGACAACAGCAACAACAGAATAAAAAATTGGAGGAGAAGCGTAAGGAGCTCGAAGAGTTTATCAGACGCTTTAGCGCCAATGTGGCTAAGAGTAAGCAGACAACCAGCAGAAAGAAGATGCTTGAAAAGCTCAATGTGGACGAGATACAGCCTTCTTCTCGCCGTTATCCGGGCATCTTGTTTCAGCCTGACAGAGAAGCCGGAAATAAGATATTGGAGATTAGAGGGCTTTCGTACAAGTTGGATGGAGAGTATCTCTTCAAAGATTTGAATTTCAATATCGAAAAAGGGGAGAAAGTAGTATTCCTGAGCCGAGATCCGAGAGCTATGACAGCATTCTTCGAAATCATAAACGGCAATGAAAAGAATTATGAAGGAGAGTACGATTGGGGACAAACCATCACAACCGCTTATCTTCCTTTGGACAATACGGCATTCTTTGATACGGATATGAACCTTATAGAGTGGATCAGTCAGTTCGCAAAGGATACTAATGAGGTCTATCTTAAGGGCTATCTTGGAAGGATGCTCTTTTCCGGAGAAGAGATCCTGAAGAAAGCGTCCGTCCTTTCGGGAGGAGAGAAGATGCGTTGTATGATATCTCGTATGATGCTTAAGGATGCTAATGTCTTAATATTGGACACTCCTACCAATCACTTGGATTTGGAATCTATACAAGCATTTAATAACACTCTGAAAACTTATTCCGGCAATATTTTATTTGCCAGCCATGACCATGAGTTTATACAGACCGTAGCAAATCGCATCATAGAGCTCGGGCCTAAAGGACATATAGATAAACTGATGGAGTATGATGACTATATTGTGGATGCCCTTGTGGAGTCTCAAAGAGAACGAATATACTAAGTAAGGAATTCCGGTAGGGCGGAGTAGAGGTTTGGAGATAAAAACAGGTAATTGAGATGAAAAAAAAAACATTCTGTATCGTTGCCACATGTTTTCTATTGCTATCGGGAATAGCAAAGATTCATGCACAAGAACAACCGATTAAATGGGAGGGAAAGCCCATACTGCGTGTCTTTGGTGAATATTCTCAAGGACTTAACTCAAATACTTCTTCCCGCTTTCTACTTAACCGTAGCTACCTTGGTTATTCCATAAAAACCAATACACCTTGGGGTGGAATGGTTGTGCTGGATATTCTTCCCATCAATGGAAGATACCAAATGGTTCCCAAATATGCCTCTCTGAACTATAAAGAGGAAAAGTTCTCTATGGAGGCCGGACTTGTAGAGACAGGTATTGGGCTTGAGCACGAAATAGAGTGGGGGCATCGTTATGTAGGACCTGCTTTTCTTTACTTGCACGGTTTTGCCGCAAGCGCAGACCTTGGAGTGTTTATGGAGTACAAGCCTACGGACATCTTTAAGCTATATGCCTCCATTACTAATGGAGAGGGATATTGCAATATGGCAGTAGATAGCCGTACTCAGTTCTACGCAGGAGCTCATCTGAATACTCCTATAGGGCTAAGACTCAATGCTCTTGCTGCCATAACGCCTGATTTAAAGTTGGGAGATAAGGAGGATGGATATGTTCCAAGAATGCTTTTAGGAGGAATGGTTGCATACAATACCAAGCCATTCAGAATAGCAGCAGAGTACAACGTATTATTACATAGCCATTTCGGAAAGGATGATAGTGCTTTTCAGGGAGGGGCTATTTACTCTACGCTCTATCTTAAACCGCAACTATCTGTTTTTGCCAGATGGGATCATGTGGATATGAACCGCGATAATGAAGGAAAGTCGATCACAAAAGATGTGATATATGGGGGATTCTCTTACCGATTCAACAAATACTTTGGTCTGTTCCCATATTTCAGATATCTCAACTTGGCAGGGCAAACCAATGCCTCCATAAATCTTGGTGTAGATTTCGTATTTTAGTCTCAAAATAAATAGCATGATAAAAGTAGGAATAGTAGGAAGTGAAGGATTCATGGTAGGTGAGCTTATAGCGTTGCTTATTAACCATGATGATGTTGTGCTGGAGAAGGTTTATGCACCGGAGCATCTTGGAGAGATGGTGTCTCATATTCATCCGGGGCTGTTCAATTTTAGAGAAATTGTTTTTACGGATAATGACGACTTTTCCGAATTGGAAGTCCTTTTTGTCTGTCTCAATAGTGCCAAGGCAAAAGCCTTTTATTCTTCTCACTCTTTACCGGAAAACTTAAAGATTATAGATTTTTCGTACGAGATTCGTCCTCTGAATGAGTCGGTCATTGCTCGTACTGCGGAGCTTTGTGCCGGAAGAGAGTTTGTGTATGGTCTGCCTGAAATGAATAGACGAGCGATCTGCAATGCCTCTTCAGTTTCTGTTCCGGGTAGTTTTGCAAATTCTGTTAGTATTGGGCTGATCCCTTTGGCCAAACATCTTCTTATCAATAGCGAACTACATATTTCATCCATAATAGGACATACGGAAAATGCGGCAAGACCTCAAAGTTCGGCTATCCACTACGACTCCATGAGCGATAGGATTACTCTCTATCATCCATTTGAACATCGTCAGACTAAAGAGATTGAGTATGCTCTGAGATTCTGCCAAAGTAGTTTTTCCCAATCCGTTAACTTCCTTCCGATACGTGGCAACTTCGTTAGAGGTACCTACTCTTGTACGTATTTTGATACGGATGTCTCTTTAGATGAGATAAAAAGATTATATCGGGAACATTTTGATGATCACTCTTTTGTCTATCTTCAAGATTCTATACCTGATATCAGACAGGTGGTGAATACAAATTACTCGGTTATTCATCTAATGAAGCATGGCAGAAAGTTAATGGTCATAAGCGTACAAGACAACCTCTTGAAAGGAGGTGCAGGAACAGCAGTACACATTATGAACCTTATGTGTGGGCTAGTGGAAACAACCGGATTGAAGCTAAAACCGGTAACTTATTAAGAATTGAACTACTTCAATCCGGAGAAGAGGTTTTAAGAGATAAGAAACTATCTTCCGGTAAAAAGAGTATACATGTCGGTTTATGTAAGACAACCGCTTCGAGTGACCATTAAAGAAGGGCGTCGAAGCGGTTGTTTTTAGATATTGAATATTTCCTAATCTCTTTTTGTAAGGTTTAGAATATCGTCTTGATGTTGAATCGGCTATAAGCTTCTCTTTCCAAATCTTCTCTAAAATGAGGATCTGAAATAGCACAAAGCGCCAAAGCTCGCTCTCTTTCGCTTTTACCAAACAGATGAGCGATTCCATGCTCGGTGACAATATAGTCTACATCGGTACGACCTGACGTAACATTGTTTCCGGACGAAAGAGATGGAACTATGCGTGATATCGTTCCCCCTTTTGCTGTTGAATGTACCGTGATGATACTCTTACCTCCTTTAGAATATCTAGCTCCACGAAGGAAGTCTACTTGCCCCCCGGTACCACTGTACTGCCTACCATTCACTTTTTCTGAACAGAGCTGGCCGTATAAATCTACTTCGATTGTGGAGTTAATTGAGACAAAGTTTGGATTTTTTCCTACTTCAAATGGGCTGTTCGTGAAGTCCACAGGGTAAAGAAGAATATCCTCATTATTATGCATGAAATCATACATATCTTGAGATCCCATGGCAAAAGCGGTAAGAATTTTCCCCGGTAGAACTCCTTTTTGAGAGCCATTCACTGCACCACTTTTGATTAGATTCATAATGGCATCGGTCATAAGCTCTGTATGTATTCCAAGATTCTTTCTGTTGTGCAGTTTGGACAAAACTGCTTCCGGAACTGATCCAATTCCGACCTGAATACAAGCTCCATCTCCGATGAGAGAAGTACAGTATTCTGCTATTTTTTCATCTGTAGGAGTGATGGGTGAAGAAGATATGGTAAGATTAGGCATAGGAGCTTCCACCATAAAGTCTATTTCATCTACCGAAAGGAAGTTGTCTCCATAGACATAAGGAAGATTTGGGTTGACCATTGCAATAATCCTCTTAGCTGCTCTTGCCGCAGGAAGGGTGTAGTCTGAAGCCAAAGATAGAGAACAACGACCATTAGCATCCGGAGGAGTTACTTGAATAAATGCCCAATCCGGTTCGTATCCACCTCCCGGTAGGAAGTGATATGGGATGATATGAAAGTGCATCGGAACAAATTCGGCACGATTCTCCGCTACGGCATCTCTCATTGGTCCTCCGGTGATGAATGGAGCGCGTGTCTGAAAATGTGGTTGAGCATCAGCCCTCGTATGGATAGGGTCTCCCAGATAAATCAAGTGGAAGATTTTGACTCCCGAAAGTCTTTCACGTTGTCTATACAACTCTTCCACTAACAAAATCGGAGAGACCGCTCCATGCCCAAGAACAATCTTGTCGTTATTCTGAACCTGAGCTATGGCTTCCGTGATAGATACATAATTGCATTTTTTCATATAGCGATAAGTAATAACATTGTTTATTAGACTGAAAGAAAAAAGAAGTGTACTCCGCTTCAAATAAAGAGAGAAGCAAAGTACACTCCAAATTATACATTAAAGTCTGTTCTGTACAAACATGATAGAGAAGTCTGAAGAAATTAGCTTTCAACAACGCAACAAGACATTGTTGCCACTAAGTTTCGGTCTCCAAATCCTCCGTCTGCACGAGCAACATCGATCCAGAATTTGTTTTCTAACAAGTATGGAAGCGCAAATGCAGCTTTGCTCCTTGAGTATGGGAATGGCCATTCATCCGCCACAACTTCGTATTGTGGGTGTGGAGCATTTTTAAGGACGTTGTTTGTAGGATCTGCTTTTCCTTCTTTTACTTCATCTATTTCTTGACGAATACACTTCATTACATCAATAAAGCGGTTGAGTTCATCCAAACTTTCACTTTCTGTTGGTTCAATCATGAGTGTGCCATGTACGGGGAACGAAAGTGTTGGAGCATGATAACCAAAGTCCATCAAACGTTTAGCTATGTCCGTTTCATCTATACCGGTCTCTTCTTTCAGCTTACGACACTCAAGAATAAGTTCGTGTCCTACTCTACCTGTCTTACCTGTATATACGATACCATACTCTTTTTCAAGACATTTAGCCATGTAATTGGCGCTCAAAATAGCTATAGACGTACTTCTCTTAAGACCTTCGACACCCAACATTCTAATGTATGCGTAAGTAATACCAAAGATAACAGCACTACCAAATGGAGCGGCAGAAACCGGAGTAACTCCTTCTCCGTAGTGGAGAGAGTGACTTGGGAGGAATGATTTAAGATGTTCTTTCACACAGATAGGACCTACGCCCGGACCACCACCACCATGAGGGATAGCAAAAGTCTTATGAAGATTTAAGTGACAGACATCCGCTCCAATATATCCGGGATTAGTAAGACCTACTTGGGCATTCATATTTGCTCCATCAAGATAAACCTGCCCACCATTGTCGTGAATAATTTGGCAAAGCTTCTTTATTTCTGGCTCAAATATCCCGTGAGTTGATGGATATGTAATCATTGTGCCGGCGAGTCTATCAGCATTCTCCTTTGCTTTCTTCTCAAAATCTTCGACATCAACATTGCCATCATTGTCGCAAGCTACTGTAACTGTCTTGTAGCCACACTGAATAGCACTTGCCGGATTAGTACCATGGGCGGAAATGGGGAGAAGTATAATGTCTCGATGAGATTGTCCTATAGATTCATGATAGTTTCTTATAGTACGAAGACCTGCATATTCACCGGAAGCTCCTGAGTTTGGCTGAAGGCACGCATAAGGTAGGCCGGTAATTTCACCAAGATACTCCGATAGGTTATCCAACATTTCGATATATCCCTCTGTCTGATCTTTAGGAGCATATGGGTGTATAAGGGCAAATTGAGGATTGCTTAAGATAAAGAGTTCTGACGCTGCATTTAATTTCATTGTGCAAGAACCAAGAGAGATCATGGAGTGTGCCAAGGAAATATCCTTTCTCTCCAGACGCTTAATATATCTCATTAGTTCTGTTTCGGTATGATACTTTTCAAAAACATCATAACGTAGGAAGTCGCTCTTTCTTAAGGTATTTTGCGGTAGTTTAGCCGTACATCTATCCGATTCATAGGAGATATTTGTATCAATATCCAATCCTTTTGCTTGTGCAAAGATATAGTGAAGTGTTCCTAAATCGCTTTCTAACGTAGTTTCATCTACAGATACTCCGATAGATCCACTCTTATCATATCTCAGGTTAACCTGCATATCTTCAGCTATCTCCCTTATTTTTGAGACTTCTTGCTCTGAGAGAGGTTCTAAAACAACAGTGTCGAAGAAAGATTCTGTCTTTATCTTGTAGTTCAATTCCTTTAGAAGAGAAGCCAATCGATTTGCATATCCATGAACTCTTGAGGCTATATCCTTTAGTCCATCTGCTCCGTGATATACGGCGTACATACCTGCCATTGTTGCCAAGAGAGCTTGAGCTGTACAGATATTAGATGTCGCCTTTTCACGTTTAATATGTTGCTCACGAGTTTGAAGGGCAAGACGATATATGGGGCGACCATTACGATCTTTAGATAAACCAACGATACGACCCGGTATAGCTCTCTTGTAGTCGTCATGAGCTGCAAGGAATGCTGCCGAAGGGCCTCCAAAATACATGGGAATACCGAAACGTTGAGAAGATCCAAATACGATATCTGCTCCCCATTCTGCCGGAGGAGTGAGAAGGGCAAGAGAAAGAATATCAGCGGCAACAGCTACACGAACATCCGCTGCATGAGCACGTTCTGTAAGTTGAGAATAATTCCTTACTTCCCCGTTAGCATCAGGATATTGGATGACCAAACCAAAAACATCTTCGGTAAACTCAGCCGTGGATACATTGCAAACTTCTACAGAAACTCCTTGGGGAATAGCTCGAGTCTTTATGACATCAATAGTAGATTGCCATACATATTCATCAACTAAGATTTTTGTTGCTTTCTTTTTTGATTTTGGAAGAGTGTTATATAACATTGCTACAGCTTCAGCTCCTGCTGTCGCTTCGTCCAAGAGAGAGCAATTGGTAAGAGGTAATCCCGTAAGTTCTGTTACAACTGTCTGGAAGTTAAACAAGGCTTCCAATCGTCCTTGTGAGATTTCTGCTTGATATGGTGTATAGGAAGTGTACCAACTTGGATTCTCAAGAATATTTCTTTGGATTGGAGCCGGTGTACATGTATCGTACCATCCCATTCCTATATATGATGAGAAGACCTTGTTTTTACTTCCCAACTCTGAAATATGTTCTATAAGCTCTCTTTCTGTAAGAGGAGCCGGAAGATTGAGTTCTTTAGGTAAGTGAATATTAGAAGGTATGGTTTGCTGAATAAGTTCATCCAAAGTTTTCACTCCGACTTTTTCCAACATTTGCTGTTGATCTTTTTCCGAAATACCAATGTGACGGATCGAAAAATCTAATGTGTTCATATTATGATTAAGAATAATGGTTTTTGTGGTGTATATATGTTTGTTTAATTCTTTGTTATAGTCTGAAGAAAGGATTGGTTTGTTGTTCAACTTTTACACTCGTACTTGGTCCATGTCCCGAGTAGATTGTAGTTTCGGGAGGCAGAGTGTAGATACAGTCAAGTATCGATTTTTCCAGTGTTTGATAGGAGCCTCCCCACAGATCTGTACGACCAATTCCACCTGCAAAGATAACATCTCCGGAAAACACGCATTTTTGTTCTGGCATAAAAAAGGCCAAGTGCCCGGGAGAGTGTCCGGGAACGAACAAAATTTGCACTTTGGTTCCGATGAGTTCTTGCATATTTTCATCTAAGTCCTGAAAGCAGCTATCGTCAATATTTGCATCAAGGCTTAATCCAAATGCCATCAGTTGATCTTTTAGAGAGGGGAGTGCTATGCGCTCTTTCTTTGGAACTGAAGTTTTCACCCCAAATGTGCTTAAGATAAAGGGGGCACCCCAAACGTGATCAAAGTGAAAATGTGTCGCAAGAGAGGCCTTAAGAGTAAGGTTATTATCAGATAAGAAGGCACAAATCATGTTCCACTCTTCCCTGTTCGAAGCCCCACAGTCAATAAGGGCAGCGTCTCCTTGCTCATTATATAGAAGATAGGTATTTTCTCCCGCCAAGTTTAGAGGGAATGTTTTTATCCGTAACATCATAGGGGTAAGTAAACCACTTTTTTAGATTCGAAAAAAGGAAGATCAAAGTATTGTGCAATATCTTCTTGAGTTGAAATATTCTTAAATCGTCGTAATTCCGCATCCAAGTTCCCTCCTTTAAGAGCTATCACTCCGTTAGGAAGTCCATTTCTTTGTTCTTTCCTGTCTATTAGCTTTTGAGCTAATCCCCACAAGATATCCATAGATAGGGCACCTCGAGTTACAATAAATTGATACTTATCCTTTAGGTCTTCAGCTCTTGTATGTATTGTTCTTGTATTTTTTAGTCCGGTCTTCTCAATAATGTCATCTACAACTTTCAGTTTCTTTCCTATACTGTCTATAAGTGTAAAGTTCACTTCCGGAAACATGATAGCCAAAGGAATTCCGGGGAATCCTCCTCCGGTTCCAACATCAAGAACTGTAGTACCTGGCTTAAATGATATAAACCTGGCTATTGCAAGAGAATGCAGAATATGATTACAAACTAAGTTGTCAATGTCTTTTCTTGAGATGACATTTATCTTACTATTCCAATCCAAGTAGAGTTCAGGTAACATTCCGAACTGTTCTTTCTGATGACTGGTAAGAGAAGAAAAGAAGTTGTATATAAGTTCTACATTCATAAAATGAACTGATATTAAAACCAAAATTCCTATTGAGATACAGGATGTATGGGAAATGAATTTTTAAAAACAGGTTTCAAATCATTGTAAGGAAGATCTACTTCTATTCGTCCCATAGAAGAGGGAGCTATCTCGTAGGGATCAAAGACAAAAACCAAACCGGTGTCAGAGAAGTAAAAGTCTTCCACGATATGAATATCGGAGTAATGAAAAAAGCCTTTGTTACTAAGATCTTCCTCTGTTTCGGCACCGTATTTTTTCATTAATGATTTAACCAAAAGGTTCGAGAGTAATTCCTCAGAGTTTGTATCAATAATAGAGTCCAAATATATTTTACTCCCTTTCTCTAAATCTATGTTGTAGGTTGCCGAACGAATAGTTCTGTCTTCTTCTCCCAAAGAACTTTCTACAAACTGAACTATCGAAGCAATATTGCTTTTATTGTACACCAAAGAGTCTTTTACTGATATAAACCAAGTGGATGTTGAAGATAATTTTTCATCTTCAATATCTCCATGCTGCATAGCTGCATAGTAAGATTTAAGGTTTCCCTTAAAATTCTCGATATAGGTAGAAAAGTAAGAGTTCACTCTTGCATCCATCGAGTTCTCTTTTATCATTGCATACTGTTTGGATAGCACAAAAGAGAGTATACGATGTATGTTTTGCTCCAAGATGCTTAAATTTTCAGAAAGAGCCTTTGGTGATATCAGAGACATCTCTATGTAAAGAGTTGCGACTTTAAGCTCTTTTGCAACAGTTCCCTCTATGCCCCATGCAGCCAAAGAGTCTTTGTTGACTGCGATAAGGGTATCCCTTCTCAGATTATTCCAAGAGATAGAACTATTCAGATCTTCTATTCTTTCTGATTGACTTTCTGTTTTGGTACTACTACAAGAGGTACCGGACAGGACTATTAAAAGAATAGACAAGAACGTTAATAGGGAAGAACTTAAAGATGCCTTCATAAAACTTTAGGAGATTGCGGTCTGATTAGTTTGCAACATCCGATAAGAAATAAATTCGTACCAATCTTATCTCTTCCTCCTCAATATTCGGACCGAGTGCTTCTATCGCAGTTTTCAAATCATCTGTGGTAGAATTTTTGAAGTACTCAAATATTTCTTCTGTTTGCTCTTCGTCCAAAAGGTCTTTTATGATATAGTCTATATTGATCTTAGTTCCGCTGTACACTATACCCTCAATTTCGTCGAGAAGTTCGTCGAACTCCAAATTGAAATTGTTTGCGATATCTTCAAGAGAAACTTTACGGTCTATAAGCTGAACAATAGACACCTTAAGTTTAGACTTATTGGGGACTATTCTGATCCGAATATCTTCCGGTCGTTCAATTTCGTTCTCCTTGACATAAGAACTTATAAGGTCTATAAACTCTGCTCCATATCTTTGTGCCTTATTCTGTCCGACACCCGAAATATTTGAAAGTTCGCTTATAGTTATAGGGTAGAACATAGCCATATCGTTCAGGCTCTGTTCTTGGAATATGACATAAGGAGGAAGGTCCAGCTTCTTTGCAATCTTCTTTCTCAAGTCTTTCAGCATGGAAAACAGAACCGGATCCGAAGCTCCGCCACCGGAACCCTTAAGTTCGACATCTTCATTGGATTCTTCAGATGAATCTTCTACCTGAATTGTAAAGGAGGTTGGTTTCTTACGAAAAGATTTTCCTTTTGACGTAAGTTTCAGTACTCCTAAATTTTCTATGTCTTTTGAGATATAGCCATCAATAAGAGCTTGTCTTATCACTGTTTCCAGCTTCTCTTTATCTTCTCCTACTACAGAACCAAATTCTTCAAGATCAGTGTGTTTATACGTGGTTACGTCAGCAGTTTCCTCTCCTGTAAGTATGGTGATAACATACTCAGCAGGAAATTTTTCTTTCAGTGCCGCAATTGCGTCCAATACATTAAGTAATAAATCTTTTGCCTCCACTTGTTTTGTTATTCTTTTACAGTTGTCACAGTTACAACAATTTGTTTGTTCATAAACCTCTCCAAAGTAGTGCAATAGAAATTTGCGTCTACAGATAGAGGTTCGTGAGAATTCCGAAACATCAGACAGCAGTTGCTTGATGATTTCTCTCTCATTCAGGCTCTTATTCTTGGATATCAGAAATTTCTCTAATTTCTCCATATCTTTCTCGTCATAGTAGGCGATACATAACCCTTCTCCGCCATCTCTTCCGGCGCGACCTGTTTCTTGGTAGTATCCCTCCAGACTCTTAGGCATATCGTGATGTATTACAAATCTTACATCAGGCTTGTCTATTCCCATACCAAAAGCGATGGTTGCCACTATCACGTCTGCATCTTCATTCAAGAAAGCATCCTGATTGGTACTTCTCTGAGTAGAGTCCATACCGGCATGGTAGGCCATTGCTTTTATGTTATTTGTTTTAAGCAACTCTGTTATCTCGTCTACCTTAGTTCGGCTCATACAGTAAACAATACCGGTTTTACCCGAATGTTGCTTTATGAATCGGATCATATCTTTTTCGAACTCTCCGTTCTTGTGCCGAACTTCATAGTAGAGATTTTCTCTGTTAAAAGAGCTTTTATAGACTTTAGCGTTCACCATGCCAAGGTTCTTCTGTATATCGCTTTGAACCTTTGGGGTTGCAGTTGCGGTGAGAGCTATTATAGGCTTCGTGCCGATCTCGTCCATCAGCGTTCTTATGCGGCGATATTCCGGTCGAAAATCGTGTCCCCACTCAGAGATACAGTGTGCCTCATCTACCGCATAGAAAGATATGTTTATCTGCCTAAGCAACTCTATATTATCTTGCTTTGTAAGACTTTCGGGAGCGACATAGAGAAGTTTTGTCTGTCCTGAGATTACATCTGCTTTTACTTGCTCCAACGCCGCCTTATTCAAAGATGAATTTATATAGTGTGCAGTGGACTCTTTCTCTGTATATGAGCGGATGGCATCCACCTGATTCTTCATCAAAGCAATAAGGGGAGATATTACAATAGCAGTCCCTTCCAACATAAGAGCCGGTAGCTGGTAGCACAGACTTTTACCTCCACCTGTAGGCATCAACACAAAAGTATCATTACCCTCTATGATACTTTGAATAATTTCCTTTTGTGTCGCTTTGAAAGAGTCAAAGCCAAAATGCTTTTTCAGATGTTCGGTTAGTTGTAAAGAGTTAGCCATTACAAATAATAAATAAGTAGTATTGGTATCTATGGTTATAAAACTGTCGCTCTATTTTTAGAGTGGTTCTCATCAGGGAATATATGAAGGATACTTCCCTTATTTGAAGTTAAATATAGCAATAAAACAAATACACCAACACCATCTCACAATATTTCTTTGAAAATAGCAAACGTCTCTACAAATAGCCTTCTTTGAATTCGGTCAGATCAATATGTTCTTTAGCGTATTTCAAGTCTATAAGCAATGTTTTATCCTTACTCGAAGGCATATTGAACATTGCTTCCCTCATCAATCTTTCAAATACACCACGCAGACCTCTTGCTCCGAGCTTGTATTGCAGGGCAACATCCACGATAAAGTCGTACACCTCTTCCGATATATCCAGATCTATGCCATCCATTTTCATAAGCAGTTTGTACTGCTTGGAGATGGCATTTTTCGGTTCGGTCAGAATCATTCTCAGCGTCTTCCTGTCCAGAGGAAGAAGATAAGTGAGAACCGGAACACGACCAACAATTTCGGGGATAAGACCAAAAGATTTAAGATCCGCAGGAAGCAGATACTTCAGTAGATCCAACTCTCTCAAATTTTTGTGCTTATTGTCCACGCCATAGCCTACCACTTTCGTGTTTAGACGTTTGGCGATGCGTTTTTCTATCCCGTCGAATGCTCCGCCACAGATGAAGAGAATATTACTTGTATTGATCTTAACCATCTTCTGTTCCGGGTGTTTCCGTCCACCTTCGGGCGGAACATTAACATCCGTTCCTTCAAGAAGTTTAAGCAAGCTTTGCTGTACGCCTTCTCCGCTGACATCTCTGGTGATGGACGGATTATCGCTTTTTCGTGCAATTTTGTCTATTTCATCTATGAAGACAATGCCTTTCTCTGCCGAAGCTACGTCGTAGTCTGCCGCTTGAAGCAGGCGAGACAGGATGCTCTCTACATCTTCTCCGACATATCCGGCCTGAGTAAACACCGTGGCATCCACTATCGTAAACGGAACGTGGAGAAGTTTTGATATAGACCGAGCCAGAAGAGTTTTTCCCGTTCCGGTAGGTCCCACCATCATGATATTGCTCTTTTCAAGCTCCACATCACTATCTGCGAGATAAGACAAATCTTTATCTCCTGCAAGGTCGGCATGCTTGTACTGCAATCTCTTGTAGTGGTTGTAGACGGCTACGGCGAGTGTAACCTTGGCATCATCCTGTCCCACAACATATTTATCCAGATAGGCTACTATGTCTTTGGGTTTAGGGAGTTGTTCCAAAGGGGGAAGCTCTATACTCTTCCTTTTTTTCTTTTTGTTGTGGTTCGGGTTCAGCGCTTCTTCCAAAGCATCATGCACAGCATAGGCACACCTGTTGCACAAACACCCTTCAGGGCCCGGAACCAAAATATCGACTTGATTCAGTCCTAAACCGCAAAAAGAACAGCGTTGCTCCTGTTGATTTTTATCCTCAGACTTTTTCTTACTCATCTATCGAGCTGTTAAGCATTCTTATTATCGTTACGCTCGAGGACTCTATCTATCATCCCATACTCCAATGCCTCTTTAGAGCCCATCCAGTAGTCTCTATCGCTATCTCGCTCTACCTCCTCTATGGATTTTCCGGAGTGTTTTGCTATGATTGCGTAAAGCTCTTTTTTAACTTTCAAAATCTCTCTGGCAGCTATCTCCATGTCGGATGCCTGTCCTTGCATTCCACCGAGAGGCTGGTGTATCATTACACGAGAGTGGGGAAGAGCCATACGTTTGCCTTTCTCTCCTGCCACCAATATTATTGCAGCCATGGAAGCAGCCATACCGGTACAGATGGTGTTCACATCGCAGGAGATGTACTGCATCGTATCATAAATGCCATATCCGGCATAGACACTTCCTCCGGGGGAGTTTATATATATGGATATATCTTTTCCCGGTTCGCTTGTTTCCAAAAACAGGAGTTGAGCCTGTATAACGTTGGCTACGTAGTCATTGATACCGCTTCCGAGGAAGATTATTCTATCCATCATTAAGCGGGAAAATACGTCCATTTGAGCTATGTTGAGTTGGCGCTCTTCTATTATGGAGGGATTGATGTAACCACCTTCCGCCCTTGTGTTCAGGTGTCCTATATACTGCTCTACGCCGAGAGAAGAAAGCCCAACATGCTTGGTTGCATATTTGAGAAACTCTTGTGGGTTGTACATACTATTCATATCTGTTGTTTGTTATTCATGTATAGACTCCGATAGATTATTGAGCCAATTTATTTGTGGCAGTATCGGGGAATATGATATTCGGCTTCAAAGTCCGTGCCTCTTCCGGAGTAACCATGGCGTATGCCACGATGATGACGATATCTCCTACCATAAACTTCCGAGCTGCAGCACCATTGAGACAAATAATGCCACTGCCTCTCTCTCCGGGTATGGTGTAAGTCTCTATCCGCTCCCCGTTGTTGTTATTTACGATTTGCACTTTTTCTCCCACCAAAATACCCGAAGCATCCAGAAGATCTTCGTCGATGGTAACACTGCCTACATAGTCCAGAGTGGCTTCGGTACCATGGACCCGTTGTATCTGGGACTGTATGACTGTGAGGTACCTTCTTTGATATTCAATTGTGCGCTACCCTCTATGGCATTATCTCCGCTCGGGTACTCATATTTTCGGTACAAAAAAAGGTAAATTCTCCCACCTAACCAAATCTTTTTTCGGGCTCTTTTCTCTGCCTCTCATTCAGGGCTATTATTAAGCTGATTTTGGCTCTGTTTCTTTGTTTAGACTTGTCTGAAAAATAGTTTGATAGGGGATATATTTATGGACAAACATAGTAAGAAAACGAAATCAAGCCTTGATTTGTGGAAAACAAACCTTGATTCCAGACAATCAAAGCTTGAATGACGCGAAGCAGCAGTCGATTTGCATGATAGATAAGGTTTAGTGCTATTTCTATTGCCGTTAAAAGTTTTATTTGAACAGATTAAGTCAAATAAACAGGTCGGAGTGGTTCTTTTCGATTGGGGGAGAAAAAGGGGCAAGAGTCGTAATACGGCTCTTCTTACTACATTTGTAGCACGGAACAAATAAATATACGTTATGAATGGTATCACAAGATCTTCGATATTTTATCTCTTACTTGGTGCGGCTGTTTTTTATCTTTCCTCTTTTTCTCTTGAAGCTCAATCTACGAGATTTCCTCTAAAGCTATTTGAGGATAATGCTTCGGAGTATTATCGGCAGGCAGACTCTATAATGTCTACGATGAGCTTGGAAGAGAAGATAGCCCAGTGTATGATGCCTATGGTTGTTCCTACATCCGATCCGAATGCCCTAAAAAAATGGGAAGACCTTATTGATAATAAGCTGGGAGGTGTCCTTTTTAGAGGAGGAAACGCTTATCATCAACTCTCCATGACCAATACAATGCGTAAAAAAGCCAAAACACCCATGATGGTGGCTTTTGATGGAGAATGGGGTTTGGCTATGAGACTGCAAGGGACAACTCGGTATCCTAAGAGCATGTTGCTTGGAGCCGTGAACGACTCTACGCTTATGAGAGAATATGGGAAGATGGTTGCAGGAGAGGCCAAACAGATGGGAGTGCATGTGATGTTTGCTCCCGTTTTGGATGTAAATACCAATCCCGCAAACCCTGTCATCGGTGTTAGAAGCTTTGGAGAGCATCCACACCAAGTTGCTTGCTTGGGCATAGCTTACTCTGAAGGTTTGGAAGCAGAAGGAGTGCTCTCTTGCGCCAAACATTTTCCCGGGCATGGGGATACGCATATAGACTCTCATGAAGCATTGGCAACGGTATCTGCCAGCCGAGAAGTTTTGGATGATACTGCTCTTGTGCCTTTCAAGGCATATAGCCGAGCGGGTATGGGTAGTATGATGGTGGGGCATCTTCTGGTGCCAGCACTCTCTTCAATTTCTGCTCCGGCAAGTTTGAATAAAGATATATCTACAAGATTGCTCAGAGAAGAGCTCTTGTTTGACGGACTTCTGTTTACTGATGCTCTCGAAATGAAAGGGGCTAAAGAGAATAAGAATATAAATGTAGCTCTTGAAGCTTTTAAAGCAGGCGCAGATATTTTATTAGGTAGCAATACCCCTATAACCGATATTCAGACCATATCGGATGCTGTAAAGAGGAGAGAAGTGGCTGGTTCTGTCGTGGAAGAACGGTGTAGGCGAGTACTTGCTTTCAAGATAGCTTTGGGATGTATGGATAGAAAAATCCTTCCTTCAAACAGGCTTCTCAAGAGGTTACATAGCCAACAAGCTGTGGCATTGTCACGAAAGATGCACTCACTTGGTATGACATTGGTGAAGAATGATGGGAGTCTGCCGATAAGACCGACCGATAGAAAAAAGTTGGTTTTAGTAGTGGAGGGAGAAGAGAGCCTGATGAATAGATTTTTTCAATACATCCCTCGGAGCATCATTTCAAAGAAAGTTCTCTTGTCCAAAGGTGATGCTTTACAGATGATAAGCAAAATAGCAAGCGAAGCTTCGGAAAACGAAATCGTTCTATTGGTTCTTTCCGGTAAAAGCATCGTAAACAGGGAGGCTCTTGATCTCTTGGTCTCTAAAAGAAAAACGGTTGTCGCAGTGATGGGAACGCCTTATCTTCTCAATTCGACACCTTTATTGTGCAAAAAAGCAAGTGTTATCTGCATAGGATACGAAGATACAGCCATGGCTTGTAGAGCTATGGCAGATGCCATAACGGGGGTTATCCCTTTTCGAGGGACATTGCCTGTCTCTATTGATGCTCTGAAAAATCAATAGAGGAACCAAATATTTCAATTGGATAGACTAATAGATCTTTTTGATTTTTAGGATAAAAGAAAACCCTTAGGGCTTTTCGCTCTAAGGGTTTTCTTATTTGCTTTCTCTTTGGAGGCTTCCTTACTCTTTTTACTTGATGTTTGGATTAAGTTCGTTCCACTTATCAAGAGTAGGAAGGATACCCATCGCTATGACCTGATCGCGTAACTCGCACAAGTGTTTGTAGCTGCTTTGCAATTCTGCCATCTCTTCAGGAGTTCCTTTTGTTTCTTTGTATACAACACCATTTTTAGTGATGTCTGTTTCCATAGCCATCATGATATGGTCAAATCCTTGAGTGGAAACGTAGCAACCGGAAGGCCAACGGAATGCTTCACCGCCCATAGCGGCACGAATCATCTCTATTGAGACGTAAGATGGGCTTTGGAAAGAAGAACGTCCACGAAGCTTGATGATGTTTGCTCCACCCTTTACTACACGCTCTCTTAGAGCTGCCCACGCTTCATTTGTAAGCTTTTCTGTACCGATCAGGTCGGTAAGAGGTGTTCCTTGAACCTTTGCTGTAGATGCAAATACTGCCATTTGCTCACCATGACCACCATAGGTACGTGGATTTGTTATTTCGCTTTGTAGTATGCCAAAGTGCTTAGCCAATTCGCTTTGAAGTCTTGTAGAGTCAAGACCTGCAAGTGTAGTTACTTGAGTAGGCTTAAGTCCTGAATGAAGAAGAGTAACAAGACCTGTAATGTCTGCCGGATTGAATATGATAACAACATGGTTGACATCCGGACAGTATTGCTTGATATCTTTACCCAACTGAGCCGCAATCTCAGCATTACCCTTTAGAAGGTCTTCTCTTGTCATACCCTCTTTTCTCGGAGCACCGCCCGAAGATACGATATACTTGGCTCCGGTAAACGCTTCCTTAACGTCTGTTGTGTAAGTGATATTGATACCTTCAAAGCCACAATGCCTTAGCTCTTCTGCCACTCCCTCTAGTCCGAGAGCGAAAGGATCGAAAAGACAGAGATTTGGAGTAAGCTTCATCATAGCTGCTGTTTGTGCCATGTTCGAACCGATCATACCGGCTGCACCAACAATCACGAGTTTGTCTTGTGTCAAAAATGCCATAATTGTTAAAGTTGTATAAGTGTTTAATGTGTGTAGTCTTTGAGTGTGTTTTTTCTTTTCACCCTCACAAAGATAATCCTTTCAGTCGGTATTTCTATGGCTTGAAAGGATAATATAGATAAAAATATATGCAAAAAGTGGAACGCTTTACCATAAAGAATAGAAATAAATAGTCTATTTTTGTAATCGAATGAGTTATAACAGAATAACATATTTATTGCTTTTCAGTATTTGTTTAATTCTCGGACTAATGCCGGAAAAAGCAGTTGCAAGCTCTTCTTATCTTCATAAAGATAGGGAGGAAGCTTTTTGCTTAGCGGATACGATCTCTATCATACACGGAAGGGCGGGCGTTTGGAAGACGCCGGATGTTATAGTAACAGCAAAAAGAGGGAAGTATAAGGCAAAGGATAATCCTGCAGTCGTTCTGTTGGACAGTATTCAAAGCAGACACAAACAGAGGCTTCTTCTTCTGGACGACTCTATCCGACTATACTCCACAAAGAGATACGAGAATCTTACTCTCTGCTTATCCAACTTTAATCTGAATAATAAGCTGATGAATAAGGCGCTTCCTTTTTTTCAGAAGTATGTCGAAAGCTCTGTTTTTGATAACTCTCATATTTTACCTTTGTCCGTTAGAGAATCCGTGACAGCGGTCGGAGTAGACTTCAGGAAGTCAAAGAAAAACGAGGTGGTGCTGTACAGAAATACACTTGGGGTAGATCAGGATATAGATGATGGTACCATGACCAAGAGTTTGGACGAGATGTTCCCGGACGTGGATATTCATGGATCCTACATAAAGCTCTTGAATAACAGATTTGTTTCCCCCATAGGCTCAAAAGGCACTAAGGCTTACAAGTACTACATTACCGATTCTTTGCTGAATGAACAAGGAGATAGCCTTAGAGTTTTGAGCTTTTATCCTTTTACTCCACAAGCTTTCAATTTCACGGGGAGTGTGATAGTCAATACATCCAAAGACTTTACAATCGAGAGGTGCGAGCTACAAGTCCCGGACTATATCAACTTGAACTTTGTGGAGAAATTGCGGATAGAGATAGACTATATGCAGCTAAATAACGGTCTTATCGTGCCTAAAACGGAGAATATGTATTCTCAGATGTCCCTTTTTCACCGGTTGCTGAAAGTCTATAGTATCCATAATAGAATGTACGATAGCTATGCTTGGAATCCTCCGGACTCTCTCGTTGTAAAAGCTCCCTCTCGGTACATCGACCTCTCAAATACAAATACTTTAACTGCTGATAGTACTTACACAGCAGACCGCAGGCTTCTGTCCACAAACGAGGGGCTTAAATCGTTTTTGGATGAGATGAAGGAGATACCATTTTACAGATTTGTCTTCGGAACGATAGACACCTTTGCTTCGGATTACTTGAGAACACGGTACCAGAAAGAAACGCTTTTTGGTGGGAGCAAATTCAATTTTGGCCCGCTTTCGAGCTTCGTTTCGACGAATGCGATAGAGGGGTTGAGATTACGAATTGGAGGGCAGACCACAGGTTATCTCTTTTCTAATTTCTTTCTTGATGGTTTTGTCGCTTATGGTTTCAAAGACAAACAGTTTAAATATTCCGTTTCATCGTCGTACTCTTTTACGGACAAGAAGTACAATCTTAACGAGTTTCCCAAGCATGATATTACGATTACGAGCGAACTGGACCTGCATACTCCGGGACAGATATACTCCAGTTCCAGTAAAGATAACCTGCTAAACAGTTTAGGATCTTCATATCTGACAAATAGATCTTACCGCAATGCGGCCAAGGTAACATACAGGAAAGATTGGTTTTCAGGTCTCTCTTTGCGTGCAGAGTGGACTAAGGTGAAAGATACACCTACCGGAACTTACCGCTATCTAAAGATATTGCCGGACTCTACGCTTGAGATCGTTCCGCACATTCAGGATGTAAAGTTGGGCATTCACCTGAAGTATGCTCCGGGAAGTAAGGTGTATGAGGGAGCATCAAAGAATCCTGAAAAGGTGAGAATCTCTATGGATATTCCGGAGATTTTGTTCAGCCATGAGACTGCTATCCCTCGTCTGGGAGGGGAGTATTATTACAACAGATCCGAAATAGCTTTGCAGCAAAATCTGTGGATTGGTCGCTTTGGCAACATAGACTATAAGATAGGAGGAGGTATTATTTGGAATCATGTACCTTTCCCTATGCTTTTTTCTCCGCCTGCCAACTCCTCTTTTGAGTTATACTCTCACGCTTTCCAGCTGATGCGTCCATTGGAGTACGTTGCAGACCAGTACGCCTCTCTCTTTATGAGCTATCACATGAAGGGATTACTGCTGAATAAGATTCCTCTTATAAAAGAGTTGAAAATGAGAGAGGTTTTGATTTTCAATGCTATGTATGGTAATACCAGTAGAAGAAATCATCCCAAATATTCTTCTGAAATTTTCATCACACCACCTGAAACTACACCGATGTCCCATAAGTGGTATGCAGAGTGTGGCGTAGGATTGGAGAATATATTGCGCATTCTCCGTTTCGACTTTTATTATCGGATCACTCCATCCCGATTTAAGGGCTATCAAGAATTTGGCTTTAAAATGAAGCTTCAGTGGGAGTTTTAGAGATAAAACTCTTTTCCGTGTATATTGAAGGAGCTTAAAGGGTTTATATTTTTGAGTAATCCCGATAAGAAGATTAAATCAGGGCTTAAGTTGTAGAAACCAACTTTTGATTGTTGCAAATCAAATCCTGATTTCCTCTAATCTGCCCTTGACTTGTAGAACTTTTAGGGTTTGGGACGTCCTTTTTACAGGTTTAATTGATTTTGTAAAAAGGTTCAATTCAGAGAGTAAAATAGGCTGTAAGAAAAGAAGAAAGAGAAGGAGAATACAACAATGAGGACAGTCTTACCGACGTTTTGCAAAAAAATCTTTCATCAAGGCAGCACACTCTTCTTCGAGAATGCCGGTTTCGAGTACGGTTTTGGGGTGTAGAATCTTTTCGGAGATTGTCCGAAATCCGAATTTAGCCTCAGGAGCTCCAAAAACCACCTTACCAAATCTTGCCCATTTGATTGCTCCTGCACACATAACACACGGCTCTATAGTAACATAGAGGGTGCAATCCGTGAGAAACTTTGCTCCTAAATGCATTTGAGCTGCCGTGATGGCAAGAATTTCCGCATGTGCAGTGACATCGCACAGCTGCTCTGTACGATTGTGTTCGGAAGCTATGATTTTGCCATTAGAAACTATTACAGCCCCTATCGGAACTTCGTTCTCTTCGTACGCGACAGCGGCTTCCCGAAGTGCTGCACGTATAAAAAACTCATCTGAAAGCAGATTTTCTTGCATATATTTTAACGTTTTATCTTTACATTTGCCTCTTGTAAATAGTACGGAAGATGGCAAGGCACAATCAATATGGCAGTATAGGGGAAAAGTATGCGGTAGAGGTTCTGACCGGTATCGGACTCAATATTATTGATACCAACGTAGCAATAGGGAGGTATGAGATAGATATTGTTGCGACGGAAGGGAATACTCTTGTGTTTGTTGAAGTAAAGTCAAGGGCAAACCTTCCTTCTGCTCTTGAGGTAGAAGAGATTATATCTCTCAATAAGCAGCGCCATATTCTGTCTGCGGTCGATGGTTATTTGCAATCCTGTACTGTCAATTATGAAGATATTAGGATAGATTATTTTTTCGTAAACGATAATAACACAAAGGCATTAGAGCATCTACATATCCGAAATGCTCTAATGCCTTTTATTTGATCTTATCTCAGCTTAAGAATATCTCCCTCCGTGGGCAGGTATTCATCATTTAACCTGTTTATCTTATAGAGGCTACTTAGTTTTATACCATACTTTTGAGAGATGGTATGAATGCTTTCTCCTATGGCAACAATGTGCTCAAAGTGGGGAGGTTGAGCCCTTGATAGTTTGGGTTGAAGATATACGATGTCTCCAACAACAAGAGGATACCCGGCCGGGAGATCGTTGTAGGCAGAAAGTTTTTGCTCGGAAATGTTGTATTCTTGAGCAATAAGTGCCAAGTTGTCTCCTCTTTCTGCTATAACATAGAGCAGGTTGCCGTTAAGATAAGGCTGGCGCTCTCCTTTTGCATTTCGAGTATTCTCTTTTACTACAGGTCTATTTACCTTTTGGCCGGATGTGTAAGTGTTAATTCCTTCGTACTCTTTTTTAGGTTTGTTGTACTCGTAATACCTGCTCACATTGCCTTGGTCTACAAGATAGAGCCTATAGTCTTCTATGATTTTTATGAGCTTATTTGCATACGCTTTATCCGTGGCATACCCGGCATTTTGTAAGCCTTTGGCCCATCCTTTATAATCTCTGATATCGAGCTGGAAAAGGGGAGCATATCTCTTTTTTTTCAGGAAATCTGCATGGTCTGCATAGGACTCTTCGGGAGAGCTGTAGGCTCTAAAGCACTCGTTCGGTCTGTCGTCTGTATGAAAAGTCTTTGCTCCTCGCCATGAATTATGGCACTTGATACCAAAATGATTATTCGCTTTCCTTGCAAGAGTAGACTGTCCGGCACCGCTTTCTAATAGACCTTGCGCCAATGTTATACTTGCAGGTATGCGATATTGGCGTTGATGCTTGTATGCTAAAGGTGCAAAACGTTCGATATAAGAGTTATAATTCGTGTTTATGCCTCTTGCTCCGTGAGGTGTCGGAGGTGGAGCAACCTGCCTTGGAGAGGAGCAGGAGACCAATAAGAATAACATCACGGTAAAAATGGAAGAGCGTTTCATACTGAGTTTTATTAGGAGTTACACTTCTACGGCTTCACCTTTAAGAGTGGCAGATGTTGCCTCTGTAATACGTACTTGGGCAAACTGACCTATACGATAAGAGCCTTTGTTGAATACGACCACTTTGTTTTGTTGGGTACGCCCAAAGAGTTGGTCTCTTGATTTTTTTGAGAATCCTTCGATAAGCACTTCAAAGACTTTTCCGATATCTTGCTTGTTGCTTTCTTCGGAAAGTTCGTTTTGCAGGTTGATCATTCGCTGAAGACGGTCCAGCTTCACATCCTCCGGCACATCGTCCGGAAGTCTTTTTGCTGCATAAGTTCCGGGTCTTTCAGAGTATTTAAACATGAAAGCGGAGTCGTATCCAACCTCTCTCATCAGATTAAGAGTCTCTTGAAAGTCTTCTTCTGTCTCCGAATGGAAGCCACAAAACATATCGGTAGAGATACCACAGTCCGGCATGATAGACCTTATTTTACTTACTCTATCCAAATACCATTCCCTTGTGTAGTTTCTTTTCATCACCTTCAAAATCTTGTTGCTTCCGCTCTGTGCCGGCAAGTGAATATGCTTACATATATTATTGTACTTGCTCATGACAAGCAGTGTCTCATCGCTCATGTCTTTGGGATGGGGAGAAGTAAATCTGATTCTCATATTTGGAGCCCGAAGTACTACTAATTCCAAAAGTTTTGCAAAGTTGATCTCTTCGCCCTCAGGAGTAGTAAAAAGATAAGAATTGACGTTCTGCCCCAAAAGTGTAACCTCTCTATAGCCTTTTTCTTTCATATGATCTATCTCATTCAAAATGCTCTGAATAGATCTGCTACGCTCTCTACCACGTGTGTAGGGTACGATGCAGTAGGTACAAAAGTTATTGCATCCTCTCATGATAGAGAGAAATCCACTAATGTGAAGTCCACTCATCTTAAGAGGGATCACATCTTTGTAAGTCTCTTGTGTGGAGAGTTCTACATTTATAGCCTTTTCTCCTTTTTCGACAGCCCCGACAAGGTTTGGAAGATCCATATAAGAGTCGGGCCCTACGACAAGATCGGCATTATGGTTATTGATAAGATCCTCTTTTACTCGCTCTGCCATACATCCGAGGACTCCAAGAATCACTTTTCTTCCGGACTTCTTTCTCATGTGATGCAGCTGCTCAAGCTTATTCAAAACCTTTGTTTCGGCATTCTCACGAACAGAACAAGTATTAATGAATATTGCATCTGCTTCCTCTATATTTTCTGTTAAACCATATCCGTCTGTCTCCATGATGGATGCCACAACCTCACTATCGGCAATGTTCATCTGGCAGCCATAAGTTTCTATGTATAGTAATTTTATATTATTAGTGTTAGTCTGATTTCTGTTTTTG
This sequence comes from Porphyromonas sp., assembly GCA_030529525.1. GTDB lineage: Bacteria > Bacteroidota > Bacteroidia > Bacteroidales > Porphyromonadaceae > Porphyromonas_A. The sequence goes on along the minus strand of JAUMWS010000005.1, from coordinate 3,987 downwards.
GTATTAATCATGGGTTGTAATTAAAATTTTTAGCTTAATTCTCTTCTTCAAAGAAAAAATCTTCGGGGTATTTGTCGGTTTGAAATATTATTTCTAATTTTGCACGCAAACGCATAAGATTTTTCATAGTTAAGGTTTTGGTTAATTACATGAAGGGCTTAGACCGTGAGGTTTGAGCCCTTTTTTCTTTATCTTTGTAGAGAAAAAACAATTATTTGCAAGAGGATAAAACAATTCATACATTTGGAGGCAAATGTACGAATAAACTCCTATAAATAAGGTATGGGCGCTTTTATAATGATAGTTACGCTCCTCGGCTTGATTGGATTCTTTGCAAAACAAGTGGGCAAAACGAAAGAAGACGAGGGGTATGAAGATTCGGAAGGACAGGTTTTCTCTTTTCGAAGTCTTTTTGAGCAGAAAAGTGCAAGAAGTCTGTTCGAGCAACTTTCTCAACTTGAGGAGAAAAAAGCTCATTCAGACGCTCTTCCCGAATACAAAGAAAAGCAAGAAGGCAGAGAAGACGTATTGGATACGGTTCCCGTCTATTCTAAAGGAAAGAAGTATCAGTTCCGAGCAGAAGCAGAAGGAAAGACTTTTAATTTTGAGCAGCTGACGAAGTCGAAGGAAAAAACCTCTCGCGATATCTCGGAAACTCAATCGAAACAGGAAGATTATCTCCCCGACAGTATAGAAGAGTGGAGGCGAGCCATTATTCTTTCGGAGGTGCTAAAACGGAAGTTTTAACCCCGAAAGAATAAGATACCGGACTAAATACGAGCTTCTTTTAGCTTGTCCGGACAGTAGAAAAATGTACAGAAATAAACCATATATCACTTATTAAATTAGCTTATGGCATTGAAATTTATGACCGCAGAAGAAGCTGCGGTGTTGGTGAAGGATAATGATAATGTCGGCTTCAGCGGTTTCACGGCAGCAGGATGTCCGAAAGTTGTTACAAAAGCCATTGCGGACCACGCAAGAAAAGAGCATGAAGAGGGTCGTCCGTTCAGGATTGGGATGTTTACCGGAGCGTCTTCGGGAGACAGAATGGACGGAGAGTTGGCTCGGGCGAATGCAATAAAGTTTAGAACTCCCTACCAAAGCAATAAAGATTTACGCAATTTGCTGAACAGCAATGGTACGTCTTACGTGGACATGCACCTCTCACTGCTTCCACAATATTTGCGTTACGGCTATCTCGGAAAGGTAGATGTGGCGATAGTGGAGGCGTGTGATGTAACGGAAGAAGGGGAGATCGTTCCGACTTCGGCTGTGGGTATTCTTCCTACCATTTGCCGATTGGCGGATAAGATTATAGTAGAGCTTAACAAAAAGCATCCGAAAGAGATCCGGGGCTTGCACGACTTGTACGAACCGGCAGACCCTCCTGTTCGGAAAGAGATACCTATATATAATGTAAGGGACAGGATCGGCTCCACCACGATAAAGGTAAATCCGGAAAAGATTGTGGCAGTGGTCAAAACATCCGAGCCCAACGACGAAGGAGGTTTTGCGCCTCTCGATGATGTTACAAGAGCCATCGGTAAAAATGTGGCGGACTTCCTTGTAAAAGAGATGCGCGAGGGTCGTATGCCTAAGAGCTTCCTGCCTCTTCAGAGTGGTGTGGGTAATGTGGCAAACGCAGTGCTTGGGGCATTGGGAGACAATCCGGAAATTCCGAACTTCGAGGTCTATACCGAAGTTATTCAAGACTCCGTGATCAGTCTTATGAAGAAGGGGCGTGTAACTTACGCGAGCGGATGTTCATTGACGGTGTCCGGAGGCGTGATAGAGGAGATCTATGCAAATCTCGACTTCTTCAAGGATAAAATCGTACTTCGTCCGCAAGAGATTTCGAACAATCCCGAAGTGGTTCGTCGTTTGGGGCTCATCACCATCAATACCGCTCTTGAAGCGGATATTTTTGGCAACGTCAATTCCACACACGTACTGGGCACAAAGATGATGAACGGTATCGGAGGGTCTGGAGACTTCACTCGTGCTGCTTATCTTTCCATATTCACCACGCCGTCCGTGGCCAAGGATGGAGACATCAGTGCTTTCGTGCCTATGGTTTCTCACATGGATCATTCGGAGCACTCGGTGAACATTATTATCTCCGAATATGGCGTGGCAGACCTGAGAGGGAAAGCACCGCGAGAGAGAGCGGAAGCCATCATCGAAAACTGTGTGCATCCGGACTATCGTCCCGTTTTGCGCGAATATTTGGCATTGGGCGTGAAGGGACACACACCACAGTGTCTGAGCGCTGCATTTGCTTTCCACGAGCAGTTTGCGAAGACAGGCAGCATGAAGAATGTCAAGTGGGCAGACTTTATAAGATAACAGCGTCCGTATTTGTCATGATACACCATTAAAGAATATGATATACCCATCTTTTTCGGAGGAGAAAGTGGGTATATTTTCTTTTCAAACCATACTATTCATACTATTAATGAAAACAGAAACAAGAAGAGACATAGATGCACTCATCAGGAGTGAGATAGTGCCTGCCACGGGATGTACGGAACCCATAGCTGTGTCTTTCACCACAGCTGCGGCGGCAGAGCTGCTGGAAGATGTTCCCACGCAGATAGACGTTTACCTGAGTACGAACGTCTTGAAAAATGCCATGGGAGTGGGCATTCCGGGAACGGGCATGATCGGGCTTCCCATCGCCATTGCTCTTGGAGCCATAATAAGGGACTCCTCCAAGGGGCTGAACATTCTTGAAAACATCACTCCCGAGCTGGTTGCCAAGGGGAAGGCATTTCTCAACGAAGTTCCCATCAAGATCGGACTCAAGGACGAGCCTGTGGACAAGCTCTACATCGAGATCAACATCGCCACACCGTCCGGAGGGGCAACGGCCATCGTCGAGCACTTGCACACCAACATCGTAAAGCTCGTGAAGAATGGGGAAGTGTTGCTCTCCAAGAGTGCGGACTCCGTCGCTTCCGATAGCGAAGACGAATCCGACGGACACATCATGCTCAACTACGACCTCGTCTACCGCTACGCCACCGAAGCTCCTCTTGAAGAGATCCGCTACATCATAGGAGCTGCCGAGATGAACAAGAAAGCATCCGAAGAGTCCTCGGCGGGAGACTTCGGGCACGGCATCGGCAAGATGCTGACCTCCCCGCAGGCTCACCACCTCATGGGCGACACCGTCTACACCAGAGTACTCTCCGTGACCGCCAACGCCTGCGACGGCCGCATGGGAGGCATGCCCATCCCCGTGATGAGCAACAGCGGAAGCGGCAATCAAGGCATCGCATCTTCGCTTCCCGTCTACAGCTACGCCAAAGAGATCGGAGCCACGGAAGAACAGATGGCGAGAGCCATCATGCTCAGCAGCCTCATGGTCATCTACATCAAGCAGTCTCTCGGCAGGCTCTCGGCACTTTGCGGATGCGTCGTAGCCGCCACCGGCTCGGCTTGCGGGATCACCTACCTGATGGGCGGCACGAAAGAGCAGATCGGCTACGCCATCAAGAACATGATAGCCAACATCACCGGCATGATGTGCGACGGAGCAAAGCCCGGATGCGCCCTGAAAGTAGCGACGGGAGTATCGTCCGCCATGCTGGCAGCCATGATGGCAATCGAAGAGAGAGTGGTAACCCCGACCGAAGGGATCATAGACAACGACGTGGACAAGACCATCCGCAACCTCACCCTCATCGGTGCCGACGCAATGCAACAAGTGGACAAAGTGGTGCTCGACATCATGACCACCAAGTAGGGGAGCACCGTTCCGAATAGTCGCCATCCCCGTTTTCGGATCATCTGCTATCCGCCCCCTATAAAATTCTTTCGCAGAAGGGTCCAAAATATTCTTCTGCAAACCATAAAAACTCCATGCTCATAGACAAAAATCTATGGGCATGGAGTTTTTTTGCAGGTAGGAGGAAAAAGTCGTGTCCGAACGAAAAAGTATTTTCATACGGACTAAAAAGTATTTCTATTAGGATGAAAAAG
>JAUMWS010000098.1 GCA_030529525.1 Porphyromonas sp. | reverse complement strand
ATAAATTTCCATAGCTACGAAAAAAAATTCTACGCGGCTACGCCCACGGAAATTTAAGAAGCTCCGCAGTGCATTGATTGTCAATGCTTTCTGCTAATATTTTTAAGCCTTCGGCAGAGAGCTGAAAACCCTCCTCGAAAGGGATTTATCCGCACCCCTCGGAGAGGGCATTATTTTTTCGTTTTCAGCAGCTCCGGACGCAACAGACGAGTGCGTTCTTCGGCTTGTTGGAGGCGCCACTCGGCGATTTTTGCCTCATGCCCGGAAAGAAGAATGTCGGGCACCTTCCATCCGTTGTAGTCCGCAGGTCTGGTATAGACCGGAGCGGACAGGAGACCGTCCTGAAAGCTGTCCGAAAGAGCGCTCTGTTCGTCCCCGATAACGCCCGGTATGAGGCGTACCACCGCATCCGTGATAATCGCCGCAGGCATCTCTCCGCCGGTAAGGACATAGTCCCCGACGGAAATCTCTTTCGTGATGAGGTGCTCCCGTATGCGGTGATCTATCCCCTTGTAATGCCCGCAGAGGATGATGATGTTCTGCATCAGGGAGAGCTTGTTTGCCAAGGGCTGTGAAAAGAGTTTGCCATCGGGAGAGGTGAAGATCACTTCGTCGTACTCTCGTTGGCTCTTCAGGTGAGAAATGGCACGATCCACGGGCTCGACCTGAATCACCATGCCGGCTTCCCCTCCAAAAGGATAGTCGTCCACACGTTTCCATTTATTGGTGGAGTAGTCTCTGAGATTGTGCAGATAAATCTCTGCAAGCCCTTTCTCCTGAGCACGCTTCAAGATGGAGGTGTTTATACATCCGTCTATCATCTCGGGGATTACTGTAATAATATCTATCCGCATAAAGTATCGCTTGTTTAGGGTCGTTTATTCCATGGAGCAGATGTACGCATCGAATGTCCGGATACCCGGCTTCCTCTCTCCGCCGATCTGCATGAGTCGCTTCTCCTTTGCTATCAAGACACTGCCGGCTGTGGCAAAAATACCGGAGTCTTTCAGAACTTTCCAATCGTCCTTCCTGTGGTCGTACCGCACAAGAGCAGAAGAGAAGCGATAATAAGACTCGGGGTGCAGGAGATAACTCCTCTGTTCTTCTCTCAATCTGCCCTCGGCATCCGCATCCTGTGCCGCAAGAGCCTTTTTGAGAAGGTAACCACGGGAAATCGCCTCCTGAAAGAGCGAAGGATTTACGCCCCCGACCGAATAGACCGCTCCCGAAACATCATCTTTTGCAACCGTTGCCCCGATAAAACTAAGAGGCGTATCGGAACCTGTTCGTGGCTCTTTCAGAGGTTCCCAACGCTTCGGCGAGCTCAGATTCAACTTCCAAGCCGTCCGATGAACACGTGGCTCTTCTCCCGGTATTCGGATATCGCCCCCCGGGAAAAAGCCTCCGAAAAGAAAGAGATACCCGTCAATCGTGAAGAGATTGGGCTGAAGCCTTGCACCGTCGGGCAGAGGAATCACTTTTGTAGTCTCTCCCGATCTCAACGAAAAGGCATAGAGATCCGTCACAAGCTCGCCATCTTTCCATCCGCCCGTGAAGTAAAGAGTTTTTTCATGCTCTGCCGCTGCTCCCTCATACCACCCGAATGGAAGAGAGAAAGGGTATTTCGAGATTGTTATTTCGCCCGAACTTCCAATCTTTGAAAGCATCGTGATCTCGTTGGATGCGCCTTCTTCTCCGACTCCACCCACAAACAACAGCATATCTCCCCCTCCGAGAGATACACTCGCTCCGTACGCAAGAGATCTTGGAAGCGAAGACAAAAGTGTCGTTTCCCAAACATCTCCTTCCCCGGACAGCATATAAAGCGATTTGTAAAACACTTTCTTTCCTCCGTCTGCCACAGGAATGTCCGGGAAGTTGCACCCTCCTCCATATATATATGTATCTCCGATGACTCCTCCAAACGCTCCGGAAACTCCCTGCAAGAAGCCGGACTCGGGATACAGTGCGCTGTCCCGACTGATCTCTACCGGTGCAACCTCTATGGTATCCCCGTATGACGAATCTGCTCCCCTCTTTCCACAAGCGGGAAGAGCGAGAGCAGAAAGTATAAGCAATAGTGCGAAAACTATTTTTGAGTGTAAATATCTCATATCCGAATGCTTCGGTTTCACCCTCGGGGGCTAACCGTTGCTTTTTCCTATCTCTTTTAGATTAAGTTTTTTCTTTGATGCCTGATGAAAGTGATCGTCCGCATGATAAGAGGAACGCACAAGCGGTCCGCTCTCTACGTGTGTAATGCCAAGGCTCTCTCCGAGCATCTTATAACGTGCAAACTGGTCGGGATGGACATACTCCTTCACTTCGATATGCTTGGATGTCGGCTGAAGATATTGTCCGATGGTGAGAGTCGAAACTCCGATAGCGGCAATATCTTTCATCAGCTCCACCACCTCTTCCTCTGTTTCTCCCAAGCCAACCATAATGCCGGTCTTCGCTATGGCTCCTCTGTCTACAATCTGTTTGAGAACCTTCATGCTGCAATCGTATGTGGCTCTGTGTCTGACATGAGGAGTAAGCCGACGCACTGTTTCAAGGTTGTGCCCGATAACGTCCGGCGCTGTCCTTATTATCATATCTACACACTCCTCATCTCCCTGAAAGTCCGGAATAAGGACTTCGATCTTGGTCTCCGGAGAGCGTTTACGTATTTCTGTGATACAACTTGCCCAGTGTCCCGCTCCATAATCGGGCAGATCGTCTCTGTCTACAGAGGTGATAACGGCATACTTCAACTTCATTTGAGCCACCGAAGCAGCAAGTCTCAAAGGCTCTACCGGATCGGGGGGAGATTCAGGACGACCACTTTGAGTGGCACAGAAGCGACAAGCTCTGGTACAAATGTTGCCACAAATCATAAATGTAGCCGTTCCGCGACTCCAGCATTCTGCTTGGTTCGGACATTTCCCACTGGCACAGATGGTATTCAGTGCCCCTTGAGATATTGTCTTCTCAGTATGTGTATAGCTATCTATGCTAGCCCTACTTATTTTCAGCCATTCCGGTTTACGCATGTATGTTCTTCCTATCTTTTTTTCTATCATTTTGTGGATTAAAGGGATCTGTTCAAAAATCTTACGACACTGTTATAGAGGTGATTTCTGGTATTGCCTCCATAAATACTGTGATTACGATCCTTGTATATCAGCATATCGAAATATTTATCTGCCTGAACAAGGGCTTCCACGTACTGCATCGTATTTTGCACATGTACGTTATCATCTGCAGAGCCGTGGATTATGAGAAGATTTCCGGTATGATTCGCAGCTCGTGTCATCACAGACGTACGGTCGTATCCGGAGTTATTCTCCTGTGGAGTACGCATAAAGCGCTCCGTGTAAGTGGTATCGTACAAGCGCCACGATGTAGGAGGAGCTATTGCAATACCGGCTTTAAAGACCGGAGAGTTGTGCGACATAGCCATGAGAGTTGTATATCCGCCGAAACTCCAACCCCAGATAGCCATTCTGTTTTCATCTATGTATGGGAACAGCTTTGCCGTGGCAGTGGCGCCTTCGCATTGGTCTTGCGATTCCAACAGTCCCAGATTGAGATAAGTACACTTTTGGAATTCGGATCCTCGTCCGCCTGTTCCTCTACCATCGAGAGAGACCACGATGTATCCATTTTCAGGGAGAACATATTCCCAATCGAACTTAAATCTGTTCATCACCTCCTGTGAACCCGGTCCGCTGTATTGAGTAAACAAAGTAGGATACTTCTTTCCCGGCTCCATGTTCTTAGGCGTCATGATGTATCCGTTAAGCGTTACTCCGGATGCAGTGGTTACTTGGAAGAATCTCTTTTGAGCAAAAGAGTACTCTTTCATCTTCGTCTTAAGCTCCGCATTATCTTCCAATAACACCATCTCTTTACCATCTTTGGTGCGGTTGAGAGAGTATCTTGCAGGAGTTTCCAAGTCCGAAGAAGTAAGCAGATAGTAGCTCATATCCTTGCTGAATACGGCTTTGCTGTTGCCTTTCTCGGGTGAGAGTGTACGGCTTTTACCGTTCTTAAGGTTTGTAGCCACTATTATCCGATCCATAGGAGTAGGATAAGCCATGGCGTAGATAGCTTCTCCTTGTTCCGAAACGCCATAGAATGCAGTTACATCTGCATTATCTCTGCTGATTTTCTTCTGAACAGCTCCTTGTTTTGAATAGAGATAAAGCTGATTGTACCCGCTTTTGTCATTAACATAAGTAAATCCATCGCGCGTATATGCAAGCTGTCTTGCCCACTCCGGATCTATGTATCTTTCACTCTTTTCCTCAAGAAGCAGTTTTGACAGTCCGCTTTTGGGGTTTACGGTAAAGAGTCGGAAGTGTGTCTGATTTCTATTAAAAGTGAACACTTGAAGAGCTCCATGAGCAAAATCCAAACGAGGGATGTAATATTCTCCACGTACAGGCAGCTCTATCACCTCTGTTTTCTTGGAACGCACATCGAACGATCGAAGTGAGATATCGGCATTCTTCTCTCCCGGCTTAGGATATTTATAGAGATAATCTTTAGGATACAAGCCGGTTCCAAACATTTGCATATTGTACAGAGGCACTTGCGACTCATCCGTACGAACGAAGATAAGTTGCTCAGAAGAGTCTGCCCACTGCATGAGGTTTGTTGCATACAGTTCTTCCTCGTACACCCAGTCTGTAGTTCCGTTCAGTATCGCATTGGGTTTACCATCGGTCGTTACGGCGGACTCTGTATTGTAGTCGAACTTTGCAATGTATATATTATTGTCTTCCTTAACAAAGGCGCACATGCGACCATCCGGAGAGAGAGTAGGGATACGTACTTTGCCGGATGTGGCAGAAAGAGGCTGTACAAGATTACGCCTTACATCGTAGCGAAACGCATCGAACTTCCGGCTTCTTCTGTAGATAAATTCCGTATTCTTGAACAGAAGAATTTGCAAACCATTCGGAGCTATCATATAGTCGTCGAACGTTTCAAACTCACAATCTCTGGCCGTCTTCGTATAAAAGAGAGTATCTACCACTTTGCCCGTGCTATAGCTGCATTTAAGTATGGCTTTATGGTCTCGACTCACTACGGAATAGTGAGCTCCGTCCGCCATTGGGCGAAATCCGGCACCGGCACTTTTAGCCGCAAATGTCCCGTTTGTAACAGAATTTATCGTAAGCTGTTTCTCTCCATTTTGCCCGAAAGAGAGCTGAAAAATTCCTGCCAAAGCCAGTGCAAATATGGCTATCTTTCTTCTCATAACTATTATTTCTCTGATATTATCAATAAAAACCGCGTATCAAAAACACGCAAACAAAGATAGCAATAAAGCCCCAATCTTTATTGGAACAAAATGATCTCTTCTCCCAACAATCAGGACTCTTAAAGCTTTCTTACCCGAAGAAAAAAGATGAACTTATGATCCTAAAAATCCAAAGTGAGCACGAAAGCAATATGTGCGAACATAAGTCCGAATAAAAAACAAAAGCCCCAAAATTGGTATTGACCGATGCTCTGAAGCGACCACTTTTTTAGGGCTAATCAAATGCTTTAGAGCTTTCGCCCAAAACCTTTAGAGCTTTTCTCTGAAACCTTTAGAGCTTTTCGCCGAAACCTTTAGTGCTTTCTGGTGTGAACTCTATTATTTCTTTTGAAAAGCATTATTAGTTTCTTCTTTTGACCTTTAAGTTGTTTGAAATCAGATCTTTATTTATCCTATTCAAGGCTTGGGTTGTAAAAATCAAAACATGATTGATGGAGTTCGAGTTTTAGTTCTTATTTTTGAACAGCTTCTGTTCGAAAAGTGGATGTGTATACACCCTTTTTTACAAGGCTTTAGAGATAGTTCTTTCGTGGAGACTTCATGGCTTTTTCAAGATTTATCTATTATGTCAAAAGGGATAAAAGAGTGCCTTTTAGAGCTGGCAGAGCCTTCTATTCAGGTTTTTTCAACGAAACTTAAGGTTAGCGACCATTCGGATACTATTTTGTGAGTGCGCACTCCTTTGCTAAGAAAATTGGCGGCATCAATAAAGAAAGAGTATTCGTCTTTTACGGCTTTTCACGAGGAGATAGAGAGGCTTTTGTCTTTGTCCTTTGAAGCAAAGATGCTTTATATCTTCACGGCTCCGATATTGTGCCACACAGATGAAGATTGGAGTCTGTTTATGCAAACAATTTTACCCAAGCTCGATGGTTGGGCTACTTGTGATGCTTTTCTTTCGGACATCGGAAAGAACTTGAAGAAAGATATCGTCCGGACAGCTTTTGAGTCTTGTTTCTCCTTTCATGAGCGATTGCCGTTGTATGGAATAAGAGTCTTTATCACGACAAAGATGTACTATCATAAGTATCGTCTGGAGAGTGTAGAAAAGATATTGGCAGATGTGGAGCGCACGAAGCCTTTTTGGTCTTATCTCACGATACGACAAGCTGTCGCTTGGACGCTTGCAACCATCAGCATAGAAGAGTTTGAGACAATATTGGATAAGTGGTATTTGCCGATTCGCAATAATGAAAATCGCTCTGATGAGG
>JAUMWS010000097.1 GCA_030529525.1 Porphyromonas sp. | reverse complement strand
GGTAAACGGGTTAAATGAAATCGGTAAACGGGTTCATTGAAAAATTAAACCCGTTTAGCCGAAAGAATATGCTCGTTTAGCGTTTTCGCTTAACAGGCGCGCAAATTAGTGTTAATAAAATTGCCTTGATTTAACAATTTGGTCATGCTCTGAAAACAACTCCTCCGATCAAAATAGAGAGCAAAAAAGAAGAGAGTTCTCTGCGGGATGGAATATATAAAAATCAAGAAATCCATTTGAGGCAAGAATTGAGAAAAGAGCGAAAGAAAACAACCGAGGGTATATTATATAAATCTCCTATGAGATCCGAGATATTATTGCTATATTTGAGACCTAAGAAAAAAAATGAAAAAAAGAGATTTCACATATGGAATATCTATGGAACCTGAAGAGCTTGACCTCAAAAGAGGAGCAAGTGGCAGCGGAGCTTTCTTCCTCCTCTACACTTCTTCCGACGGTCGCAAAGCTCTTTGTCCAGAGAGGTGTTACGACTCCGGAGCAGGTACGAATGTATCTCCAGCCGGAGTTGGAGGATCTGCACGATCCGTTCCTGATGCTGGGCATGCGAGAAGCCGTAGACCGTCTCAACAAAGCCTTAGGGCAGAAAGAGAGGATCTTAATATATGGAGATTACGATGTAGATGGGACAACGTCCGTGGCATTGATGTACAAGTTTCTCCGCCAATACACCACCCAACTTTCATACTACATTCCCGAACGCTACAACGAAGGTAGCGGAATCTCCTTCCAAGGCATAGATCATGCCGAAAGAGAAGGCTGCAAACTGATGATTGCACTGGACTGCGGGGTGAAAGCAGTAGAAAAAGTGCGATACGCCAAAGAGAAAGGAATAGATCTTATCATCTGCGACCATCACGTTCCGGACGAAGAACTTCCGGATGCTGTGGCTATTCTCAATCCGAAGATACCGGGTTCCAAGTATCCGTTCGATGAGCTTTCGGGTTGTGGCGTGGGGTTCAAACTGCTTCAAGCATTCACAATAGACAACGGAGGCGATCCTCGTCAAGTCTACGATCTGCTGGATCTTGTGGCTGTGAGTATAGGAGCAGACCTCGTAAATCTGACAGGTGAAAATAGAGTTTTGGCCTACTATGGATTGAAAATTCTGAATAAAAACCCAAGGCTCGGATTACGCAGCATCATAGACGTCAGCGATATAAAGACCAAACGGATAACCATGAACGAAGTGGTCTTTAAGATAGGACCACGAATAAATGCTTCGGGACGAATGCAGAATGGAAGAGAGTCCGTAGATCTGCTTCTTGCCGCAACGGCAGGAGAAGCACGCAAGATGACCAAGAATATCGACAGCTACAACTCCCAACGCCGAGAGTTGGACAAGTCTATCACGGAACAAGCTCTGGAAAGAGTGGAGACCATAGAACAAAAGGGGCCGACAGGCGAAGCCGTGGCAAAACAGAAGATTATAGCCTTGTACGATCCCTCTTGGCACAGAGGAGTGATAGGCATAGTGGCTTCCCGACTAACCGAATACTTCAACCGCCCGAGCATTGTCCTGACACAAACCGGAGGAGGTGAAGATCTTGTCTGTGGCTCTGCAAGAAGTATCGGAGGCTTCGATATGTATGCCGTTATAGAGCAGTGCAAAGACCTGCTAATCAACTTTGGAGGACACACCTATGCTACCGGATTTACACTTCATAAAGATAACGTGGACGCTTTTATCCGACGTGTAGAAGAGTTGGGCGAAAAAGAAGTGGGGCAAGAGGTGCTTACTCCCCAAATCAATATAGACCTAAATATCAGGCTTGCCGATATTACTCCGACCCTACGGAAGCAAATACGTGATATGGCACCCTATGGGCCACAGAACGAAAAACCGATATTCTGTACCACAAATCTGGAATTGGCATCCTCTCCGAAGTTTATGGGCAAAACCAAAAGCCACGTCAAGATGAGCCTCAAAGAGGATGGCACGGAAGAGATATTCAGTGCTTTTGCTTACAACTCTCAGTATAAGATAGAAGGGCATAAGAAAGGAACCCGTGTAGATATCGTCTATACGATAGAAGAATACAGCCGTATGGGAAAGAATATGGCACAGCTCCTCCTTTTGGACTTTAAAGTACACTCTTGATGGCAAAAAGTGCCACAGACCAAGCAGCAAAGCTTTCTCCTTTAGATATACTTCGACGCTATTGGGGCTACGACGCATTTCGCCCCATGCAGGAAGATATCATCCGTTCCATACTGGATGGATACGATACTCTCGCTCTAATGCCTACCGGCGGAGGTAAGAGTATCACGTTTCAAGTACCGGCACTCATGCTTCCCGGTATTACGGTGGTCATCACTCCCCTTGTGGCTCTGATGCGAGATCAGGTAAACAGACTTCAGACGCTGAAGATCAAGGCAGAATATCTCCATGCAGGCATGTCTTCCGGTAAGATTATGGAGGCTCTGGACAACTGTCTTTACGGGGAGTACAAGCTTCTCTACGTTTCTCCCGAACGGCTTATGTCCGAAACATTCCTCAACCGAATCACTCGGATGAATGTTTCTCTACTTGTCGTAGATGAGAGCCACTGCGTCTGTCAGTGGGGTTATGACTTCCGACCAAGTTATCTCAAGATTGCCGATTTCAGGTCGTACTTCCCTGATGTTCCGATCTTGGCTCTTACAGCCACAGCCACAAAAGAGGTTGTGGGAGATATTCAGGACAAACTGATGTTTCGCCAACCTGCCCGGCTATTCCAACGTAGCTTTTACAGGAAAAACCTAAGCTATGTTGTAAAGCCTACGGTAGATAAGCTCTCGGATCTGGTCAATATACTTGAGAGTGTACCGGGATCGGGATTGGTCTATGTCCGTTCGAGAAAAAAGGCCAAACTCTACTCCGATCTGCTGAACGATAATGGGATAAACTCCGCCTATTTTCACGCCGGACTATCTCACGACAGTAAGGAAAAAAGACAGAAAGCATGGATGAACAACGACGTACGAATAATGGTCTGTACAAATGCTTTCGGGATGGGAATAGACAAAGAGGATGTTCGTATTGTGGTACATCCGGAAATTCCTACTGCTTTGGAAGATTACTATCAGGAAGCCGGACGTGCAGCAAGAGACAATAAGCCGTCATATGCGGTGCTGTTGTTCGACCCAACTGTAGATCTCTCTGCCGTAGAAAAAAGAGTACAAAGCGCTTTTCCCCCACGTGAAAAGATAAAGGCGATATATGGAGACATCGCCAACTTCTTACAGATAGCAGAAGGAGCGGGAGAAGGATATCTGTTCGAGCTGAACATTTCTCGATTCTGTCATCTTTTTCGACACTCTGTGCTGGAAGTACATGCCTCGCTCGCTCTCTTGGATATTGCGGGATACTTGGATTTTGAGGTGGATCAAAACATGCCTTCAAGAGTGATGATAACGCTCTCCAGACAGGAACTTTATCAAGTAATGGACGAGGCCTCCGAACTGCATTACAGGATAGTGGAACTTCTACTAAGAAGTTACACGGGGCTGTTTACCGAGTATTCTATCATAGACGAAAGCAAGCTTCGTGCTCAGCTGGATATGGATGCAGACACATTTTATGCTGCTATGTTGCATCTGAACAGGTGGGGCGTATTGGATTACATACCGGGAAAGAGATCTTCTTATATCCGTTACAAACGTCCGAGATGCCTGCCCGAGAATGTCCATATTCCGTACGAAAGCTATGAAAAAAGGCTGCAAAAAGAACGCGATAGAGCCGAAGCGTCTATCGCGTATGCCTCTACGACGAATAAAAGATGTCGTTCGCAGGTTCTTTTGGACTATTTTGGTGAAACCGGTTCGCTACCTTGCGGTCTGTGCGATGTATGTAGAGAGAGAAAGCACTCCGGACTCACGTTCCGCATCATGGAGGTTATTCTGGACTTCTTATCCCAAGCCTCTCTGCCAATGAGTCTGTCAGATATCGCTCAAAAACTCAATGCCCCGGAAGAGTACATTCGTCAAAGTATCTCTTTTTCAAATAAAGAGGGCAATGATATCACGATCCGAAAGGATGGTATGGTCGTAAGAGAAAGAGGGAAGCAGGGTTAGAGTATAACAATCTTCATTCCCTGATTTCGCCCTCGCACCTCCGGTCTTTCAGTGAAAAAGTCATACTTAATCACCACGTTACCGATACGGGAAATCCGATCCGAACTAAAGTCGTAATCTATCCGGTATGGTCCTATCTGCTCTACCCTGTCGTTGCTAAACTTGTATTTGATCGTGTATGGACCCACCTGTTCCAGCTTGTTGTCTCTAAAACGATATTTGATCTCCCAATTACCCACACGTGCCAAGCGACCATGGAAATCGTAAGATAATCTTCCGTATCGCTCGTTTTGTTCTCCCAGCATGTGGTCATAAATAACCTTTCTGCGTCTTAGGATTTGGAAGTTGGTCAGCTGTCCTTCCATTATTATAAAACGAATCTCTCCGTTTATGGTGATATGTGCAGATCTGCCTGTCGGACGAGGCCCAAACGTAAAGTCCGGTTCGTCATATCTATCCCATTCGTCAAGATACTCCCATGTGCCATCGGAATGAAGCAATACCTCTCTCCCATCTCTTGTTACAGCTACCTGCTGAGCATAAACAGAGGGAACTGTTCCAAGGAGAAGAAAAAGAAACATCAGTAGAGATAAGCGTGTTTTCATAGCTATATATTTTTCTTATAAAGTTTTTTGTTTCAACCTCTATACGGCTCCACCGTACGCTATGGAGCAAAGGTAAAAATAAAGAAAGAGCTTTCCAAGAGCCATTATCCTGTACCCTTATTTTGCTATCTTTGTTCACAACTTATTAGCATCACAACTATCAGTTTAATGACAAACACACAACACAACGATATAATAGTAGCAATAGATGGACACTCTTCTTGTGGGAAAAGCACCATGGCTAAATGGCTCGCACGAGAAGTAGGATACAGATATATAGATACGGGAGCTATGTTTCGTGCTGTAACGCTACACACTATGCGTAAAGGGCTATGGGCTCCAGACGGAACAGAGCCGGCAATCACGAAAGTAGAAGAAAGTCTTGGCGATATCTCTATCGACTTCAATCCCGAAAACGGACACACTCTTCTCTGTGGAGAAGATGTAGAAAAAGAAATCCGAGGAATGGAAGTGTCTTCCAAGGTTTCATTCATCTCCACAATCCCGGCAGTACGTACGCTGTTGCTGGAACAGCAGAGAGCTATGGGAGCTCAAAAGAGAGTGATAATGGATGGAAGAGATATCGGCACTGTGGTATTTCCAAATGCCGAACTAAAGATCTTTGTAACTGCAAGTGCGGATGTCCGTGCAGACAGGCGCTTTAAGGAGTTGATGGCAAAGGGTGAAAAGGTCTCTTTTGACGAAATCCTCCACAACGTTCAGGAGCGAGACCGAATAGACTCTTCACGTGCAGTAGCACCTCTTAAGCCTGCAGAAGATGCGGTTATGCTGGACAACAGCCTGCTCTCAATAGATGAACAAAATGAAATAATGCTCTCTTACTTCCAAGAAGCTGTAAAAAAAAAAAAGCTTTTCTAAACGAGACCTCAGCATAGAGATAGACGATTCGTCCGGCTTCTGCTTCGGCGTCATCAATGCTATTAAACATGCGGAGAAAGAGCTGGAATCAGGTGAAGAGCTACAGTGTCTTGGAGATATTGTTCACAACAATCAGGAAGTGGACAGGCTCGAACAGAAAGGACTCGAAACCATAGACTACAATAAATTTCATGCCCTGCGTGGTGGAAAAGTTCTTTTCCGGGCTCACGGGGAACCGCCTGCCGTTTACGACTTCGCACGCAAAAACAATATTACTATTGTGGATGCTACTTGTCCGGTCGTTTTAGCCCTTCAACGCAACATCAAACGCACTTTTGAGAAAACACGAGATATTGATGCACAGATCGTCATATTCGGCAAACATGGACACGCAGAAGTTAATGGTCTTGTGGGGCAAACCGGAGGAGAGGCTATTGTTGTGCAGAATATGAGTGAAGTTTCCCAAATTGACCTCAGCCGTCCCATTATGTTATTCTCTCAGACAACAATGTCGATAGAAGGATTTCAAGAGCTTATCTCTTATATCGAAACGCATAAAGGAGCCGATGTCATATTCAAATACAGCGATACGATATGCCGACAAGTCTCCAACAGGATGCCCAATATCGAAGAATTTGCAAAGCAAAAAGACTGGATTTATTTCGTAGCAGGAGAGAAGAGTTCCAATGGCAAAGTTCTCTTCGGACACTGTAAGGCTGCCAATCCCAATACTCAGTTTATTTCCTCTCCTGAACAAATATCGGAACCTTTACCATTATGGGTCAAAAGCGTAGGTATATGTGGGGCTACCTCCACACCCAAGTGGCTTATGGAAAAGATTGCATACAAAGTAGCTTCAACCAATAACACGGATTTTGAACTACCAAGTAAGTAATTCCAACAAATAGACAACAAAAAAATCCCGAATAGCATCAGGCTTACAGCCATTTGCTATTCGGGATTTTATTTAGTCGTCCCTTAGAAAGACATTTACCCGCTGTTATTCAAGGGTATGCAAG
>JAUMWS010000096.1 GCA_030529525.1 Porphyromonas sp. | reverse complement strand
ATTACGGAGTCTGCAATGCGTGGAGAGATAGACTTTAACGAGAGTTTTATACGACGTGTGGCACTTTTGGAAGGGCTTGATATTTCCGTAATGCAGGACATCGCTGAAAAACTACCAATAACGGAGGGAGTGGATCGTGTGATGAAGATTCTGAAAAAAGTGGGATTCAAAATAGCAATCCTATCCGGAGGATTTACTTACTTTGGACAGTATCTTGCCAACAAGTATCAGATCGACTACGTCTATGCCAATGAGCTCGAAATAAAAGACGGGAAACTGACAGGAAGACACCTCGGAGACATCATTGATGGAAAGAGAAAAGCAGAGCTGCTTAAACTTATTGCTCAGGTAGAAAAGGTAGATATTCGCCAAACTGTAGCGGTTGGGGATGGAGCCAACGACCTTCCAATGATTGCAACAGCGGGACTTGGTATCGCCTTTCATGCGAAACCGAAAGTGAAAGCAACGGCAAAACAGTCTATCTCAACTGTGGGTCTGGATGGTATTCTCTACTTCTTAGGCTATAAAGATTCCATCATAGATGAGGCCGAATTCATGTAAGTATCACGCATAAATAAGACTAAAATGGCTCTGACACACTATGTTCTTTTTGGTTTCAATTCGGAAGTAACCCAAGATGACAAAAAACAGTTGCTAACGAAAATAAAGGATGAGTTTCATACTCTCCCTGATAAGATACCGGCATTGGAAGATCTTCGTATAGAAATCAACATAAATCCGAACGAGCAGTACGACTTTATACTCATCGCCAAAGTGGCAGATCTTGATGCTCTTTCAAGCTACGCAAAGCATGAAGCACACCAGATTTTAGTGCAGAAATATATTAAACCCTACTGCTCTCTTAGAGCGTGTGTAGACACAGAAAGATAAAAAGCGATAAACAAAAATATCCTCTCATGTTTTTATACATGAGAGGATATTTTTTATGTAGACTTCTCTTAAAAAGTTAAGACGCTTTTCTCACTCTCCTGTGGCACTATTTGCCTTTCGCAATGCCTTATCCGCCTCCCATCCAAGAGCACTGGCTCCAAGAACGGCAGCATCGCTTTCTTTAAGTTCGGAAGTTAAAAGCTTTGTCTTTCCTTTGTAGATTTGAAGCATATTAAGCTCCATGTGGTGCTTGATAGGATCCATGAGAAGATCTCCTGCTTTTGTAAGACCTCCAAAAAGAATGATCGCTTCAGGAGAAGAGAACGCAACAAAGTCTGCAAAAGCCTCTCCAAGAATAGCACCTGTTGCTTCAAATATTTCGAGAGAAAGTTTATCTCCTTTCATTGCAGCATCGTAAACATCTTTAGAGGTAATCTCGTCTATATTGAGTTCACGAAGAAGCGAATCCTCTTTGCGTATTTCAAGATATTCACGAGCAGTACGAGCCACACCTGTTGCAGATGTATATGTCTCTAAACACCCTTTCCGACCGCAACCGCAGATACGACCATTGCGTCTGATTATCGTGTGTCCCAACTCCCCTGCAAAGCCATCATGACCATAAACAAGAGTCCCGTTCACCACAATACCGCTACCAACACCTGTTCCCAATGTGATAACGATAAAGTTTTTCATACCACGTGCCACACCGTAAGTCATTTCACCTATCGCTGCAGCATTGGCATCATTGGTGAGAGCAACGGGTATTCCCATCTTTTCTGCAATTATATCTGCAAGCATGATGCGTCCTTTCCATGGAAGATTTGGAGCAAAATCTATAGAACCTGTAAAAAAGTTTCCATTCGGGGCACCTATACCTATACCCTTAATCATCTCTTTGCCTCCAACCTGATCTATCAAGAGCTGCATTCCTGTCGTTAGATCTTGGATATAGTTATTGATATCTAAATGTGTGCCAGTCTTTATGGAGCCATTCAGTACGATGTTTCCTCTTGCATCAACTATTCCATAAACGGTGTTAGTACCACCGATATCAACCCCAAGCACATAGGGTTTGATAACATCTTGTTTCGTCATACTGTGTTTTGTGTATTGTCCTATAGTTATAATTCTTTGTGGATCATTCTCGAATCTGCCTGAGCCTTCGGCAGGATTGTCATATCAGCTATATTTACATGTTCAGGAGCGGTTAAGATAAACAGGATACACTCTGCAATATCTTCTGCATAAAGAGGATCGAATCCGTTATAAACCTTATCGGCTTTCTCTTTATCCCCATCAAACCGCACTTGAGAAAACTCCGTATTGACAGCACCCGGGGCTATGGAAGAGACCTTAATACCGTAAGGTACTAACTCTTGACGCATTGATCTGGTAATTGCTTCTACTCCAAACTTGGTGGCACAGTATACGGCTGCTCCGGTATAAGCATCTTTCCCGGCAACGGAAGAGAGGTTAATGATATGCCCGGATCTCTTTTTCTTCATAGCTGCAATCACAGGCTTTGAGACGTAAAGAAGCCCCTTGACATTTGTATCGATCATTCTTTCCCAGTGATCTATGGAGCCTTCATCCACTGTGGAGAGACCTGCTGCAAGACCTGCGTTATTGATCAGAATATCTATATCTTCAAGCCTGAATGCGCTATTACGAGTAATCTTCTGCTCTACGTCCGATAAAGATCGAACATCCAAACAGACTGTTATACAGTGAGAAGCTGTCTCATTTTCGATAATCTGTTTTAACTCCTGAAGACGCTCTTCTCTTCTACCGGCTGCAATAATAGTGCATCCCGACATCTTTTGAGCTAATAACAAACAGGTTGCCCTCCCTATTCCGGAGGTTGCTCCTGTTACAAGTATTATAGGTTTGTTCATACTGATGTTTAGAGAACAAATGGTTTTAATTATGTATCTATACGGTGGTAAAGATAGCAAATTTATGCATCAGAGCTTAGACTGTTTGGCTTTGTACCTATTACTTTATTGCTTGTTATTACGGCAGCGTATTCTTTTAGATAATCCGGAGTCCAATAAGCCAGGTCGACAAAGCACTTTTCTTCCCACGACTTCATAACAATCGGGGCCATGCTTTCAGCGTGTAGCCTTGCAGCTTCCACGTATATGGCCTTACTTCCAAATAAGTTGTTGAACAGTGGATAGATCTTTCCCGCTCCATCTCCTCCATAGAGAATAACGGACGAACCTGCCACCAGCCGTTGGAATTTGTTTATATCCTCTTCCCTGTCCATGACGAAGCTTTTAGAAGTTCCTTCCTCATGCTCGGTATACACGGCAGAATAAACCTCCATGCGTCTTGCGTCAAGCATGGGAACAATAGCATACCCCTTTGGAAGGTCGGGGTGTTCTTTGCGAATGCTTTCTGATAAGATCTTAAGAGAAGAGACGGATATAAGTGGAATATTCAAGCTAAAAGCCAAACCCTTAGCCAAAGAAGCGGATATACGAAGCCCCGTATAAGATCCGGGACCATCTCCCACGGCAATGGCATCCAAACGTCTCTCATCAGGAATCAGAGCCATAAGCTCAGAAGCAAAGATTGAAAGGTTGGCATTATGATTGCCATCTACAGACTCTCTGCTTGCCACGACCTCTGCACCATGCAATAAAGCAACAGAACATCTTTTAGTGGCAGACTCTATACATAATATATATGGTATCATTGGCTTTTCTTACGACTCTTTCCGGTTGTTTTCTTCTTTCCTCCCTCTTCCACCAACATAAGACAAGTTTCGAGGGTAAGTTCTTCCGGCTTGTACTCTTTCGGAATCTTGTAGTTTTTCTTGGCATACTCTATATAAGGACCATATCTGCCATTCAAGATTAGGAGTTCTCCTTCCGGTGCATCAAAAGCAGCAATTCTCTTATTCTTATCTGCTTCTATTTTGGACTGAACGAGAGAAACAGCTTCTTCCAGCGTTACGGTATACAGATCCAGATCTTTAGGGATAGAGACAAACATCTTGTCCCAGCGGACATAAGGACCAAAGCGTCCGTTATTAGCTTGTATCTCTTTACCTTCCCACTGCCCCAGTGTGCGAGGCAGTCTGAATAATTCCAATGCTTCATCCAAAGAGATTGTCTCTATCGAAAGAGAAGACGGTATGGATGTAAATGTAGGCTTCTCGCCTTCCGGCTGAGCTTCTCCTAATTGCAACAAGGGACCGAATCTGCCGATCTTAGCAAAGATTGGTTTTCCTGTCTTAGGATCATCGCCGATGTATCTCTCTCCCACCTTGCGTTCGGTCTTCATATCCATTACCTCTACGACATTCGGATGAAAGATGGAGTAAAATTGTTCTATGACTCCTGTCCAATCTTTTGAGCCTTCTGCTATGGCATCAAACTCCTTTTCCACGTTTGCCGTAAAGTTATAAGACAAAATCTTTGGGAATGCATCCACAAGGAAATCGTTTACCACTATACCTATATCTGTCGGGATCAATTTGCCCTTATCTCCTCCGTATGTTTCACGTTTGGTTTTGGAGGATATTTTATTCCCTTTGAGGGTAAATATATCATATTCTCGTTCCGCTCCCGGTATGGTACGTTTATCCACGTACTCTCTCTTTTGGATGGTCTGAATGGTCGGAGCATAAGTACTTGGGCGACCTATTCCCAGCTCTTCCAGTTTCTTTACCAGAGTAGCTTCGGAGTATCTTGCTGGACGTTGGGTAAACTTTTGAGTCGCCTCCACGGTCCCGACGGCGAGCAGATCTCCGATGTTCATGGTCGGAAGCAGCGTATCGGTCTCGTCCTTGTCTCCGGATGCTGAGTTGTCATCGTCCGGATCCTCAAGATATACTTTCAAGAATCCGTCGAATCTTATCTGTTCGCCACGAATATAAAAAAGGTGTGGAGATGTTGTTTTGACGGTTACGGTGGTGCGTTCAAGTTCTGCATCTTTCATCTGAGTGGCCATTGTACGCTTTCGTATAAGGTCGTACAATTTCTTCTCAGTGGCGGTTCCCGATATTGTTTCGAGTTCTATGTTTGTCGGTCGGATGGCTTCGTGTGCCTCTTGTGCTCCTTTTGTCTTGGTCGTAAAGTTTCTTTTCTTGACGTACTCCTTGCCATAGTTCTTTTCTACGACATCTGCTGTGGTGGCGATGGCAAAAGAAGAGAGATTTACGGAGTCTGTACGCATGTACGTGATATGTCCGTTTTCGTACAAGCTTTGTGCCACGACCATTGTCTGTGTTACGGAAAAGCCGAGAAGTCTGGAAGCTTCCTGCTGTAAGGTGGATGTTGTAAAGGGAGGAGGAGGGGTTCGTTTGCCGGGTTTCACTTGAATGTCCTGAACGGAGTATTCCGATCCGATCAAAGAGTTCAACACCTCTTCCACCTCGGCACGTTCGGACGGTCTGTGCTCCATTACGGCTTTTACCGCCTGTCCCGATTCTGTATTCAGATTCGCCACCACCCTGTAGCTGCTTTCCGGCTTAAAAGACTGAATCTCTCTCTCCCGCTCCACCAGAATCCTCACGGCTGCGCTCTGGACACGACCTGCGCTGAGAGACGGGCGGACCTTATGCCACAAGATGGGAGAAAGCTCAAAACCCACGATTCGGTCCAATACCCTGCGAGCCTGCTGAGCATCCACTCTGTTGTAGTCTATATCTCTTGGCGACTCCAGTGCTTCAAGGATTGCTTTTTTCGTTATCTCATGGAACGCTATCCGCTTGGTCTCTTTATTCTCCAGTCCCAAGATCTGGTACAAATGCCATGCAATGGCTTCTCCTTCGCGGTCTTCATCGGAAGCGAGCCATACGGTCTCTGCTGTTCGGACTGCCTTTTGCAGCTCCTTCACCACTTTAAGCTTATCCTCCGAAACCTCATACTGCGGAGCAAACCGGTGGTTTATATCAATGCCCAGGCCTTTCTTCTTAAGGTCTCTGACATGTCCGTAGCTGGACATTACTTTATAATCATCCCCAAGTATTTTGCTTATTGTCTTCGACTTTGCGGGAGACTCCACTATCACCAGGTTTCTTGCCATAGAATTGATCCTTACTTAATATCTGTTTTTCGTCCAAAAGAAAACGCAACGAGCGGCACGGGAGGCCTCTCTGAGTTGGCAAAATTAAACATAATCTACTCATGCGCAAAATCATCTCTCACCCTGAGGAATATCAGGCTTGGTCCTTTGCCTCTCCGAAAGATCCGGTTTTCTCTCTCCCACTCTTGCAGCTCTTTTCTTGCCGCAAGTTTTTCCAGACGCGTCATCACCGAGTATTGATGCAGGGAGATGCAGGAATATTTCTCGAGATGATCGAGCAACAAAGCGAGCCGTTCCTCCTTACCCACGAGCGGATCGGCATATTTTTGTCCCTTCGTGCGTACCGGCTTGCAGAGCCGATTGGCTCTCCGGAGCAGCTCTTTGTCCACCCGAAAATTCATGCCCGTCATCTCGATGCTCATGGCGTTGCGCTTCGTGCCGTCCGGTTGTTCCCGCTCCACTCCTTTTTTCATGCCAAGCTTAGCCGAGAACGAGCCCAATCCGTCTATCTTGACGGAATAACCATCGGCTACCCGGGTCGTGATCGCATCCACGACAGAAAGCATCAATCCCTCTATTTCGCCTTGAGAAAACGTCGATCGTTTCGCTATCTCCTCTGCCAAATCTCGTAGCGAATATTGGTGTTCGACAATCATTTTCGGGAATCTGGTTCGCGCTCCATCGCCCCGGATATCGGGCATTTCCTGCATTACGTACTTAACCATGGTTTGGGAATGATTTTGGATGAGTTGAAAAATGACTCTTCATAA
>JAUMWS010000095.1 GCA_030529525.1 Porphyromonas sp. | reverse complement strand
AACGAGCATATTCTTTCGGCTTAACGGGTTTAATTTTTCAATGAACCCGTTTACCTATTTCATTTAACCTGTTTACCGGATTCAATTAACGTGTTAAACTTTTTCACCTACAGCACTGACAGATAAAGAGTTACGATTTCAGCCTTCTTTTCTGCTGTTTTTAGCCCTAAAATTGAATTATGATTTATTTACAAACAAAGACGCTAAAATTTATATCTATTAACTCGAAAACAGCCCATAAAACCGACTGAGAGGATGAAAATTCCGAATTTCGACATTTTAAATAAAAGCATGAATATGAGAGAGTTATAGCACATACTCGATCCAATCGTCAGAAAAAGAGAAGCAGACGAACTCCCTGAAAGGGGAAAATTCACGATTCCATTTTTATATAAAAACTCCCCGAAAAGGGCACTTTTTTGCTATAACCAACGCGACTGGAAAGTTATAAACACGGCTCTATTCTGATATAAAAAAGAAGCTGCGCCTTATCTGCTATTTTTCAAAGCAGACGAGGCGCAGCCTTCTCTTGTATTCCTTATGCCATTCCCTCGAAAAGGGAATGCTTTCGGATGTTTTTACTTGATGTATTCTGCAATAACAGTGTTGAGTTCTTTTGGATTGATCTCACGCTTAAGGATTGTACCTTCCGGGCTGATAAGCATAAGGTGAGGAATACCGTTTACTCCGTAAGTTGTAGCACCTGCACTTTCTTTATCGAAGATGCTTTCCCATACCACACCATGCTCTGCTTTTGCTTTTTCGTAGTCTTCCGCCTTATCCCAAGTAGCAACACCTAGTACGCGAAGACCCTTATCCTTATAAGCGTCATAAGTAGCACGGAGATATGGCATAGCTGCCTTGCAAGGACCACACCAAGAAGCCCAGAAGTCTACAAGAAGGTAGCTCTTACCATCTATGAAAGAAGAGAACAATACTTCTGTACCATCTGCCTGAATAGCGGTAAAGTCTGCATAGCTTACTCCCTCTTTTGTTGCTTGAGCTTGCTTGATAGCTTCGTATCTCTTAGTCAGCCTTTGGCTGCTCTTTACGATGTCTGAAGCTTCTTCATATACTTGGATGTATTCTTCTTCTTCCAAGACTTGTCCCAGCTGTTCAAGGGTTACACGACCAAGGATATTGTCCTTGTTGGCGTTATAAAGAGCAAATCCTTCTGCCTTCAATTGAGCTACCAACTCATCTTCTTTAATCTGATAAAGAGAATCTTTCTCTTCTTTAGTCTTAAGAGAGTCTGCATAAACAGTGTTGGCATAGTCGTTCAGAGCAAGAACTGCAGCTCTACGAGTCTTCATAAAGCCGAACCAAGAGTTTGTAAGAGTAGCACCCGAAAGCTCTACTTTAAGGGCAGGAGCCTCAGCTGTAGGATTGATAGTAATGGTAAGATCTCCCGGTTCTGATATGAATGAACCACGAAGCTTCTCTACGCTGAAAAGCATTATAGCCGCACTGTCTGCCGAAATAGGTGCAAACTTAAACTTACCGGCTTCTATCAAAGCAGAGTCTACAAGAGTCTCATCCTCCATGTAGATATAAGCATATTTGCCATCAAAAGAGGCATCCGAAACGGTACCGGAAACAATAGTCTCCTTCTTTGCTGGGCTACAAGCAGCAAGCAAGAATGCAGCGCCTATAACACCGTAAATAAACTTCTTCATAATTTAAAATAAATGTTTGTGATAATCTTCTCGTTATAAAGCTTCCGAAAGAACATCCGGATATGGCGCAAAGGTACAAATATTTAGCATGTTACGTTATATTACAAGGAAAAACTTTTCGATCTGCCACCTCTCTTTTTTGAAATTTTTCTTCCAAGAAGTACAGGAAAGATGCAAAGTGTCCGAAAAGTTCTGCCCATTTGCTCATTCAAGCAAGTCTTCTGTGCTTTTGCATCAGAGAGAAAGAGAGCGCTTTGAACTTAAACACAAATCGGTTTTAAGATAATAACATTCTTCTGTCTGCACCTCTATTTTATCCTTTAAGCATTGCACACTTCCCTATTTTTTGTTCAATTATTTATATCTTTGCCTCATAAAGAAATTTGGAGATCTCTTTATGGCTACGACACAACGGCAGCCCGATCTCTCTAAAACAAGGCAGATAAGAATGCAACTCTTACAGAAAAAACTCAGAAAGTTCGATGCGGACAAAAAGGCAATAGAAGCCGGAATATATCCATACTTCCGAACTATTCAGAGTGAACAAGGCAACGAGGTGATCATAAACGGGAAAAAAGTATTGATGTTCGGATCGAACTCCTATCTCGGACTGACCAATCACCCAAAAGTAAAAGAAGCAGCAGAGCAGGCAACTAAGAAATACGGCACAGGCTGTGCCGGTTCGAGATTTCTGAACGGCACTCTCGACATACATATCGAACTGGAAGAGGAGTTAGCAGATTTTCTTGGAAAAGAAGCCGTGCAGCTCTATTCTACCGGATTTCAAGCCAATGTGGGGGCCGTCTCTTGCCTTACCGGCAGAGAAGATTATATCCTTTGGGATGAGCGAGACCACGCTTCTATCATAGAGGGACACAGATTGTCCTTTTCAACGAAACTGAAATTTCGCCACAATGATATGGATTCGCTCGAACAGATGCTACAAAAGTGCGAACCGGATAGAGTCAAACTTATTGTGGTGGATGGAGTGTTCAGCATGGAGGGAGACTTGGCTCCTCTACCTGAGATTACCCAGCTCGCAAAAAAATACAATGCAGCGGTCATGGTGGACGAAGCTCATGGTATCGGCGTAATGGGAGATATGGGACGCGGAACTTGCGACCATTTCGGCGTATCGGAAGATGTAGACCTTATTATGGGAACATTCTCTAAGTCTTTTGCTTCTCTCGGAGGATTCATTGCAGGAGACCAAGATACCGTTAACTATCTCAAGCATCATGCTCGCTCTTATATCTTCAGTGCGAGTTGTACTCCTGCAGCAACAGCAGCCGCTCGTGCCGCTCTGGAGATCATGAAAACAGAGCCTTATTATATAGACAATCTGTGGAGACTGACCCACAAAGCTCTTAAAGGCTTTAAGGAACGCAAATTTGAGATTGGAGCGACCTCTACGCCTATCGTTCCTCTATTCGTCAGAGATAACAATAAAACGTTTATCATCACTAAAGAGCTATTTGAAAGAGGATTGTTTGTAAACCCTGTCGTGGCTCCGGCTGTGGCTTCGGGAGATACTCTGATACGTTTTTCGCTCATGGCTTCCCATACAGACGAACAGCTTGAGTTTGCTATGGATCAACTCCAAAAGGTATTCATAAAATACGGAGTTATAGAAAAATAAAAAGAGAAGCTTGGCTAAGTCCAAGCTTCTCTCGTTTTATCACAGCCGCTAAGGCTACTTTCTATACTGTCTGAACCAATTATCCTCCTCAAAGATATCTCCCCAAACGGAACGGAACTTTGCTATCTCTTTCTCTCTATCCTCTACGTGAAAAAATGAGAAGAGGGATACAGTACTCGATCCATCCTCCAAATGCACCTTACGACTCTTCTCGGATGAATGAAAAGCCTCTCTCCATAAAGGAAGAAAGGAGGTAGATGTCTGCCCCTCTTTGGTCAACTGTTCGATATAAAAGTGAGCACGAGCATCTTCTACCCTTTCGGAGGTGTAAGGTAAAGCCAATCTTTCCCTCTTCCGATGCTGTTCATACCTCGCTATTGCCCTCATCTCCCAAGAGAATGGAACGGATGAGAGGACTCCTAAGAAATATTTTTCCAACGCACTATTTCCAATTCTATTGGCAACATCCCAGCCTATAAGAGCGGCTCGCCATCTAAGAGAAGAGGTAGAAGCCTCTTTGACAAACTGCTCGAGCATTATCACGGCATTGGAATAATCCGCATCATCCAATGCACGTTGCGCCTTAACAAGTAAAGAAGAACTATCTTTTGCCGAATATAAATCATACTCACGGCACAACTTAGAAGGCAGCGACTCTCTCTCTATATCCGTAGAAAGTGGATATACAAGCCGGTGAGAGGGGACCAAAAACATATCTCTTTGGTGGCTTTGAAGCTGCTCCTCAAACTCCGCAGAGAGTTTCGTGCGGCTGTTGTACGCCTTTCCTTTTTGCCAGATACCGCATCCGGTAAAAAGCAAGCAGACTAAAAAAAGGAAGAAAAAGCTAAGCCGGCTTCTGCCCTGCCTTCTTTGCCAGCCAAGCAAACACATAACAGATACAGAGAAGAACAATGATGGTAGCCCCTGTAGGCAGATTCAGGAAGTAGCTTCCGGCTAATCCAGCCAAAGCCGCCAGCATCGAGATAAAAATCGAAAGCACAATGATCCACTTGAAATCATGAGTATACAAAGATGCTATCATTTGAGGAATGGTAAGCATACTCATCAACATCATCACTCCCATCGTTCTTATCGTAAGAACAATCCCGATAGAAAGAAATCCTATTATAAAGAAACGCACCGCAGAAACTCCTCTTCCTCGAGTAGATGCATACTCCGAGTCGAACATCACAAAGAGTAATGTCTTATAATAGTAAAGGAGTAAAGGTATCAGAATAACAAGAAAACCCGCCAGCATCAAAAGGTCTGCCTTTGACACCAGAAGGATATTTCCAAAAAGATAAGCAGAAAGATTGGGTGCATAACCCGGTGTAAAGTGACTGAAAAGAATACCGACAGCCATTCCCAAAGACCAGACCGCCGCAATAGCCGAATCCTCTCGAATTCTTCCCTTTTGGCTTAACCCTTCTACTGCCAATCCGCTTCCCAAAGCAAACAACGCTGCCGTATATATCGGATTAACACCTAAAAAGAATCCCAATCCGAGTCCACCAAAAGAAGCATGCGTTATCCCTCCTCCGACAAATACCATCCTGCGAACAACCATAAACGATCCTATAATCCCTGTAAGTACAGAGATAAGGATCGCTACGGTTATTGTATGAATCAGGATTCCGGTCATACCCTATCGGAAATCCTCAAGCAGAGGGATTGGAGTATGAATGTTCGAGAGCGGAATAGTCTCTCATTTCATTGACGATAAGGAAAAGCTCATCCTTTATAGCGGATGGGAACGGAATGTTACGTAGCTGAATACTTCTTGCCCATCCGGGTACATCCTCCTGCTTAAGCGTATAAAGGACATCCCGAAAAAGCTCTTCGTCTTCAGCCGTATAGAGATTAGGGTCCATGCCTGCGTATCTATCCAGTTCTTCATCATCGTAGTACTCTATCTTGGTACTCACTCCGGAGTGAAGACTATCCTTGATACAAGTCAGGTGCATACCGCAACAACCCTCCGGACGTTCCTCTTCCGCTTGTCGTTGCTCCTCGGCAGATAACGGCTTACTCCGAAGAAGTATTCCTATCAGAATAGCCGTAACTACCGCTATGCCCAAAAGTATCATCCATGTTTCCATATCAGGCAATATAGAAATCTTGTTCTCTTACTTCTTGTATGGACGGATTACAAAGCCAAAAGCTGTCTCTTCCACGGGCACCAAGAACTCTTTTCTCACGCCCGGCCCGCATGTTGCAGTACCTATACCCATCTGACGATAGTCCAAATGTACTGTTACATCTTCTCCATCGGGTAGATGATGCAGGTGAGTAGCCTTACGGATGCTGTTATCGCTGTATGGATAAGCGCTGAACTGGAATGGTTCACCACCCAAAGCTTTCACGTGTAAGCCCTTGCCGCTATTATCTGTAATTTCCATCCAGCGAGTTCCGGTTCTGTTGCCCGATGCTTGAGGACGCACATAGTTGTGGAACATTTCGTCTACACGTCTGGAATCTATACGTATGGTTCCGGCATCTTGTCTGTCCACGTATGTCTCATATGGAGCACGACCCAAATATCTCACATTTTGGTAGTGCTTTGGCATTGTAAAGGCAAGTCCCAATCGAGCCACAGCTTTTAGCACTTCGGTATTAGGCTTCCAGATTACGGAAATTTCGAGTTCGCCCTCTTTGCTCAGACTGATCTTTTGATCTGCAAAACCGAGCTTTTGTCCATTTCTACCCAATAGTTCAAGCTTAACCAAAGTATCTCCGCCCTTTACAGCCTCCACAGAGATCACTCTCTGTCGCAAGCTATCTATTCCGGCACTTCGCCATGCGCGGGCACCGTTACCGTCTCTCAAGTCATTGTCTGTAGGTGGACGCCATAGCGATATAGAGATCGGCGAAGTAAGCATCTCCTCTCCATTAAGTGTAAGAGTAGAGATGGCTCCGGTTACTTTATCTATACCGTATTCCACCTTTTCATTACC
Organism: Porphyromonas sp.; assembly: GCA_030529525.1. Lineage (GTDB taxonomy): Bacteria > Bacteroidota > Bacteroidia > Bacteroidales > Porphyromonadaceae > Porphyromonas_A. The sequence goes on along the minus strand of JAUMWS010000095.1, from coordinate 620 downwards.
GAATACACGAACAGAGGGGTTTGCATTAGGAATAGGAAGAGCAAACTGATCATAAGCAACTCGCTTACCATTCGGATCGCACCACTCTATATAGAAGAATCTCTCCCCTACACCTTCAAGCTCTTTACCGAATACGATCTGCATTTCGCCCTTGGAGTCCGGATTCAGATCCAGATTCTGCTTACCGGAAGCGAGCATGTTACCTTCACTATCGACGACATTCCACTCGGCATGGAAGGCATTGGTATTGGTGAAAGAGTACCAGTTGCGCACTTCCAAGCGTATATCTTTCGGAGAAGCCGATACAAGACGGCTCTTTATATTCTGATACACCTTTTGCACCTCAGCCAAATGAGGATGAGGAGTGCGGTCTGCTGCCACAAGTCCGTTCGTACAGAAGTTGCCGAAGCTGGGGACATCTTTAGGTCCGTAATCGCCACCATAAGTCCAGTAGCTCTTTCCGGTCTTCGGATCTACCTCTCTGAACGACTGGTCTACCCAGTCCCAAACGCATCCGCCCTGTGCTCTCGGATATTTCTCAATAACATCCCAGTAGGTTCTGAATCCGCCCAAACTATTACCCATAGCGTGAGCATACTCGCAAAGAATGAATGGACGAT
>JAUMWS010000094.1 GCA_030529525.1 Porphyromonas sp. | reverse complement strand
TTTGAGGGAAAGAGTCTGGATAGACGGAAGTCTTGGATCAAAATGGCAGAAAAGCGAGAAAGGAGCGTGGTGTTCAACTCTCCACGCCTTACTCCGTTTAAGGTCCGAAAATCCTTTGAGTGGCTTATACGAGAGTCCGGTGTCATTCTGAATGGAGAGGGGAAAGAGCTACTGTTGGAAAATTGCGGGACAGATCTCACACGCCTACACCGGGAGTTGGAGAAGTTAGCCCTAACCTCTTATGCCAAAGAGAAGGTGGTAATCCCTCCTACGGCAGTAATGGAATATATAGGAATGTCGAGAGAGTTCACGATATTTGAGTTCCAAAAAGCATTGGCTTCAAAAGATGCCCCAAAAGCCCTTAAGATAGCCAGAGCGTATGCCGGTGATCCGAAAAATCACCCCATACAGATGGTTCTTTCGGTGCTGTTCAACTTCTTCTCAAACGTAGTCATCGCCTTTGATGCACCATCCAAGCGAGAAGAAGATTTGGCAAAGTATCTCGGACTCAGCTCCACTTTTCAGACCAAAGACTACCAGCAGGCTCTGCATCATTTCCGCAAGCAAAAAGTTATCAATATCATCTCCCTCATCCGAAGATGCGATGCCCGGAGCAAAGGACTCTATACGAACGATACGGATCCGACTCCGATACTTACGGATTTGGTATTCTACATCACGTCTTAACCCCGGAAAGAACAGATGAAACACGTCTTATCTCACTTCCGATTCTGTCCGCATTGTGGCAGCAGCAACTTCATTCCGAACAATATCAAAAGTAAACGCTGTTTCGATTGCGGATTTGTCTACTATCTCAACCCCTCCGCTGCTTGCGCTGCCATCGTACGGGAAAAAGGATCGGGACGTATCTTGGTGGCAATAAGGGCAAACGAACCGGCAAAAGGTATGTATGACCTGCCGGGCGGATTCTCCGATCTGAACGAAAGTTCGGAGGAGAGCATCCTGCGAGAAGTGGCAGAAGAAATATCTCCACGATTGATAGAGGAAGCAGGAACAACTCTTAGATTTCTCTTTTCGCGCCCCAACCTCTACCTCTACTCCGGCATGACCATTCCGACAATGGATATGATCTATCTTTTGGAAGTAGAAGACCTTTCTCCCTACGCCGGAGAAGGAAGAGATGATGTGGAATCTCTCATAGCACTCCACCCCGATGAGATAGATCCAAGCAAGTTTGGCTTCGACTCTATACGGGAAGCATTCGTCAGGTATCGGGATATGTCCGCAAAATCATAGAAAACTCCGTAAGTATTTCATAACAAAAAAAGGTTCGTCAAAGGAATGTCTTTGACGAACCCTTCTTTTATACCCGTCCGAAATGGGACTGAGCAATAAAAAGTCGCAGGGCAACCTCGACAATGTCGAAGCTGCCCTGCGAAAAACATATATTATGACTATTCTTTATAAATGTCTTATAGAATATTAGTCATTGGTTTCCGAGTAGGTTACAGTTACCGGTGGGTGTCCGTCTCTTAGGTCCAATGTATAGTTACCTTCAGAAACCTTTCTAAGTATGCCCACTTCATAGTCCCCTTGACGTGTCCAGTGTCGGGTCCTCGAACTAATCATACTACCCAAGTAAACTGTGTTCATGAAGAAACCGGGTGTTGATGGCCCGGAAGGTGTCTGGTTACTTCGAGAAACAACGTCTCCAATACCCGGAATATTAATAGCCGCCATTGCATATCCATAAGTAAGTTTCAAAGCTTCTTCTTGTGTATAAACATCCGTATAGGCATACTCCAACTGTTTTCCTCCATGACCGGTAATAGAGCTCACCAACATAAGTGGTTTTACCATGCGTGTAAAGTCTATTTTAGAATAGTCCCATTCTCCCTTCATACCTAAAAACAGTTCAGGGATGGCAGGATTTGGATCCTTTTGCATCTTGATAAGTTTGAGCCACTTTAGCGTTGGCCCTATTTGGAAAGGCTCCATAAATGCGACGCCTTCCCAAGTAACGTTAATACCATAATAAGACGTCTTTTGCCATACCGTGAAGTAGTCTTTCTGGCCCGGCTTCCAATTCACGCCATAACCATTGGTTCTCTTAGTATGGTGCTCCATGATATATCTATTAGCACGAACTTCAAAAACTCTATCCAAACGGAAACCCTTATTGGTATGACCCATGTTTATGGCTTTATTGATAGTTCCGACAGGATCCAAATGATCCGTTACAGGATGAGCCAGAAACTGAATTTCTGTCACTTTAGGCAAGTAGTTCGGAAGGTCTTGCCATGGCCTTCCCGGATCTACCTGTCTGAGTATTCTAAAGTATAATCTAGCATGGTCGTAGATCTCCGGTCTATAAGGAGCAACATAATCAGCCAACACAAGCTTCATCTGCATCTGATTCGGCACATAGGTATTAGTAGCAGACTGCTTGGTAACACCTTTGATAGTAACCTCCTTGACATACCCCCAACGTTTTTCAACCTCAGGAATCAAAGGAAGATCCTGACGAGGAATCAAGAACTCACCATTTGCATTGGTCTTATAACTCTTCTCAGGAGGAAGTCCCGGCAGACCTTTCACGGTAGCATCCGGTGCTATGTTTCCTTCATCATCAAAGACTTTGTACATGACACCTCCGTCTTCCGTACGCACATACTCACCAAAGTCTTGTTGAGAGTATTGTGCAATAACGTTAGGAATACCCTTGATGATCTTAACAATTGCTCCCGGCTGTCCGGGTTCTCCCGGTTTACCATCAGAGCCATCATCTCCATCACGTCCGCGTAGGTATTCGAAGAAGTGATCTATCGTATCATGATCTTCGGGCCATTCTTCTCCCGTTCTGTGATTGATCAAAGGGTCTGAAGTACCGGCACGTGCTTTAAGTTCGTCAAACCAAAGCTTGTAAGCAGATACACCTGACTTTCCTGAAGGGCCTGTAAGGTATCTGAAGAAGTCGTGTTCGCTCACCTGATCCGATGGCCAGTTGTTCGCAGGATTATTTGGATCCTTAACCTTACCGGCCAATACATCTCTCTTCCAGATTTCGTAAGCAGAAAGACCGTTGGCTCCATCGTCTCCTTGATCTCCTTGATCTCCCTTAGCTCCTCGAAGATATCTCCAAAAATCTGCAATAGTATCTTCATCTTTCGGCCATGGATTACCTGTCTTGTGGTCTATGATCTTTCCTGCCTTTAGGTCGTCGAACCAAAGCTCGTATGCAGATTTCCCGTTTTCACCATCTTCCCCTTTCTTACCACGAGCAGGGATTCCGGTATCAACACTGCCAATCCACCAATTACCGTTTTCGCCAATACGTGGAGAAAGACCATCTTTACCATTTTTACCATCCTGTCCTCTGGCAGGCACTCCGGTGTCTTTGTCGCCAAACCACCAGTTGCCATTCTCGCCAATTCGCGGAGAACGGCCATCAATACCATTCTTTCCATCTTGACCTGCAGCCGGGATTCCGGTGTCTTTACCATCGAACCACCAGTTTCCGTTCTCTCCTATTTCCGGAGAGATACCATCTCTACCATTGGTTCCATTTTTACCATCTTGACCCTTGGCCGGTACTCCGGTATCTTTATCACCAATCCACCAATTACCATTCTCTCCAATGTGAGGAGTAATCCCGGCAACTCCATCTTTACCATCTTGTCCTCTGGCAGGTATGCCGGTGTCTTTACCACCAAACCACCAATTGCCATTCTCACCGATATGAGGAGTGATACCATCTCTACCGTCTTTACCATCCTGACCTTTCAGATATTGGAAATAGTCTACAAGATCTACCTTATCCTTTGGCCACTCTATGGTTCCGGACACCACTTCCTGCTTCCAAACCTCGTAGGCAGACTTACCATCTTTACCATCACGTCCGATAGTACCATGAGCATAAACACCGGTATCTTTGTTTCCAATCCACCAGTTGCCATTCTCGCCGATATGAGGAGTATTGCCGTTTCGACCGATCAAGAAGTCCCAGAAGTCTGCTTCTGTATCTCTTTCTTTTGGCCACATTTCTTTTGGATTGTGAGGATTAGGAGTGTTGCCGTCCGCTATCATCTCTTTCCAAAGCTCATAAGCAGACTTTCCGCTATCACCTTTATCTCCTTTTTCTCCTTTAATGTAGACAAGAAAATCTGCCACATCAATTTTATCTTTTGGCCAATTGATTTCCCCCGAATTTACTTGCTCAACCCAGACCTCATATGCGGATCTCCCGGTAGGACCTTGCGGACCATCAGGTAGACCAAAACTCATATTACCGCACGAAGAGATCGATAAGGCGAACAAGAAGAGGCAGAAACCAAATATTGCTTTCTTGGTCATAAGCATCATTGTTATAGTTGTTTCTTTTTGTTATTTACTGCCTATGCCTGTATTATAATCTTTTCAAGCATAGGTTCTGTATACATATTTCTGAGACTTACACGACCATTAATTATAGAGAAGACCGGGGCATCTGCAAGGGACACCTCCAAATGCCCCGGATATTCTAAATAATTTATTGTCTCAAAAACATCCAAATTATCTATAGAGTTTCGGATTATTTAAGGTATTCCCAGTAATCCATATTAACAACTCTCTCGATAGTCACCTTACGGTCTCCTCTACGTGTGTGGTCAGGAGCGCTTTCCTTAACGTAAGCAACCTTCTTACCTACACCTCTAAACTTAAGCATCTCACGAGGAATGCCTCTATGAACAAGAGCTTCGACAACAGCCTTGGCACGACGTTCAGACAAGCCGAGATTGTAATTTGGAGAACCAACAGCGTCCGTATAACCGATGATAAGATACTTACGACTAAAATCGCCTCTCAAGATGTCTGCAATCTTATCCACAACTTCTTGAGACTCTTGTGTAATGTTTGCCTTATCAAATTCAAAGAATACATAGTTGAAGAGTTCGCAAAGAGTTTCGTCACGTTCAACTACCGGAGCAGGAACAAACTTCTCTACGATTGTAGGTTTCTCAACAATTCGTTCTACGACTCTTTCTACATGTCTGATTTCAGGCGTTGGTTTCTTGGATTTACCTCCGATACGCCAGATAAGTCTTGCAGTTCCTTGCCAAACGTTGGCAACATTCTTATGAGGCATATACAAGTAGTCCGCTTGAAGACCTATACCAAATCCGTTAGAAAGCCACATATTGATACCGGTACCAAAAGATACAGGGAATAGTTGCTTTTGGTCAGCACCACTCTTGTTATGGTCAAGATCAAATCCCCAGTTCATTTGAGAACCGTCATAGTTCTCAACACCATTGTACAACTGAGTAAATGTCTTATACATATAGTTACCACCTACACGGAAGAATGGGTCTATGTATTTGGATTCAAAATACTCTCCCAAACGCCATTGGAGACCAAGACCTCCCATGTATAGGAAACGATTTTCAGACTTACCTCTACTAATAGGATCTTGTGCGTATCCTACTGTTCCCTGAAGATCAAGGTAGAAATACGGATTAAGCTCACGAGCGATGTAAAGATTTCCTCCGAAAAGAAGATCTCTCTTATTCACGGTGATGTTATGACCCACGGCTGCTTTCTGGAAATCCAAGACGCTCATACGAGTCATCTGCAGACCTGTTCCACCAATTCCTATCTCCCATGCTCTTTTGTGCTTTGTCTCTTTCTCCGGTCTGTTCTCAAACTCGTGGGAGTCTTGAGCCACTACTTGAGGAGCCAAGAGTACAAAAGAGAACCCAAGGATATACTTAGAAAATTTATGTATCATAATTTTATTCATGCTTGATTTGTTCAAAAAGAAATTAGTTTTCGTAAGTCACAGTAACATCCGGCAAGCTAGCCTTTGATTTTTCGATATAGTATCCGGAAGAGCCCTTCATCAATTTACCGAAAGTAGCATCAAGAGGATACATATGCAAAAAGTCTTTTTCAGGATATTTCGAATTAACAAGAGTCCTTACATAAATCGTAGAGCCGAAATAAACCGTACTTGAAGTGTACGATGTTTGAGTAGGTCCTGAAGGATTCTTATCACTGCTACTTGTTTGTGCGCCCGGCTTAGCCAAGAAGTAGAAGTAAGCATAAGAGGGTTTCAATGCTTCGGCTTCATCTCTTGGCATCTTGTCCGGGGCAACATAATCCACTTCTCCATCATTAGTATGCAATAGGCCTTTCCTAAAGAAAGTATCCAACTTGACATCTTGATAGTCAAGCTCACCATGAACACTTGAGAAGAACACTTCGTCATGCAGATTCTTGTTTTCAGTCTTTAGTGTCAAGCTTTTATACAATGGAGGAGCTTGGTATGGAGCCATCTCGCAAACACCGTTCCATTGAGGATTCTCTCCATAGTAAGATGTCTTTTGCTTTACAGTAAAGTACTTTGAAGTGCCATCCCAATAGTTTGGATAGTCATTCTTAAACTCATACTTATTCTCTATCACATATCGTTTCGTTGGAAGCAAAACAACATCCGCAGCTCGAGTAGCTGTAGCAAGCTCTTCTGCTGTAATAGTCTTCGGATCTTTGCCGCTTGTCAGATAAGAAGCAATAGTTATGCTTGTCAAATCAGGAAGATAGCTTGGTAGATCTACCCATGCACCATTCGGATCTGTCTTTCTCTGAATACGGAATCCAAGAACATGACTACCGGTCAAAACAGGTTTGTTAACGTCGGAAGCCACTGCGGGTGTTTCGAATATTATTCTCGTTCTGATTCTGTTCGGCACATACGTATTAGGAGCAGATTCTTCGGCAGCCTGCCCTTCTACCTTAACAGACTTCACCTTACCCCAACGAGCTTGTACATCCTGAATTTCAGGAAGGTCTTCTTTAGGGATAGTAAAGAATCCTTCATTATCTGCTGTATAACTCTTATTCTCAGGCAGACCCGGAAGACCGGTAACAACGGCTCTCGGAGCAACATTTCCTAATTTATCGAAAACTTTATACTTAACACCTCCATCGAGAACACTTACATATTCGCTATAGTTGATCTGAGTATATTGAGCTATAACATTAGGTGCTCCAACTATAACAGTAATTTCAGCACCAGGCTTACCCGGTTCTCCCGGCTTACCATCCTTA
>JAUMWS010000093.1:3904-7107 GCA_030529525.1 Porphyromonas sp. | reverse complement strand
TACTGAAGCTCCTGCTACTGAAGCAGCTGCAACAGAAGAGTAATAGCTCTTTTGGCACCACTGCGACACAATCTTCAAAACAGTTTTATGTAGAAGTTTTTGGTGTTAATAATAATTTGTGAGAGATCTCGTCCTCTGAATAAGAAGGACGGGATCTCTTTTTTTATGCAGGAGATAGGGATAAACTTTGGAGTGTATGCCTCTCTTTTGTTCTTTGCTGAGAAAGTATTATCGAATAAGGCTTTTCAGAAATGATTTTAAGAGTGATCGGATCTGTTCCCTAACAGGTTTGAAGGAGAAAATCAAGGCTTGCTTTGGAGAAGTCGGGCTTTGTTTTCTAAGTTTCAGTTCTTGGTTTGGGGAAGTCAAGCCTTGATTTCAAATATTGGATAGGCTTAGAGTCTCTTTTCTCCGTGTTAAGAATATCTTGTTAATGGCTTTATCCGCCAATCTTTTTAGAGTAAAAGAGTATTAAAACGGAAGCAGATGCTTTCTCGATCCAACTCATTGTATCGGTGGAGTGTGCTGTAAAAACTCAATCTTAGAATATCTTTTTGTCTCTCTCTTAACATACTCTGACTTTAGTATATTATTGTTACCTTTGTTTCTCTCTGTAAATCTAATGAGAGCTTTCACAACATTAACATTATATACTCAACAAGAGTCAAACTAAACTTAGACATAATTATGGAGTGGTTTACTCAGTTATTTACGGTACAGAGTGTCGCTCAGTCTGTACTTATTATTGCGCTGACGATAGCGCTGGGCATTCAGTTAGGTAAACTCAAGATTGGCGGTATCAGTCTGGGTGTAACCTTTATTCTTTTCGTTGGAATCCTTTTTGGAGAGCTCGGATGGCATGTCAATCACGAAGTGCTTCACTTCTTCAAAGAGTTCGGTCTTATTCTTTTTGTCTACTCTATAGGTATGGCAGTAGGTCCGAGTTTCTTCTCGAACTTTAAGAAGGGAGGCGTCTTTTTTAATATATTAGCCGGCTCCATTGTGCTTTTAGGAGCACTCACAACGCTTGCCATACATTATATGACCAAGATACCTATACCTACGATGGTTGGTATCATGTCCGGAGCTATTACTAATACTCCCGGTTTGGGTGCTGCTCAGCAGGCATATACAGACGCAACCGGAGCCGCAGATCCTACTATTGCCATGGGATATGCAGTGGCTTATCCTCTTGGGGTTGTCGGTATTATTCTTTCTCTTATTCTCATACGTGTGATCTTTAGAGTTCGTCTGGAAGAGGAGCAGAAAAGCAGAACCGTTGGTGCCGAAGAGGAATCCCACGATCTTGCACCTCTCTCTCTCTTGGTGACAAATCCGGCTTTAAATGGCCGCACCATTGTTGATGTCGTAAAAGCATTAGAGGGAAGAGAGTTTGTTGTTTCCAGACACTTCTCCGGAGAGAGTGGTAAGATTGAGGTTGCCACAGGGCAAACGGTATTGCATACGGGAGATAAGCTGTTCGTGATAGCCCGGCAGGAAGATGTGGATGCCATTAGTACCATCGTGGGCGAACAGATTCAGATGGATAGAAAACAATGGGTGCCTGCTCATGCGGAGTTTGTAAGCCGTCAGATTTTGGTAACCAACGGAAAGCTTTCCGGTAAAAAGATTGCAGACCTTCAGCTTCGTAAGCTTTATGGAGTAAACCTTACCCGTCTTACTCGTTCGGGGATAGATCTTGTGGCTTCGCCTGATCTTTACATACAGGTGGGGGATAAGCTTACGATCGTAGGTAGCGAACCGGCAATAGCTCAAGTGGAAAAGATAATGGGAAATAAGGTTAAGCACCTTCATGAACCCAATCTGTTTTTCATTTTTATAGGTATTGCCTTGGGTATTATTCTCGGTTCCATTCCTATTCTTATACCGGGTATTCCTCAACCTATTAAGCTGGGATTGGCAGGAGGACCATTGGTTATTTCCATACTTATTAGTAGCTTTGGATATAGATTTAAGATGGTTACGTATACCACTCATAGTGCTACCTTGCTGATGCGAGAGATCGGAATAAGTATCTTTTTGGCTTGCGTCGGTATAGGTGCCGGTAATGGTTTTATTGATACAATCGCAAATCAGGGTGGCTGGCAGTGGATAGGCTATGGCTTTATCATCACTGTGGTGCCGCTTCTAATTATCGGAACCATTGCTCGTGGTGTATTTAAGGTGAACTATCTGAAGTTGATGGGGCTTATAGCAGGTAGTACAACAGATCCTCCTGCTCTTGCTTACGCCAATTCAACGGCAGCAAATGACGATCCGGCTATTGCATACGCTACGGTGTATCCGCTTACTATGTTTTTGCGTGTAGTGGTAGCGCAGCTGATGATCTTGCTATTTATTTGATAAATCAGAAGTAGAATAAAACTTTAGATGGGACGAATAGACAAACAAACTCAGGTACCGGAACCAACACTACGCCGATTGCCGTGGTATTTGGCTCACGTTAAACTCATGCAGGCAGAAGGTTTGCAAAGCATCTCTTCCACTGCCATAGCAAAATGTATAGGCATAGATTCGGCTCTGGTGGCCAAGGATCTCTCTTATGTGGATATATCCGGTAAGACAAGGGTCGGGTACAGCGTGGATCTGATGGTGTCTGTCTTGGAGTCTTTTCTTGGCTTTACTCAGACCCACAAGGCGTATGTCTTCGGTGTTGGAAACTTAGGTGCAGCTCTTTTAGCAGATAAGGGGCTTTCTCAGTACGGTATGGAGATCGTTGCCGGATTCGATGTGGATCCTGCTATTTGCGGTACTACCATTTCCGGTACTCCTATCTACCATTTGGACGAACTGGATAGAGTGATGCAGGAGACCCCCGGATCTATCGGTGTGCTTACTGTTCCTATCTCCAAGGCACAAGAGGTCACGGATATTGTGGTAGGCAAAGGTATCCGTGCTGTTTGGAATTTTACGCCTTTCCGAATAAAGGTGCCGCAAGATATTGTTGTGCAAAACACTTCCATGTATGCGCATCTTGCCGTAATGTTTAACAGACTGAAAGGATAATCTCAAAGTATCCCTTGTGCGTGAAGCATAAAAGAAACAGGTAGTAGATGAAGATATTCTCTCTTTCGGGACACTTATATTCTGATGTGAAATCACGGTCTGAAGTCTCGGATGATGCTGTGGTGCTTTTGCCCGATTCTGCTTATGTGAAAAGTGGAAAGCCGGTTTTTCCCCCT
>JAUMWS010000093.1:0-3894 GCA_030529525.1 Porphyromonas sp. | reverse complement strand
GCGGGAGAATCGGTCTGTGTGATGCCGGTTCTGGTTTTGAAGATGAACCGTATAGGCAAGAGCATAGCACGGAAGTTTATGCATCGTTACTATAGTAGCATCACTGTGGGATACTCTCTCTTTCTCCCCGACCTGTACAGTAAACTTTCCGAAGAAAAAGCTCCTCTTTTCTCCGCTTACGGCTTCGATGGCGCTCTGATATGGGATGAGTCCGGATTTTCTCCCGAACTTTTGAGGGAAAATCAGTCGGTTCGCGTTCTACATCGTTCAGGGCAGGAAGAGCGAGAGATCCTGCTAACCTCGGATCTTTTGGATAGATCGGAAAGTGTTCTTTCACGTCTGAGCAGACACCATACGGTTAAGATTGGAGACATTTTCCTATTGCCGCTTTGGTCTGAATACGAAAAGGCAAACCTCGGAGACAACTTATATCTCTCTATGAAGGGGACAGAATCCGAAGGAGAATCGGTACTCCTTACAAAACTATCGCTTCGATAAAGAAAAATTATTAGAACTCAACTGAACAATGAATATATTATCACCGGATGCCATAGTAAATGCGGCAAAAGATTTCGGTATTTCAAAAGCAAACTACTCTCTTCTAAAGACGCTTCTTTTAGGTTTTCTCGGAGGTGCTTTCATAGCCATGGGCGGTACGCTCTCCGTACTTGTCTCAGGTGGTATGCCCGGACTTACGGATGGAAATCCCGGTTTAAGGATGATTCTTTCCGGTATCACTTTCCCTGTGGGCATTATCTTGGTCGTGATTGCAGGTGCCGAACTGTTTACCAGTAACAATGCAGTACTGATGCCGGGCTTGTTGGGAAAAGATTTTGGACTGAAAAAACTTCTGAGAAACTGGAGCTTGGTCTTCCTTATGAACCTTGTCGGGGCTGTTTTCTTTGCTTATCTGTTGGTGCATCTGGTCGGGTTATTTGCACAGGAACCATGGCATAACGCCATTATCGGAATAGCGGAGTATAAAACATCTAATCCCTTTTGGAAGGTTTTCGTAAAAGGTATCGGAGCCAACTGGCTTGTGTGTCTTGCAATCTGGATGGGGCTTAGCGCTACCACCACGATAGGTAAGATCTGGGGACTTTGGTGGCCTGTAATGACATTCGTAACCCTTGGGTACGAACACTGTGTGGCGAATATGTTCTACATTCCTCTTGGTATGATGGAGGGCGCAAACGTATCTGTCATGGACTTCCTTTGGGGTAATCTCGTGCCCGCAACTCTTGGTAACATCGTGGGAGGAGGGCTTATGGTCGGCACATGGTACACATGGTCTTTTTTGAAAAAGCATTGATATAATACTCTATACACTATGAGACAGCAGCTATTTCCCATCAACATCTCTCTATTAGCCTTATTGTTGTTACTCTTCGGAGGGGCTAAAGCGGTTGCTCAATCCGGTTCATCATCCGATATTTATCTGCCTGCTCTTTCTCCTGTAGTTACTGCTGCACCATCTTTATCCATAGTTACGGATGCAAAGAGTGCGGCTTTGGGCGGATTGGGAGTCGCAACCGAAGCAGATGCTGTCTCGGCATATTTCAATCCTGCAAAGCTTTCCCGAACAGAAACAGCCTATGGTGTTTCTCTCGCATATCTCTCATGGTTGAGTGCAATAACGGACGGAATAGGTATCGTGGACATGACAGGCTATTGGCGTCCTGCCTTTCTTGGGGTAGAGCGTAAGCATACGTTTGGTCTCTCTATTCGCCATATGAATATCGATGATGTCCATGTTTTTGGGAAGTCAGGCTCTGTATCTCATACATTCAATCCTTTCGAGACCTCCGTACAGCTCTCTTATGCTTATGAGTTGTCGAAGAAATGGTCTCTTGGAGCCGGCTTGAGGTATTTTTATACAGCATCTTCTGCCGGGCATAATTCCTACTATCCTTCCACCGGAAACTTCACATTTGACATAGGAGCTTACTATGCAGATTATATCGACTCCGAAAAGAAGCACAAGCTAACCGCCGGAGCTTCCATTCTGAATATCGGTCCTAAACTGAAAATAGGGGGGAGCAAAAAGTCTCTTTTTATGCCTACTATGTTGAGGATAGGTGCCGGTTATCGGACAAAGTTGGGGCAAAGCATCTCTCTTGGCTCCTATTTGGAGTTGGAGAAACTCTTAGTGCCGGCTTATCCGATAGAGAGAGGCGAGGAAGACAACACCAAACGTCTTGAAGATTACTATGCAACATCTCCGCTCGAAGGCATGTTTACCTCTTTTTTCGACTCTCCCGAAGGATTTGGAGAAGAGATAAGAGAGTATACTCCGGCAGTGGGTGTGGAAGCAGGTTATAACGATTTGGCATTTTTCCGTTTGGGATACAAGTATATGCATCCCTCGAAAGGTTCGGATAGCGGACTCTCTATGGGTGTTGGGGTGAAGTATAAGTTTCTTCGTTTCGACTTTGCCTACTTTGCTGCTTTAAGTGCACGCAATCCTCAGAATGGCACGTTCCGTCTCTCTCTTACGGGACAATTCTAAACCAATAAGAATACCGAGATAAAACGATAGAAGTATGGGGTTAAACATCAGAGTCGGATTCGGATACGACATTCATAGGCTTGTTCCGGACAGAGATCTTATCATCGGAGGAGTCCGGATAGATCATCATTTAGGATTATTGGGGCATTCGGACGCAGATGTACTCTTGCATGCCATCTCGGATGCGCTTTTGGGTGCTGCCAATCTTAGGGATATCGGCTATCATTTTCCCGATACGGATCCCAAGTACAAAGGAGCAGACAGTCTTTTCCTATTGGAAGAAGTGGCAAGGCTGCTGGAGCAAAAAGGTTATCGCATCGGGAATATAGACTCCACTGTTATAGCACAAGCTCCCAAGCTAAACCCCCATATTCCCAAGATGCAAGCCGGTATAGCAAGAGTGCTGAATATCCCACAGGAAGATATCTCAATAAAGGCAACCACACACGAAAAGCTCGATGCCACGGGGCATGAAGAGGGAATAGCTGCCATGGCTACTGCACTTATATATAGGGACTAAAGTGGCGGCCCGTTTTATTGTACTTCTCCGCTTTTTTCACTATTTTTGAACAGATCATTATTTCAATCCTTTACATATGAAGTTTTTTGTAGACACAGCAAATCTAAAAGAGATTCAGAGAGCCCATGAGCTCGGTATTCTGGATGGCGTTACTACCAATCCGTCGCTAATGGCAAAAGAAGGCATCTCCGGAAAAGAGGCTGTTATGAAACATTACAAGGCTATCTGCGATATAGTGGAAGACAAGGTTAGTGCCGAAGTTCTTTCTACTACCTACGAAGAGATGATGGCAGAAGCCGAAGAGCTTATTAAGATATGTCCGGAAAAGATTGTCATTAAAGTTCCCATTATTAAGGATGGACTAAGAGTGATTAAGGAGCTGACAGAAAAAGGAATCAGAACAAACTGCACTCTTATCTTCTCTCCTGCGCAAGCGTTATTGGCGGCAAAGGCAGGAGCTACCTATGTATCACCATTCTTGGGACGTCTGGATGATATCAGTCAGGATGGGCTCAACCTTATAGACGATATCCGTGTGATCTTCGACAATTATGGTTACACCACAGAGATTTTGGCGGCTTCTATCCGTTCTCCACTGCACATAACACTTTGCGCAAAGATTGGAGCGGATGTTATCACATCACCTCTGGATTCTATCTTGAAGTTGCTCAACCATCCTCTTACAGACACAGGTTTGGCAAAGTTTATCCAAGACTCCAAACAGTTGGTCTGATTTCCTAAGGAATTTTCAAAAGAACCCGAATACCGGCATGCTTGTTTAGTGGGCATGCCGGTATTTTTATATAAAAATACGCCAGTTCGATTTAAGCGCAAGTAGGAAGTTTGGGGTTTCTAACGATTTCAA
>JAUMWS010000092.1 GCA_030529525.1 Porphyromonas sp. | reverse complement strand
CCGATTTCATTTAACAGGTTTACCGAATTCAATTAACCTGTTTAGTTTATTTTGTTAAAGTGCTATCAATGAATAATTTACCTGTTTTTCTTGTTTTGAATGCCTTTTGGGTCGGATTTTCTTGTTATAGAATGTTTACAATAGACTGGCATTAAATTTTGCTTTATTAACTCGAAAATAGCCCATGAAACAGACCAAGAGGAAAAGATTTCAGGATTTTCAAATTTTCTTAAGTGTTTGATTTTGATTTAAATAAGTTATTTGTCTTGTTTTCGTGTTCTGATTGAAGGTGAAAATTCATCTTGTTTTTACCTCTTTTTGAAGAGCAAAAAGAGGAATTTTGGGAGGAAATTTTTACCCAAAACATCCCGATGTCTCCAATCGGATTATGGTGATTTTAGAGCCCCAAAAGGCTTTTTAGAAATCTTTGGAAATAGCATAAATAACAGCTGATTTTACCCCTCTTTTTTTGTGTACCACGATATAAATTTGTAAGTTTGTGCTGCTGTAAAAGCATGAAACAAGAGATTTTGATATAAGGTTATTTGTATCCCGTGATCTTCATCGGTATATGGACAACTATTGCAATTTAAATATCCTATAAAAACAGGTATGACACTAAACAAAAGATGTAATGCTCCTGTGTGGAAGGACTTGTTTACGAGTTCCAAAATGCCGGAGTCTCTCTCGAAATTGGACGAAATAGCACACAACCTTTGGTGGGTTTGGAATCCGGAGGCAAGGTCTCTCTTCAAGAGCTTGAATCCACTCGTTTGGCGCGAAACATTTGGCAATCCTGTAAAACTTCTACAGTCTTTGTCTCAGTCTAAGATAGAAGAGATGATGGCAGATGCCGGTCTGCAAGCTCGTATTACAGATGTTTATACGAAATTTAAGGCGTATGTAGACGAAAAGCCCGATAGCAGTAAGCCTTCCGTAGCTTACTTCAGCATGGAGTATGGTCTTACTAATATACTTAAAATATACAGTGGCGGTCTGGGCGTTTTAGCCGGAGACTATTTGAAAGAGGCGAGTGATACGAATATAGACTTGGTGGCTGTTGGTTTCTTGTATCGTTTTGGTTATTTTGATCAAACGATTACTTCGGATGGTCAGCAAGTAGCTGTATATAAACCTCAAGACTTCGACTCTCTTCCCACAACTCAATTGTTTGATGAAAATGGAAGACAGGTTCAGATTGCAATCCCATTCCTTGATCATACGCTTAAAGCAAATGTATGGTCTGTGGCTGTTGGTCGTGTAACTCTTTATCTATTGGATACTGATATTCAAGAAAACAACGAGTGGGACAGAACCATTACTCACCAGCTCTATGGAGGCGATTGGGAGAACCGTATGCGCCAAGAGTATCTTTTGGGTATTGGTGGTATAGAACTATTGAACCGCTTGGGTATAAAGAAAGATGTCTACCACTGTAATGAAGGTCATGCTGCGTTGATCAATGCAGAGCGTTTGGCAAACTATATAGAGAAGGGTGGTTTGACATTCCTTCAAGCATTGGAGCTTGTGAGAGCTTCTTCTTTGTACACCGTACACACTCCCGTACCGGCTGGGCACGACTATTTCGACGAACCTCTCTTCGGTAAATACATGGGTCGTTTTGCGGATAGGCTTGGTATTTCGTTCCAAGAACTTATAGACATGGGACGTGAAAATCCCGGCTCAGGAGAGAAGTTCTCTATGAGTGTTTTTGCCCTCAATACATGTCAGGAGGCTAATGGCGTGAGTCTGCTTCATGGAAAAGTCTCTCAAGAGATGTTTGCTTCTGTATGGAAAGGCTTCTTCCCGGAAGAACTTCATGTCGGATATGTTACCAATGGTGTACACCTTCCTACATGGACTCAGCCTGAGTGGCAAAATCTGATAAGAGAAAAAATCTCTTCGGATATCTGCCACACTCAAGAGCAAGAAAGTGTTTGGAATAAGATTCAGGACTTGGATAACGAGGAGATCTGGAAGGTTCGTACAGAGTTAAAAAGCAAGTTTATCCGCTATATTCAAAAGCATTATGGAGATAATTGGGTGCGCAACAATGGTGATCCATCTAAGGCTGTAGACCTTATCAACAGCATCAATCCAAAGGCTCTTCTCATTGGTTTTGGTAGACGTTTCGCTACATACAAGAGAGCGCACCTGTTGTTTACAGACTTGGAGAGACTTTCTAAGATCGTTAATAATAGCGAGCGTCCTGTGCAGTTTATCTATACCGGTAAGGCTCACCCTGCAGATGGTGGTGGACAAGGGCTTATAAAGCATATTATAGAAATATCCAAGAAGCCGGAGTTCTCGGGTAAGATTTTGTTCTTGGAGAACTACGATATGCAGGTGGCTTCCATGTTGATATCGGGTGTAGACGTTTGGTTGAATACTCCTACAAGACCATTGGAAGCTTCGGGTACTTCCGGAATGAAAGCTCTAATGAATGGCGTCTTGAACTTTTCGGTACTCGATGGCTGGTGGTTTGAAGGCTACAGAGAGAAAGCAGGCTGGGCACTTACGGATAAGAAGACATTCCAAAATCAGCACTATCAGGACCAACTGGATGCAGCTACCATATATCACATCTTGGAAGAAGAGCTTATTCCTCTCTTTTATGATAGAGAAGAAGGAAAAGAGTACTCTGATGAGTGGGTACAGTGGATCAAGAATAGCATGAACTATATCTTGCCTCACTTTACAATGAGACGCATGCTGCAAGATTACATAGAACGCTTTTATAATCCTCTCACAAAGCGTTATAAGCATATCTCTGCCGACTTTGCCAAGGTTACAAAAGAGCTTGTGGAGTGGAAGAAAAATGTTACCGAAAAGTGGGATGAGATTGAGGTCGAAAGTTGTAGTATGATCATACATGACCGTACAGGCGACCATACCCTTACCGTAGGAGAGACACTTGAAGTAAATCTTTGGATAGATAAAAAGAGCATGGAAGGTGAATTGCTTGCAGAACTGGTAGAAGTAAGGGCAGATAAGGAGGATGCAAACAAACTTCTCTTGGAGCAGGTAACTCCGTTGGAGATTGTAGAGCAAAACGGAAGTAAGATTCACTATAGAGTGAGAGAGGAAGCAGAAAATCCGGGACATCACAAATTGGCTGTTCGATTGCTACCAACTCATCCGGCACTACCCCATAAGATGGACTTTTCTCTTGTAAGATGGGTGAATATAGATTAGAATAACGTCGTAATATAAAACTAACACAAACAATTATTCACGAAATAAATCTATTAGGTATGAGGAATAATTTAAGTTCTAAAATAGCATTGACTCACATTCCGGAGCGCTATTACAAGCCAACAAATGCCTATGAACAGTCTCTGCTCACACGGTATGAAAAGATTCCGACTCAGATTTTCCCTTCAGCAGGAGAAGCTTCGGAAGTGATTGCCAAACTGATTGCAAAGGATCTGAAACAAGCACAGTCGAAGTCCAAATCGTATGTGCTTGCAGTTCCCGGAGGAAATACGCCTTCCAATATATTTGACTTCCTTATCAAGTATCACAAGGAAGAGGGATTGAGTTTTTCCAATCTGCACATCTTTCCACTTTATGAATTTTATCCTCTTCCGGATGCAAATCATGGAGTATCGGCAAAGATAAGAGAGGAGTTTGTGGCTCATGTGGACATGCCTGAGTCTAATCTACATGTCATAGATACATTTTCCGATACCGAAAATGCCGAAAAGGAGAGCCGAAAATACGAGCAAGAAATAGCAGATCTTGGAGGTATTGATCTTGTTGTGCTGGGTATCGGAAGAGAAGGTACTATTGCTTTGAACATGCCGGGAGCTATGAGTACATCCATTACAAGGCTTGTTTCTTTGGATAAGACTTCTCGAGAAGAAGCAATAACCACTTTTAATGCTTTGGATGCTGTACCTCAAACAGCCATTACCGCCGGTTTGTCTCTTATCTTTAAGGCTAAGAAAGTTTATCTTTTGGCATTGGGAGAAGATAAGGCAAAGATGGTAAAGGAGACCGTTGAAGGGGATTGCAGTGTTCTATTGCCGGCATCTCAACTTCAGATGATACCGCAGGCAAAAGTATTGGTAGATCTTCAAGCGGCTTCTCAACTCACTCGAATCAGTCACCCTTGGCTGGTTACCTCTTGCGATTGGGATGATAAGCTTATTCGTCGAGCTATCGTCTGGCTTTGCGATTTGACCGGAAAGCCAATCTTGAAATTAACGAACAAGGACTATGCAGAGAACGGACTCAATGAACTTATTACGAAGTTTGGTTCGGCATATAACGTAAATATCAAGATCTTCAACGATATTCAACACACCATAACAGGCTGGCCGGGAGGTAAACCAAATGCCGATGATTCCAATAGACCGGAGCGTGCAACACCATATCCTAAGCGTGTAATCGTATTCAGTCCGCACCCTGATGATGATGTTATTTCCATGGGCGGAACATTCCGTAGACTTGTTGTACAGGGGCACGATGTGCATGTGGCTTATCAAACTTCCGGTAATATCGCAGTAGGGGATGAGGAGGTTATAAGATATGTTTCTTACCTTAGAAATGTTTGTGAACATCTGGGACAGGAAGACTCTCCGGTTATGAAGAGGGCTTTAGATATCCGAAACTATCTTCTTAACGAGAAGAAAGAGGGATCTATTGAGACTCCGGAAGTGCGTTTCATGAAAGGAACAATTCGTAGAGAAGAGGCAAGAACAGCATGTCGTTTTGTTGGAATTGAACGAGATGATCATGTACACTTCTTGGATCTGCCGTTCTACGAAACAGGAGCCATAAAGAAAGGTGATCTTACCCAAGTCGATGTCGACATTATAAAAGAACTGATTTGTAACGTTAAGCCGCATCAAATGTTTGTTGCCGGCGACTTGGCAGACCCTCATGGTACGCATAAAGTTTGCTTGGATGCTATTCTTGCAGCAATAGATCAGGTAAAGCACGAAGATTGGTATAAGGAATGTAAGGTTTGGATGTACAGAGGTGCGTGGGCAGAGTGGGAGATAGACCACATAGAAATGGCTGTTCCGATGAGTCCGGAAGAAGTCCGATTCAAGAGAAACTCCATTCTAAAGCATCAATCACAAATGGAAAGTGCCCCATTCTTAGGTAATGATGAGAGACTTTTCTGGCAGCGTGCTGAAGAGCGCAACCGTGCTACTGCAGACCTTTACTCTCGTTTAGGCTTGGCCTCTTACGAGGCTATCGAAGCCTTTGTTGAGTACCATCCGGTGGATTAAATAGAGGATTAAGAGCATATATCTGAGCATTCAGATAGCATAAAAGGAGATTGATATAGGTTTTTTATCCTATGTCAGTCTCCTTTTCATATAAAAGCAACTTTTTTCTTCGATTTCGTTTGTTTTGAAAGTATTAAGTACTAAATTTGCGGAGTAAGATAATTAAGGTTATTACCTAATTAAGTGTTTATATTTTCACTTTATTAAAATTACATTGTAATGAAAATCCACGAAGTCCTCGAAAGACTCGAGCAAAGACACCCGGGAGAAAAAGAATTTCTTCAGGCAGTAAAGGAAGTGCTACAATCTATCGAAGAGGTGTATAACCAACACCCTGAATTCGAAAAGCACAACATTATCGACCGTATCGTAGAACCGGACAGAGTTTACACTTTCAGAGTGCCCTGGGTAGACGATCAAGGTAAAGTACACGTGAATATCGGTTACCGCGTACAATTTAACAATGCTATTGGCCCATACAAGGGAGGTATTCGTTTCCATCCTTCTGTGAACTTGTCTATTCTTAAGTTCCTCGGTTTCGAGCAAACATTCAAGAACGCTCTTACTACTCTACCTATGGGTGGTGGTAAAGGTGGTGCAGACTTCTCTCCAAAAGGACGTTCAGATGCGGAAATTATGCGTTTCTGCCAATCTTTCATGACTGAGCTCTGGAGAAACATTGGTCCGGACGAAGATGTTCCTGCAGGTGATATCGGTGTTGGTGGACGTGAAGTCGGTTATATGTACGGAATGTACAAGAAACTTTCTCACCAACATCATGGTACATTTACTGGTAAAGGTCTTACATTCGGTGGCTCTAACCTAAGACCGGAGTCTACAGGTTTTGGTGCTATCTACTTCCTTAACCAAGTTTTAGAAACACACGGTCATAAGCTTGCTGGCAAGACTGTGGCTCTTTCAGGTTTTGGTAACGTGGCTTGGGGTGCTGCCAAGAAGTTGGATGAACTTGGAGCAAAAGTAGTAACAATATCTGGTCCTGACGGATACGTTTATGATCCAAACGGAATCTCCGGTGAGAAGATCGAATACATGTTGGATCTTCGCAACAGCGGTAATGATATCGTAGAACCATACGCTAAGAAGTTTGGAGTAGAATTCTTCAAAGGTCAAAAGCCTTGGAGACAAAAGGTGGACATCGCTCTTCCTTGTGCAACACAAAACGAGCTTAACCTTGAAGATGCTCAAAAGTTGATCGCCAATGGAACGCTTTGTGTGTGCGAAGTTTCCAACATGGGTTGTACAGCAGAAGCAGCAGAACTGTTTGTAGAAAAGAAAGTTCTCTTTGGTCCTGGTAAGGCTGTCAATGCCGGAGGTGTTTCTACTTCAGGTCTTGAAATGACTCAAAATGCAATGCACTTGTCTTGGTCTAATGAAGAAGTTGATGTAAGACTTAAGGCTATCATGAACGACATCCACGAGCAATGTGTGAAGTATGGCAAGGAAAAAGATGGTTATATCAACTATGTTAAGGGTGCCAACATTGCAGGATTCATGAAGGTTGCCGAAGCAATGATTCAACAAGGTGTAATCTAATTCTATACCTTATTGGATAAAAGAATATAACGGCCCCTCTGTAGGTAATAGATCCGACAGAAGGCTCGTCTACAACAAAAAGAGAGTTTCCGAACAGAATTCGGGAACTCTCTTTTTCTATATTATTATCTAAAAAGAAAAAGGCTATGATGTGTTCAAAAGAAATTAAAACCCTTCAAGAGGGGCGATTTAGCAGAAATCGGTAGTGTCCGAAAAAGTGTGTAAGAGTAGTTGTTTTCCTTTTTCACCACAGGGGTATGCCCCTGTGGTAAAAACTTTGTGGTTTTCTTGTTATTATCCATTTATTTAAT
>JAUMWS010000091.1 GCA_030529525.1 Porphyromonas sp. | reverse complement strand
ACCGGATTCAATTAACGTGTTTAGCTGAAATCTTTATGCTGTTGGTTATTAGTGTTTTAGCTATTTTCTCCTCTTTTTGTCCTCTTTTGTTGAATTTTTGTCGTTAGTTTTTGTTTACATTGAATTGTCTTGTTTTTAAATCTTATTAACTTGAAAATGGCCTCTGAAATCGAATAAGAGTAGAAATATTCTCAGATTTGAAAAATGAATTATAGTTTTGATTATTAGGTTTTTAGTTTGTATCTGATGAGAAATAGAGAAAAAAGAATAGAATCCGATATGCAAAATAAAGAGGGAATATGGACTTCTGTTTTTATATAAAACATCCCATTACGGCATCTTTTTATCTCATCTTGGAGAGACGGGTAGAATGCTTTTGGGAGGTGTAAGAAAAAGAGTGGCGGAAGAGAGCCATAACGTTAAAATACGGTTCAGATATACAGATTATAAATCTTTGTTTAACTTTGTGCCATGATCGCAAATGGGGCATAAAAGAACCACGAAAAAGCGTGCTCCGTGCGTGAAAAGACGAAGAAGTACATAAGAAGCGGAGCTTCATTTTAAGACATAAGTAGAAAAATATTATGAATGGAAAGACAGTGGTCACCGGTGTTATCGGTGCGGATGCTCATGCCGTAGGGAATAAGATTATTGCCTTTGCTCTGGAGCAAGCGGGCTACAAGGTTGTTAACCTCGGTGTTATGGTCTCACAGGAAGAGTATATAGAAGCAGCCATAGAAACGGCGGCAGATGCTATTATCGTCTCTTCTCTTTATGGTCATGGTGAAATAGACTGTAATGGTCTACGTGAAAAGTGTGATGAAGCCGGGCTAAAAGGTATTCCTCTCTTGGCCGGAGGCAATCTTGTTGTGGGTAAGCAGGAGTTTGCAGACGTGAAGGAGCGCTTTGAGAAAATGGGCTTTAACTGTGTATATCCTCCCGGAACACCCATCGAAACCACAATAGCAGATCTTGATAAAATATTGGGCGTAACTCGTTAAAGTAATGAGGTACCTTACTGCGGACTTTGGGAGCACCTACACCAAACTTACCGCAATAGATGGTGATACCCGTAAGATTGTAGGTACAGCTGCTGCTTTTACTACGATAGAAACGCACATCGGAGACGGTTTCCAAGAGGCACTTCAAGCTCTTGAGCAGAGTATTGGAAAGCCTTGGGAGTATGACGAGTTGGTTTGTTGTAGTTCGGCAGCGGGTGGACTCAAGATGGTTGCTTTGGGATTGGTGCCTGAGCTGACATCTAAGGCAGCTCGTATGGCGGCTTCAAGTGCCGGTGCCAAAGTGGTTAAGACCTATGCCTATGAAATTTCAAAAGCAGAGCAGAATGAGATCTCTGCCATAGCCCCTGATCTGATCCTGCTCTGTGGCGGAACGGACGGAGGCAATAAGGAGGTTATACTTGCCAATGCTCGTCGTCTGACGGAGATCTCCGGAGACTTTTCTATCATTGTTGCAGGGAATAAGACGGCTTCTTACGAGTTGGAAGAGATTCTTTCCAAAGGAGATAAGTCTTTTGTTATAACCGAAAACGTAATGCCCGAGTTTAACCGACTCAATATCGAGCCGGCAAAGCGATGCATAATGGAGCTTTTTATCTCTAAGATTATAGAGGCCAAAGGGCTTACGGCCATACAGAAGATGTCTCGCTTTAAGATTGTGCCCACGCCGTATGCCGTGCTCAATGCCTGCAATCTTTTAAGCCTTGGTACAAAGCAGACTCCGGGTATAGGAGACTTGATGGCGATAGACCTTGGAGGAGCCACCACCGATGTCTATTCGATAGCAAAGGGAGAACCTACGATGGAGAGTATTATGCTTAAGGGTATTCCGGAGCCTTACAGTAAACGTTCGGTAGAGGGAGATTTGGGAATGAGATATAGCTTGGTTCCGCTTTTGGAACAAGCAGACTCATACAAACTTTCTTTAGAGGCGGAGGTGGAGGAGACAGAGCTGGTGCATTGGGTGAGAAACTGTACGAATACACCGGCTACTCTTGCTTCAAACGAGAGAGAGATACGAATGGAGGAAGCATTGGCAAGAGCAGCTGTAAGAGTTGCCATGGAGCGTCATTGCGGAACCCTTTCAAAGGTTTATACGCCTATGGGAGAGCTTTTTACGCTTAATGGTAAAGACCTTACACAAGTCCCATTCATCTTGGGAATCGGAGGTGCTATTCTCAACACTCCAAACCCGAAGGAGGTATTGAAGGGAGCACTCTATGATCCCATGAAATATGAAAATGCCAAGCCTAAAAATCCTACATTTTTGTTGGATAAAAGATATATCATGGCATCTATGGGGCTTCTGAGCAGTGCCGATCCCGAACTTGCTCTTGAATTGATGAAAAGAGAGGTGGTGTCTCTCTGATAGATGGCTTGAAAAACAGACTTCAAGCTTACACGATGGACCTTATAGCAAGGTCTTTATACCCTCAGGTGGTAGAAATATTTGGGGAAGAGAAGTAGAAAAGAAAATAGAACTAAGGAATAGAATCCATTTTTAGACTATGGAAGTAAAGAATGTAAGAATTCCCGAAGACGTGTTCATGAAAGAGCGCGAAGAGGTGCTGAAGCAGTGGCCTACGGGAGCAGGAGTGAACTTTGATGAGGCAGTGGAGTATCAGAAGAAGATTGCTCCGGAAAAACGCTTCGATTCGAAGCTGCAACAAGCTGAAAAAGAGGGCGTAACTCTTATTCAACCACGTGCCGGTGTAGCGCTTTATGATGAACACATCAAGCTGTTACAGTTTCTCGAAACAGAGGGCGAAGCGGATCTTTTGCCTTCTACGGTCGATAGCTATACCCGTCTGAACAGATATAAGGAAGCAGAAAACGGTATAGAGAAAAGTAAGGAAACAGGTCGATCTATGCTCAACGGCTTTCCTATCGTTAACTATGGTGTGGATATTTGTAGAACGGTAACGTCTGCTCTTAAAAGCCCGGTTCAGGTTCGTCATGGTACTCCGGATGCTCGCTTGCTAACCGAAATCTCCATTGCCGGTGGATTTACTTCTTATGAGGGAGGCGGTATCTCCTATAATATACCCTATTCCAAGAACTATTCTCTGGAGAAAACCATTGCTTACTGGCAGTATACAGACCGTCTTTGCGGTATGTATGCAGAGGCAGGTATCAATATCAATCGTGAACCTTTTGGACCTCTCACCGGAACATTGATACCTCCGTGTATTTCTAACTCGGTGGCTGTTCTTGAAAGTTTACTTGCCGCAGAACAAGGTGTCAAGGATATCACTGTTGGTTATGGTCAGTGCGGTAATCTTATCCAAGATGTTGCAGCGGTAAGATCTCTGAAGAGAATGACAGAAGAATACCTTGAAAGATATGGCTATAAGGGCTGTACGGTTACTACTGTATTCCATCAATGGATGGGTGGATTCCCGCAGGATGAAGCCAAAGCATTTGGAGTAATATCTTGGGGAGCTGCTGCTGCCGCTCTTGCAAAGGCAACAAAAGTGATAGTAAAGACTCCACACGAGGCTATGGGTGTGCCAACGAAAGAGGCCAATGCTTCCGGGCTTAGAGCTACAAAGCAGGTTATTTCTATGTTGAGAGACCAAGACTTCCGTGAGATACCTGCTGTTTTGGCAGAAAGTGAGATTATAGAAGCGGAGATGAGATGTATTCTCGACAAAGTGGAAGAGCTTGGTAAGGGCGATTATGCGAAAGGAACTATTGCCGCATTTGAAGCGGGCGTTTTGGATATTCCGTTTGCTCCATCGAAGTACAATGCCGGAAAGGTAATGCCTGCACGGGATAACTTCGGAGCTGTAAGAATTTTGGAACTTGGAAATATCCCTTTCAGCGAAGAGCTTAAGGCATTTCACCGTGCAAAACTTGAGGAAAGAGGAAGAGCCGAAGGTCGCACTGTCAGCTTCCAAATGGTGATAGATGATGTCTACGCTATTGGTAAAGGTTTCCTTGTCGGTAGAAATACAAACTAAAAGATAGAGAAAGTGTACAGATTTTCAGTCCTGTACACTTTCTCTGTTATGATTAAAAGCTAATACTAAATATAAACTCGTTAGAAACTACATACTGATGAAGATTAAAAAAGTAGTGTGTGCAGCCGGTAAGACCGGTTTCTACTTCGATGACCAAAGAGCCATCAAGAAAGGAGCAGAGAGCGATGGAGCTTTCTATAAAGGTGAAACGGTAACGGAAGGATTCTCTTCTGTTCGTCAGGCGGGGGAGGCTATTTCGGTTCTGTTTATATTGGAAAACGGAGCTGTTGCGCATGGAGATTGTGCAGCTGTTCAGTACTCCGGTGCAGGGGGACGAGATCCGCTGTTTTTGGCAGAGAACTTTATTCCTGTCATAGAGAAGGAGATTGCCCCAATGTATGAGGGCAAGGAGATCACGACATTCCGTGAAATGGCAGACTTGGTGGATAAATTTGTCTGCCCGAAGACAGGCAAGCAGTATCACACGGCTATTCGTTATGGAGTGACTCAAGCCTGCTTGGATGCCGTGGCAAAGAGCAAGGGAAAGCTTATGGCTCAGGTTATTGCCGAAGAGTACGGGACGAAAGTTTCGGATAAGATGATTCCGATTTTCACTCAAAGTGGCGATAACCGCTACGAGAATGCAGATAAGATGATAATGAAGGGAGCAGAAGTGCTACCTCATGCCCTGTTTAACCACGTAGAACAGAAGGTAGGTCTAAAGGGCGAAAAGATAAAAGCATATGTGGAGTGGCTGAGAAATCGAATCCTCCAATACAGAACGGCTGAAAGCTATAATCCAATCATCCACATTGATGTGTACGGTACGCTTGGAGTAGTATTCAATAATGACTTTGAGAAGATCGCAGAATATGTGATGGAGCTTGAGGAGATAGCCAAGCCGTTTAAGCTTCGTGTAGAAGGTCCGGTAGATGTTGAAGAGAAGTGGGCGCAAATAGATGCTTTGGCGGCTATACGCAAACATATGGATGCCAAAGGCTCTACGGCTGAGATCGTGGCGGACGAATGGTGCAACACGTTTGAGGATATTGTGGACTTCTCTAAGGCTAAAGCAGGTCATATGGCACAGATAAAGACTCCCGACCTTGGAGGTATAAACAACTCCATAGAGGCTGTTCTCTACTGCAAGGAGCACGGAATGGATGCTTACCTGGGAGGAACGTGCAATGAGACAAGCCGTTCTGCGGAAGTCTGCGCCAATATCGCTATGGCGACCCAACCTGCTCAAGCTCTTGCGAAGCCCGGTATGGGTGTGGACGAAGGCTACATGATAGTCTTCAATGAGATGAGCAGAATACTTTCACTAAAAGATAAACTCTAATTACGATATATTATTATGGAAGAGATAAGAGTACTCTCTCCTACGGCTATTTTGGGATACGGTTTTCCTGAAGAGTCTTTTTTGGAAGGGATGAAGCGCAATCCGCACGTCATAGCCGTGGATGCCGGAAGTACGGATCCGGGCCCATATTACTTGGGAGCCGGCAAATCTTTTACGGACAGAAACTCGGTAAAAAGAGATCTTGAGTATATGATTCCGGCGGGGATCGAGAGAAATATCCCTGTGATCATCGGTTCTGCCGGAGGTGCGGGCGGACATCCTCACGTTGAGTTTGTTTTGGATATTGTCAGAGAGATTGCAAGAGAAAAGGGGCTCTCTTTCAAGATGGCTGTGATAGAGTCGGAGTTTAGGAAGGAGTTCATTCTTTCGGAACTTCGTAAGGGCAACATCACACCGCTCAAGCCTGCAAAAGAACTTACGGAGAAAGATGTGGAGGAGAGCGTCCGTATCGTAGCCCAGATGGGAGAAGAGCCTATTATAGAAGCGCTCAAGAAGAATGGAGCGAATGTGATAGTGGCAGGACGAGCGTACGACCCCAGCGTCTTCTCTGCCTTGGCTATAAGTCGGGGCTACGACAAGGGGTTGGCTATTCACATGGGTAAGATCTTGGAGTGTGCAGCCATCGCGGCGCTTCCCGGTAGTGGTTCGGACTGTATGTTCGGCTACCTGAGAAGAGACCACTTTGAGCTGGAAACGCTTTCTCCTCTTCGTAAGTGCACCACTCTTTCGGTGGCTGCGCATACGTTGTATGAGAAGAGCAATCCTTATATCCTTCCGGGTCCCGGTGGTGCCATCAATCTTTATGAGACCAAGTTTGAGCAGATCGAGGAGAATCGGGTACGTGTTTCGGGCAGCAGGTTCGAGCCGACGGAAGAGTATTTCGTTAAGCTTGAAGGTGTGCGCAAGGTGGGATATAGAACCATCTCTTGCGCCGCGGTCAAGGATCCTATCCTCATTTCCAAGATAGACGAGGTGAAAGAGAAGGTAAAAGAGCGTGTGGTAAACAACTTCGATGCTTACGGAATACGAGACTTCTTCCTCGACTTTAAGGTTTACGGAAAGAACGGTACGATGGCGATCTTCAAGGATAGAGCCGATGAATTCTGCCCGCAAGAGCTTCTGATCATCATCGAAGCCGTGGCAGAGACACAGGAGCAGGCGGACACGATCTGCGGTTTTGCAAGGAGTACGATGCTGCACTACGGCTATGAAGGACGGATTTCGACGGCGGGGAATCTCGCTTTCCCATTCTCTCCGTCCGACTGCCACGTGGGAGAAGTGTTCGAGTTCAATGTCTATCATCTGCTGAAAGTGGAGGATGCAACCTCTCTTTTCCCTGCAAGGTATGAAGTGTTTAACCAAGGAAAAAGCAAATAAATCATGGCCGGATATACTTTAAGAGAGCTTGCTTCCGTGATCAGGAGCAAAAACTCGGGACCATACGAGCTGACATTCGACGTGATCTTCAAGGACTTCGATGGCTACCACATGGTAAAAGATGCCAACGTATTTACCAAACAGATGTTCGCGCGGCTGTACAACATTTCGGAAGACGACATCATGAACATCGTGCACTTCGACCCTGCCAAGGCGATCAAGGTAACCATCGTTCGTCCCATTCCGTCCGGAGCATTGGGCGAAACCGATGTTTACGGTGCGCAACAGCATGCTCCTCTCGTGACTTTCGGATTCGAGATCTGAGAAAACGGTGCCGCTTTTGTCGGATAAAAAAACAGAGACAGACGGCAGACGGATTCGTGGCGGAATCGGTTCCGGTCATTGACCGATCCGGTTCCGCTCATTGACGGAAAATTTCCTCTTTTCGCAAGGATAAAAATTTCTTCACGTACGCAAATTTATTTTTGTACGTACGCAAATTTATTT
>JAUMWS010000090.1 GCA_030529525.1 Porphyromonas sp. | reverse complement strand
GGGTTAAATGAAATCGGTAAACGGGTTCATTGAAAAATTAAACCCGTTAAGCGGACAGAATATACTTGTTTCTCATTTTTGCTTAACGGCTATCGAAATTAGTGTTAATAAAATAGCCGCGATTTAACAGTTTGGTCGTGCTCTCAAAACAAGAGCAATGATCAAAATAGGAAAAGGGAGATGGGGAGAATTTACCGGTACGGAATATATAAAAACGGTAAAGAGGGTTTTCTTATAAGATAAATACTACCTGACCGTGATATGGAAGCAGGGTTGTTTGCGTTCGTGTTTTACAAAGCAGCGACCCGCCTCTTTCAGTTCGTGAAGCACTTGTGCCAGCACTCCTTTAAGTTGTTCCGGAGAGAGATCCTTCTCTCCATTTTTCGCCTTATAGTTTAAGGGAGGCTCTACAAAGGTTGCCCAAGATATATCTATGGTAGTGCCGTAGAGGTGGGTAGAGTTGGGAGTAGAGTTTACATTGTTTTTGGATAGCCCTCGAACATCTGCAAGGGTACGAGTAATGCTCGTTACTTGCAGGCGATACGGCTTCTGCCCATAGAGGTATAGCTTTTCCGAAAATCTTTTGCCTATCTCGTCCAGCAGCTTTTTTGCCTTAGGGACAAGGTATGGGACAGAGTGAGATAGGGTGGCAAGGGCATAGTCTTGTGTTTCTTTTACTTCGACCAGATCATTCAGCCGGCTATCCAGATCTTCCCGGCTTTGCATGGGTTCTATCCCGATGCTCTGTGCCACGACCAGTTGCTCGTCATTCAGATCGTTAAAGGCTGTGGTATATCTTCCTTTGTAGCTCATCAGCTTCAGTCCCTCTTCGGGTGAGAGCCGTTCCATATCTGTGTAGTAGTTGTGGCTGATGCTGTGATTGGAGACTCTCTTTACGATGTAAACAGTGCCTGCAAGAAGAAAGATAAGAGGAAGTATATACCTTAAAATATAGGGTGTCCAGCGGATTTTTCTCAAAGTGGAAGCGTTTATTGTTTTCGCCTTCATAATCGAACCTTTTTTGTTCCTTTACAAAGATAATGAAAAGAGTATTTCGCACTTGCGCAACCCAAAAGTTTGCACTAACTTTGCAAGAGCAAATGATGCAGTATATAATGGAGAGGCTAAGGAGTTGTACAGAGATGCAGTGTAGCGGTACCCGAGTCTATAGCACGGGTCAGTCCTGTTTCTTTTTCTTTTTCTCTTCTTACGATATTTTCTCAATTTTCCGTTAGGGTAGCCGGGTTATTCGGTTACCCTTTTTTGTATTAAAGACCCAATATGAATACACCAAGAACAATCTACAAAAACGCAACTGTTTACCGAACAGATAAAAAAGAACTGGGACGCTACGATGTGGCAGTGAAGGATGGAAAGATAGAAGCCGTAGAGGCAAAGATAGAGGCTACCGATGCAGAAGATCGTGTGATAGACCTTAACGAGCTAACCCTTTTACCGGGCTTGGTAGACGTTCATGTCCACATGCGTGAGCCGGGATTTTCGGCAAAGGAGACCTATGCCACCGGTACGGCAGCCGCTGCACATGGCGGATACACCGCTATCTGTCCGATGCCTAACCTTAATCCGGCTCCCGACAGTAGCGAGACACTCGCTGTACAAGAGCGTATGATAGAGGAGCAGGCTGTGGTGAAAGTATTCCCGATAGGTTGTATCACGATGGGGCAGAAAGGTGGAGGTACTCTTGTAGACTTCGCCGAAATAGAATCACGAGTGGCAGGATTTTCCGACGACGGCAGAGGCGTGCAGGAAGACTCTCTCATGGAAGAGGCGATGCGCAGATGTGCCGTGATGGATAGACCGATTGTGGCTCACTGCGAAGTGGAAGAGCTGATAAAGGGAGGCTATATCCACGATGGAGAGTACTGCAAAGCACACGGACACAAGGGTATCTGTTCCGAAAGCGAGTGGCTTCAAGTGAAGAGAGATATCGAGTACAGCGAACGTACCGGTTGCCAGTATCACGTCTGCCACGTATCTACGAAAGAGAGTGTCGAGCTTATCCGACAGGCAAAAGCAAAAGGTCTTCGTGTCAGTGGAGAAACGGCTCCCCACTATCTGCTTCTGACAGATATGGAGATAGAAGAGGACGGAAGATTTAAGATGAACCCGCCTATCAGAAGCAAGGAAGACCAAGAGGCTCTGTTCCGAGGCATCATGGACGGAACGTTGGAGTGCATCGCCACAGACCATGCTCCGCATACCGCCGAAGAAAAAAGCAGAGGACTTGCCGGTAGCAATATGGGTATCGTGGGACTGGAAACGGCATTCCCTCTCATGTATAAGTATTTCGTCGTGCCGGGAAAGATGTCTCTTGAACATCTTATGGACTTGATGGCAAATAATCCTCGTCGTCTGTTCCGCATAGATGGTGGTACATCTGTGGGAGATAGCGCAGACTTTACGGTAATGGACCTTGAAGCGAAGTACAAGGTAGACCCCGAAACGTTCCTTTCCAAAGGTAGAGCCACACCGTTTACGGGTTGGGATGTACAAGGTAAAACGATGCTTACCGTCGTAGCAGGCAGACACGCTTATGTAGATAACGAAATGTCAAAGAGACTTTAACAGATATATTTTTTCAGAAGATGACGACAACGATAAGACCATACACTGCAAAGATCGTCTTGAGCGACGGCAGGGAGTTTTATGGTTATGGCTTTGGAGCCAAAGTAGAAGCGATTCGGGAGTTGGTCTTCGATACTGCCATGGTCGGGTATCAGGAGATACTTTCAGACCCGGCGTACGTAGATCAGGCAGTGGTGCTTACTTATCCTCTTATAGGAAACTACGGAGTAGCGGATGAAGACTATGAAGCGAAGTATCCTGTAGCAGGAGGATTTGTGGTAAAGGAATACAACGACTCTCCGAGTAACTTCAGGTACACGAAAACACTGAGCGAAGTGATGGAGGAGTATAACATCCCCGGAATAGAGGGAGTAGATACCCGCGCCCTGACAAGAATTATCAGACAAGAGGGGGCACAGAAAGTTCTTTTCACTTCTCCCGATACTCCGGTAGAGGAGGCAAAGGCAAAGTTGGCGGCTTGGACGCTCCCGACAGATGGTGTTTCCCGTGTGAGCTGTAAGAAACGATGGCTGACTCGTACACCGGGCCATATTTATGATGTCGTGGTACTGGACTTGGGTGTGAAGTATAGCGTTATCAGAAGTCTGAACAAAAGAGGATGTAATGTTACTATCGTACCGTTCGATACGACGGCTGAAGAGATCCTTGCTTTTGCTCCGGACGGTGTAGTACTTGCAGGCGGACCGGGCAACCCGGCAGATCTGCCCAATGTCCTTGAGACCATAGAGCAACTTAAAGGGAAAGTTCCGATGCTTGGAATCTCGCTCGGACACACGCTTATGGGACACGCTTATGGTGCAATATCCTACAAGATGCGTGTGGGACACCGTGGCTCGTTCCCCGTTAAAGACCTTCGTACGGGCAGAGTAAAGATGGCTGCCGAAAACCATGGTTACTCCATGAGAGAGGGTAGCTTGGAAGGAACGAAGCTTGTGGCTACGCACCGCAATGTGGTACTGAAAGATATTGAAGGTATGGTATGCGAGGAGGATAAGGTGATGACTACCCAATTCTGTCCCGAAAGCAACCCGGGCCCGACAGATTACAAAGAGGTGTTTGACGGTTTTATAGATCTGATGAAAAAATAAGTAGAAGATGCCAAAGAGAACAGACATAAAAAAGATAATGGTGATAGGCTCCGGTCCTATCGTGATAGGTCAGGCTGCAGAGTTCGACTACGCAGGAACGCAAGCATGTATCGCCTTGAAAGAGGAGGGGTATGAGGTGATCCTCCTCAACTCCAATCCGGCAACCATAATGACGGATACCAATATGGCAGATAAGGTCTATATGGAACCTCTTACACTGGAATATGCCGCAAAGATTATTCGCTACGAGAGACCGGATGCGCTTCTTCCGAGTCTGGGAGGACAGACGGGGCTGAATCTGTCTATGCAACTTGCCAAGAAAGGAATACTTGACGAATGTAAGGTAGAAATGCTTGGTACTTCTCTTACCTGTATAGAGAGAGCAGAAGATAGAGATCTGTTCAAGGAGCTGTGTAAAGGCCTTGGAGAGCCGGTACTTCCTTCCAAGATAGCTCATACCATTGAAGAAGGAGTGGAAGTAGCCGCAGAGATAGGCTATCCGGTAGTGCTTCGTCCGGCATTTACGCTTGGAGGTACAGGTGGTGGCTTTGCCGATGATGAAGATGAACTTCGAGAACTTATGCGTAATGCACTCTTCCTCTCTCCTGTTCACCAGGTCCTCATAGAAAAGAGCATTAAGGGCTACAAGGAGATCGAGTTTGAAGTGATGCGCGACAGTAACGATACTGCAATGGCAATCTGTAGCATGGAGAATATAGATCCGGTTGGCGTGCATACGGGAGACTCTATCGTTGTGGCTCCAAGCCAGACACTGACCAATAAGGAGGTGCAGATGCTACGAGATAGTGCGTTACGAATCATTCGTGAACTGAAGATAGAAGGTGGCTGTAACGTGCAGTTTGCGTTGGATCCACTCTCTTTCAATTACTATCTTATAGAGGTAAATCCTCGTGTTTCTCGCTCTTCCGCTTTGGCTTCCAAAGCTACGGGCTACCCAATAGCTCGTGTAACGGCAAAAGTGGCAGTGGGTATGCATTTGGATGAAATCCTTATTAAGGATCTGCCGGCATGCTGTGAGCCTACGATAGACTATGTCGTAACGAAAGTTGCCCGCTTCCCATTCGATAAGTTCAGCGATGCTTCGAATACTCTTGGTACGCAGATGAAAGCGACGGGAGAGGTTATGAGTATCGGACGTACCATGGAAGAGTCTTTCCTTAAAGCTATTCGCAGTTTGGAGCAAGGCGTCTGCCACATCCACAAAAAGAGTTTTGACGAAAAGAGCAGCTCCGAACTTTTGGAGTATATCAAGACTCCGACCGATGAGCGTGTCTACGCAATAGCCCAACTTATCCGCAATGGCGTGGACCTTTCTCTTATCTACAACAACACGAAGATAGACCTCTTCTTCCTTGAGAAGTTCAAAAATATCGTAACGCATGAGGCTTTAGTGCGTGAAAATATCAAGAATCCGACCGTTTTAAGAGAAGTAAAGAAGCTCGGTTTTAGCGATCAGTATGTAGGAACGCTCTGGAATATGAGTCAGGAAGAGATGTATCTTTTCCGCAAAGAACACAACATCTATCCGGTTTATAAGATGATGGATAGCTGTGCAGGGCAGACAGACCGGGATATTCCATACTTCTACTCCAGCTATGATGACGAATCGGAGTCTGCACCGAGCGATAGAAAGAAGATTCTTGTACTTGGTTCAGGGCCTATCCGTATCGGGCAGGGAGTGGAGTTCGATTACTCTACAGTTCATGCCGTATGGTCTATTCGTGAGGCGGGATACGAGGCTATCATCATCAACAACAATCCGGAAACAGTCTCCACGGACTATACCACAAGCGACAAACTATACTTTGAACCGCTCACAGTAGAAGATGTCATGAATGTGTACGACTTGGAGAAACCTGTCGGCACAATAGTATCTCTCGGAGGGCAGACAGCTATTAACCTCGCAGAACCACTACATAAATTGGGAGTGCCGATTATCGGAACGGATGTAGAGGCAATACGCAATGCAGAAGACCGCGGATGCTTTGAGCGCATCATGGAAGAGTTGAAAATCCCTCAACCGGAAGCGGAAGCCGTAACCAATATAGAGGATGGTGTAAAAGCAGCGGCACGCATCGGTTATCCGGTACTCGTTAGACCGAGTTACGTTCTTGGTGGTAGAGCAATGCAGATAGTCTCCAACGAGGAAAGGCTACGTCATTATCTCCAAAATGCTGTGGAGCTTAATACCGATCAGCCGGTACTTGTAGACAGGTATATTATAGGTAAGGAGCTTGAGATAGATGCTATCTGCGATGGAACGGATGTATTTATCCCCGGTATCATGGAGCACGTAGAACGAACCGGTATTCACTCCGGAGACTCTATCAGTGTCTATCCGACATTCTCAGTAAGCCAGAAAGTGAAAGAGACGATACTCAACTACTCCAAGCAGTTGGGCTTGCGAATAGGTATCAGAGGTTTGTTCAACATACAGTTCATAGTGGACGACAAGGAAGATGTCTATGTCATAGAGGTCAATCCGCGCTCTTCCCGTACCGTGCCGTTCCTTTCAAAAGCGACCGGAATACCTATGGCACACGTTGCTACACAGGTTATGCTGGGTAAAACTTTGGAAGAACTTGGATACGGATCCGACTATCCGGCAGAAAAGAAACGCTGGTACGTAAAGGCTCCAACCTTCTCTTTTGCCAAGATTAGAGGAATGGACTCTTACCTTAGTCCCGAAATGAAGTCTACCGGAGAGGCTATCGGATACGATAAGACTCTCACTCGTGCTCTGTACAAAGCGCTTCAGGCAACGGGCATGAACGTGGCAAACTATGGTACGGTCATCGTTACGCTTGCAGATGCAGCCAAAGAGAAAGCACTTCCACTGATAAGACGCTTCTACAATCTCGGATTTAACATAGAGGCTACTACCGGTACGGCAAAATATTTGAGAGAAAACGGTATCCGCACACGTACACTCCATAAGTTGAGTGAAGGCAGTTCGGAAATCATAGACTCTCTAAGACAGGGATATGTAAGCTATGTGATCAATTCGATAGACGTAAATCAGCACAACACTCGTCTGGACGGCTACGAGATTCGTAGGGCTGCCGTGGAGAACAATGTTACGGTATTCACAGCTTTGGAGACCGTAAAAGTTCTTTTGGATGTGCTGGAGGAGATCACTCTGAAAGTTTCAACCATAGATGCCGAATAAATAAAACGGATATAATGTACAAGAAAGGAAGATACACTATCCTTAGTAATACCAACATTGCAGAGGCTGTATGGCAGATGGTTTTGGAGGGAGACACACAATACTTTTCCCGTCCCGGACAGTTTGTCAATATCCTTGTGCAGGGGCACTTCCTGCGTCGTCCGATCTCCGTTTGCTACTACGACGACAAGACATTGACCTTAATTTATAAGGTTTTTGGCTCCGGAACGGAAACGCTTTCGAAGATGAGTGTCGGCTCGGAGCTTGATCTCCTGACCGGTCTTGGCAATGGTTTCGATATATCTGCACCTATCCGCCGTCCGCTTCTTGTGGGTGGCGGTGTGGGTGTTCCTCCTCTTTACAAACTTTGTAAGGATCTTGTAGAGGAGAGAGG
>JAUMWS010000089.1:4073-7614 GCA_030529525.1 Porphyromonas sp. | reverse complement strand
TGTACGTACAGAAATATTTTTTCGTACGTACACAAATTCTTACCCCTACACAAGACCTTCTTCAGAGTCCCAACTCTTTTTTCAATCAACCTTCGGAATTTTTTCTTTTAGGCTCGGCGGGGGCGATGTCGGGTGCAAATTCCGTATCAAAAAACATCAAATTCGAGTATTGAATTTTCACCATAAAACTTCCTTGAGAAAGGGAGTTTTTATCTCCTTCCCTAACGGAGAAGATAGAGCAGATGAGGGGATAATGACCTAATAACCAGTACTCCGAAAGAATAAAAAAGCAAAATGCCGACTCTGCCGCTCCCAAAAAACATTTTTCTTTTTCCCCGAACGTCATTATCGTTCCTAACCTTATTTTCACACCTTTCTACTTTCGCTTTTGTTCAAATCAAAGAAAAGGGCTACATTGCAGGTGCGAAGATCAGATGAGGGGTAGAAGTACCTGTGTTTAGATATGAATGAACTGCCATCTGCAGGGCTTCATAGATAAAAGAAAAGTAAACAAAAAAACAGACTTCTACTATGAAAACGAAAACTATGAAAGCAAGAGTGTTTCAAACCTCAACTTGGTTTCTTGTCCTAACACTCGGACTCGTTGCATGTTGTAAACGAGATGACGTCGAAAAACCGGACGATCCCTATTCAAACATCACAGAAGGACGCGTTCTTATCCCTGTATTGGCCCATAAGGTCGATATGAAGAAAGTGGAAAGCGTGGAGGGAAAACGAGGCGGAACGCTGGCAAAGCTGGTTCCGGCAGATCCGAAAAAAAGATAGTCTATGATCTTTATCTGTTCAAATACGAAGACAAGGATGTTAAGGAGACCGAGTATCGTGTCCATGCCACTACGAAAGTGCTCCTGAAAGCGTCCATAAAACTGGAAGCTCCTTCGCTATACACCGCTGTAATGAACGTCTATAGTCTGTTGCAGAAGAACGGCTTCAATAAAGAGCACTTCCTCAATAAGATGTTCCCGGACACGCAATCAAAAGATGGAGATGGTCTCTTCGTTGTTAGGAAAAAAGAGAAAAAACCTAATGTCTACTTCAACTTCGAGCAGTATGGAAAACAGCGCAGAGCCATACTGAATCCGCTCAAAGAGCTGCCCGAAAAGTTTATTTATCATCTGGAAAAACCGGCCAATAAGTACCCACAGATCAGGAAAGAAGAGGAAACAGAGCATAGAAGCACTCTTGAAAGCACAAAGGAAGTGGGATACGGGAAGTACAAAGGTAAAGTCAGGTATGCTAAGTTCGACACCAAAAAGCATGAGAAGAATATGCATTCTGTTTTGTAAACAAAACAAAGAACAGAGTCTACGTGCTGAGGGCACGAGGATTCGATGATATTGAGGGAGGGAAGAAGGTGTTTGCCATCAATATCTTCAAATACAAGCCCAACTGATTTCGGAAACATAAATTTCAGCGTCTCTGCTTAGGAAGAAACAGAGGTTCAGTCGACTGTTTTTGCAAGAGCAGTCGGCTGAACTTTTATGCCCACCGAACGTCAAAAACAGAGCCTGCCGTTCCGCTCCGAGGATGTGAAAGGAGATTGGAAAGCTTCTTGGAAAAACGTATCTTTGCTCCGTCCATTTTGGGACACGTTTTTCTTTCATGACAGAGCCTGATAAGACAAAAGATATAGATAAAATAGAGCATGGTGTACTGAAAGTCCGAGGTGCACGTGTCCATAACCTGAAAAATATTGATGTAGACTTGCCCCGTAACTCTCTCTGCGTTCTGACAGGGCTGAGTGGAAGCGGAAAGTCTTCTCTTGCTTTCGATACAATATTTGCGGAAGGAAGCAGACGGTATATCGAAACTTTTTCGAGCTATGCAAGAGGATTTCTCGGTAATATGGAGCGTCCGGATGTGGATAAAATCACAGGATTAAGCCCTGTAATCTCTATCGAGCAGAAGACAACGAACAAAAATCCTCGTTCTACCGTCGGAACAACAACGGAGATATTCGACTTTCTCCGTCTTCTCTACGCACGTGTCGCGACAGCTTACTCCTACAACACCGGAAAGCCAATGGTTCGCTATACGGAAGAGCAGATAGTCTCTTCCATATCTTCTACCTTCTCCGGTCAGAAAATATATCTCCTTGCTCCCGTCGTAAAAGATAGAAAAGGACACTATCGGGAACTGCTGGATCAGCTCAGGAAGAAAGGTTATCTGAATGTCAGAATAGACGGACAGATGAGGGAGATAGAGCGTAATATGGCTCTTTCAAGATACCAAATTCACCGGATAGAGGTGGTAATAGACAGAATAAAGGTATCGGACAGCTCCGAAAGTCGTATAAAGGAGAGCGTGCGAACAGCTCTCAAGCAGGGGAAAGATCAAATGGTTGTCATTACGTTTGACGATCCCGATACTCCTCATTATTATTCTCGTTCGCTCATGTGCCCCACAACGGGGTTGTCCTACTCTGAACCGGCGCCCCACTCTTTCTCTTTTAATTCTCCACAAGGGGCATGCCCAAAATGCAAGGGATTGGGAAAGATTACGGCACTACAAGCAGAGAAGATATTTCCGAATCCGAGACTCAGTATTCGAGATGGAGGAATAGAACCCATAGGTAAACTCAAAAGAAATATGATTTCGGCTCAGCTCATGTCCATTTGCGAGCATCATGGTTTCTCTATAGATGATCCGGTAGGAGAGCTTCCGGAAGAGCTGATAGACGATATTCTGAATGGGACCAATTACACATTGAGCCGGCCCAAAGAGATTCCGTCCGGAGTCTTGCCCGACAAGCTTCTCGAATACAATGGACTTTCCGAGTATATCAATCAATATGCAGAGATAGAAGAGTCTCATGCTGCAAGAAAATGGGCAGAGCAGTTCAGCACTCACGTAGAGTGTCCTCTCTGTTTGGGAAAGCGTCTCAAACGTGAAAGCTTACACTTCAAGATAGATCAAAAGGATATTATGGAGGTATCCACAATGCATCTTCCGGACTTCAAAGAGTGGATAGCTTCTCTCAGGACAAAGTTTGATAAGAGGCAGTGGAGCATAGCAGAAGAGATCATAAAGGAGATAGATGCAAGAACGGATTTCCTACTGGATGTCGGGCTTGATTATTTAAGCCTCAACCGTTCCTCCGCTTCTCTAAGTGGTGGTGAGAGCCAGCGTATTCGTTTGGCAACCCAAATAGGTAGTAAGCTGGTAAATGTCCTTTATATTCTTGATGAACCAAGTATAGGCTTGCATCAGAGAGATAATGTCAAGTTGATACATTCCTTAAAGAGTCTTAGAGATCAGGGTAACTCTCTTATCGTTGTAGAACACGATAAGGATATGATGTTGGAGGCCGATTACGTCGTTGACTTAGGTCCCGGGGCCGGACGAAAAGGAGGTCGAGTGGTCTTTGCCGGAACACCAAAAGAGATGCTCGAAAAGGAGACGGTTACGGCTCAATACCTAAAAGGAATAAAGAAGATAGAGATTCCCACAGATCGCAGAAAAGGAACAGGCGAAACTTTAGTGCTAAAAGGAGCTACAGGAAACAATCTGAAAGGAGATA
>JAUMWS010000089.1:0-4063 GCA_030529525.1 Porphyromonas sp. | reverse complement strand
GGTAGGAACTCTCACATGTGTTACCGGAGTTTCGGGAAGTGGCAAGTCTTCTCTTATCAATGCTACTCTCTATCCAATTCTAAGCAGTCATTTTTACCGCTCACAGACTTCTCCTCTTCCCTATAAGGAGATAGAAGGCTTAGAATATATAGATAAGGTTGTAGCTGTAGATCAGAGCCCGATAGGACGGATGCCCCGAAGCAATCCTGCCACCTATGTAGGTATTTTTACTCTCATACGAAATCTGTTTGTGGAACTTCCGGAGAGTAAAATGCGTGGCTATAAACCGGGAAGGTTTTCATTTAACATAAAAGGAGGAAGGTGTGAAACCTGTAAAGGTAATGGCTATAAAACGATAGAGATGAACTTCTTGCCCGATGTCTACGTGCCTTGTGAAGCTTGCAAGGGTAAGCGATACAATAGGGAGACATTGGAGGTTCGATACAAAGGCAAGTCTATATCCGATATCTTGGATATGACCGTAAACAGAGCTGTGGAGTTCTTTGAAAACAATCCGTCGATTCTTAGAAAGATAAAGACACTTCAGGATGTCGGACTTGGATACATTAAACTCGGACAACCCTCTTCCACACTATCGGGGGGGGAATGC
Organism: Porphyromonas sp.; assembly: GCA_030529525.1. Lineage (GTDB taxonomy): Bacteria > Bacteroidota > Bacteroidia > Bacteroidales > Porphyromonadaceae > Porphyromonas_A. The sequence continues at coordinate 3,453 of JAUMWS010000089.1, read as the reverse complement.
CAACGGATAAAGTTGGCGACGGAATTGTCCAAAAGAGACACGGGAAAGACCATTTACTTCTTGGATGAGCCTACTACCGGCTTACACTTTGAGGACATCCGAATGCTTCTAAATATTCTTCAGAGCCTTGTAGAAAGGGGTAATACGGTAGTTGTAATAGAGCACAACCTGGATGTGATAAAGGTTGCAGACTATATCATAGACCTTGGTCCGGAAGGGGGTAAAGGTGGGGGGCAGATCATTTTCCAAGGAACTCCCGAAGAGATGATACGTCCGGAAGTGATAGCCAAATCTTATACGGCACAATTTCTAAACAAAGAGTTATGAACATAGAGTCGTCTCTTGAAGAACTCAACAACGAACAGCGTGAAGCCGTACTGTACTGTCAGGGACACTCTTTGATACTTGCAGGCGCAGGCTCGGGCAAGACTCGTGTGCTTACCACAAAGGTTGCATATCTCATAGCACAAGGTTACGCTCCGTATAGTATTCTGGCGTTAACGTTTACCAATAAAGCTGCCCGAGAGATGCGAGAGCGTATAGCATCGACCGTGGGCAGAAGCGTGGCACAGATGATACCGATGGGGACATTTCACTCCATCTTCTCTCGACTTCTAAGGCATTATGCTTCCCATATCGGCTTTACCTCTTCCTATACCATATATGATACGGCAGACTCTCGTGCTCTTCTCAAAAGCATCATTAAGGATATGAAGTTGGATGAGAAGCAATACAGACCCAATACGGTTCAAAGTATTATCTCCGGAGCAAAAAATAATATGATATCCGCCAAGCAGTATGCCCTTTCTCCGACTCTGACAGATGCAGACAGAAAGCGCCAGATGCCAAGAGTGAAAGATATCTTTTTACTTTACTCCGAGAGATGCATTGCCGCCAATGCTATGGACTTTGACGATCTGTTGCTCTATACCTACAAGCTTCTTAATGAGCACAAAGAAGCAAGAGAAGAGTTGCAGGACAGGTACAAATTCATACTCGTAGATGAGTATCAGGATACCAATCGGGTACAACATCAGATCGTAAAGTTTTTGTGTGGAGAAGATTGTACCGTTTGCGTCGTAGGGGACGACAGTCAGAGTATTTACTCCTTCCGAGGAGCACGTATAGACAACATCCTCAACTTCCGAAAATCTTTCGAGAATGCTGCTCTCTTCAAGCTGACCAAGAACTACCGCTCCACCTCTAATATTGTGGATTTGGCGAGCGGACTCATAGAGAAGAACACACAACGCATACCCAAAGAGGTTGTCAGCGTAAAAGGGCCGGGGCAAAAGACCACTCTTCTTTCCGCATATTCTGCCAACATAGAGGCACAAGCGGTAGGAGCAAGGATACTAAACCTTATACAGGAGAGTGGTGCAGACCCTGAAGATATAGCCATCCTCTACCGCACCAATGCGCAGAGCCGTATATTGGAAGACCAGATCAGGGTTTTGGGCATCAAACTGAGAATATACGGCGGGATGTCTTTCTACGAACGGAAAGAGGTCAAAGATGTCATTGCCTACCTTCGCTTGTTGGTCAATATGGACGACGACGAAGCTTTCCGACGCATATATAACATGCCGGCGAGGGGAATAGGCGCTACCTCTTTCGAGCAACTCCACAAATTTGCTCAAGAGAAAGGGTGTTCTTACATGAATGCCATTGTCAATGAACCGGAGCTTGGCAATGCTCTCAAGCCTGCCGCGGTAAAGAAGTTCAGAGCTTTCGCCGACATGATTCTGGGATTCAAAGAAGAATCAAAGAGCACGACATTGCTTCTGTTGGCGCAAAGCATTCTCCAGAAAAGCGGACTCTACACTCTTTTGGACTCCGACAAAACTCCGGAGGGAGAGGATCGCAAGCAAAACGTTTCGGAGCTTCTCAATGCCATAGACGAATATACCGCTCTGAAGGAGGACGAAGGGGTGGAGGCGCCCACGCCGGAAGAGTATCTTCAGGAGGTGGCACTCTATACGGACAGAGACCAAGACGAGAAAGACGACTCTCCGAAAGTAACGCTGATGACCATGCACACCTCCAAAGGTTTGGAGTACGACTACGTATTTATAGTGGGCGTGGAAGATGGGCTGATACCTTCCGAGCGGAGCATCGATACCGTGAACGGAGTGGAAGAAGAGCGCCGGCTGCTCTATGTGGCAATAACAAGAGCCAAGATAGAGTGCTGTATCTCTTTTGCGTACTCTCGCAGCAGCTATGGAAAGTATGTGCAATCCTTTCCAAGCAGGTTCTTGTACGATCTTGACGAAAAGTTCATCAACAACGAAAGCGACTTCCGCTTCAGAAAAGAGCGATCCGCTTCTCCATTTCTGGCAAAGCCCGTGATTCGGGAAAAGAAGCTGGAACCGCTTAAAGAGGCACCCCAATCTGCCACGACGCAAGCCCTCTCGTACAAAGAGGGAGACCGCGTCAATCATCACATCTTTGGGAACGGGACTGTTCAGGAGATGGTACAAAGCGATCACGGAATAAAAATAAAAATCATATTCGACACCGAGGGAGAAAAGCTACTCATAGCACGATACGCCAAGCTCACTCCCATTCAATAAACAGAAAACAGAAGCATACGATGGATACAGCATCTCTATTTCAATGGGCATTAGAGTCCTTAGACTATTTCACGATCACTCTCCTGATGATTATCGAGAGTTCGTTCATTCCTTTTCCTTCGGAGGTGGTCATTCCTCCGGCGGCATACAAAGCTGCATCGACGGGGGAGCTGAACGTTTATCTCGTGGTCTTGTCCGGCACTGTCGGGGCTACCATCGGGGCTCTCATCAACTACTATTTGGCGCTCTTTCTCGGCCGAAAGATCGTTTACAGGTTTGCCAATAGTCGGATCGGGGCGATGTGTCTCATCAACGAGGCCAAGGTACAGAAGGCAGAAAGCTTCTTTTACAAAAATGGTATCATCTCCACGCTGATGGGGAGGCTTGTTCCCGGTATTCGCCAACTCATCTCGATTCCGGCCGGACTTGCCAGGATGAAACTCCCGCAGTTTGTCCTCTACACATTCATCGGCGCCGGAGTTTGGAACGCCATCCTTGCAGCCATGGGTTACTACTTTGCTTCTTTCGTTCCTCAGGACAAGCTCATGGACTATGTCATGAAGAACAGCCATCTCTTAGGATACATCTTCATGGGAATAGCCGCAGTCATCATAGCCGTTCTCATCTACAAAGGCAGTAAGAAGCCGGCAGGAAAGAAGTAAACTTTCGGTCATTCCCGGAAAAGAGAGACGATATTCTCAAACCCAAAGACCTTGATGCCCGAACAGGCATCAGGGTCTTTTTTGTATGCACTCCTCTTTCCGAAAAAAGCCTCAAGGAAAGGACTAAAATTTCTTTGCGGAAGAAAAAAAATTTCTGTACGTAGAAAATTCAAGATGGAACTATCTTATTAAGCAACAAGGTGTTACCAATAAGAGGG
>JAUMWS010000088.1 GCA_030529525.1 Porphyromonas sp. | reverse complement strand
ACTCTTCCGATAGTGGCGCAGGAGACTCTACAGGAGGACAGAATGGTGGTAGCGAAGGATCTTTCTAATAGCTCCCATCACTCCTACAGCCTCACTCTTCATCTCTTAAGAAAACAGACCGGTAGCTTCTGAGAGAATGAATGACAAAGACCGGAGCAACACCTTTCTTGCTCCGGTCTTCTTTCCCCAACAGATTTCTTAACCATAATATCAAGACCTATAACGATGAATGACAACAGACGAAAAATAAGACTTATAGTACTGCATTGTAGTGCAACACGGATAGACGGCAACTATTCGGTCGAACGCTTGAGAAGAGATCACACCGCACGTGGATTTCGAGGTATCGGCTATCACTTCTATATCCGCACAGATGGCACTCTTCACAAAACCAGAGAGATAGAAAATATCGGTGCACACGTCTATGGACACAATGTAAACTCCATAGGGATATGCTATGAAGGTGGCATAAGAAAAGACGGAAAACCGGCAGATACTCGAACAATAGAGCAGAAACATACAATAAAAGCTCTTCTGATAGCTCTGAAACGCTCTTATCCGGATGCTGCGATAGTCGGGCATAGAGATTTAAGCCCCGACAGGAACAGGGATGGGAAAATATCTCCTGATGAGTGGATAAAACTCTGTCCCTGCTTTGATGCAAAACAAGAGTACAAAGAGCTGTAAAAGAACTTTGTGCAGGATAAATCCTCGAAGCAGTTCGGCTCCCCATTACTCTACACCAAAACACCTCTCTAATCTGCATCAGAAGGTTCACGCTTTATACCCATAAAGCCAAGCCAAATATCCCAAAAGATGACAATAATACATTAAGATAGAATGCCTGTTGGCAACAAACATAATCAAAAACTCCCCCTAAATATGACACCGATACAAAAAGAGAAACACCCCTCTCCTCTTGCCTATAAAAAGATCAGATACTTCATGGCTACAACCCTACTCATCTCAGGCATCATAGTAATCTTCTTCGGCCTATTCTACGATCCACAAGGTGAAGTTCATCACTCGATACTCACACTCTTCGGTGAGATCCTCACTTTTACGTGTATCTTGTTGGGCATGGGAAGGGGAAAGAAAGCAAATATAAAGAAAGAAGACTTCAATAGGAAGATTTCTTTATTGTAGAATAAAACTTTTTATCCCGTCTCATTTTTGACACAAAAAACAGATAATTGAGAGTGCTTAAAAAGAATAAAATCCCCTCTCTCAAATGAGAAAGGGGACTTTACCTTTTATAGACGTCTTTAAAAAAACTCTATCTCTGAGTATCTATTCTAAGAAAACTCATTTTTTTATCATAAACAAGGCTAAAAGGAGTCTTATTTACGCAAGTTCGGATTGTTTACTTCTTCATTCTCAGGAATTTTAAAGAACATACGGTTATCATTATAGGCCATAGATTGTTCTTTAAAGTTATCAAAACGAAGTTTTCCAAAAGTAACTGTTGCTTTGTTACGCTTCATAGCCAAATAGGACTTTCCTTCTCCCAAAAACTCAATGCGAGTCTGGTTGTAGATCTCTTTCTTCAAATCATCTCCTGAAAGACCATCAATGAAAGACAAGTCCGCAATACGATCTTTAAGATAGGCCTTAAGAACCGCCTTTGCTTCTGCATCTTTACCTTGAGCTGCTTTTGCTTCTGCATTTAGAAGATGCATTTCATCCACACGGATATAAATGTAGTCACAATCAGTTTCAAAAATTCCACTGACCTTGCGTTCTGTCGGATAGAATTTATTGTATGGGAGATTGCTATTTCTACCAAATTTACCTACCTGTTTTGCGCGAATATCATCTTCTCTTATCAAATCATAGAGATTCGTATCCATGACTCTCGGCTCTCCGGCTGCGGCATAAGAATAGTGAAAAGGATCTATATGTCCCCAAAAAGAGACTAATCTCATACCCATATCTACAGTTAAGTCCGTTCCCCAAATCACACCTGGAAGCTGTATGGAGTTAAATCCTCCCTTAGTAGGATCCCCCGCATATACAATATCCTCCGGACCAAAGATCGAATATTCCTTGTTATTCATCACTTCTGCAGACAAAGCTTCGGCCTTAGCATAGTCGCCCATTGCTGCATAAGTATAAGCAAGAAAAACTCTTGAAACATCAGAGTTCACCTGATACTTACCGTCACGAGTAAAACCATCCAAATACTCTATAGACTTGGTAAGGTCCGCTATAATCCTATTGTAAATATCCTTTTGTGGAACTACAGGCATATTAACTTCTTTGGATGGACTTCTATACAATGGAATAGAAAGTTCTTCGGGAGCATATTCCTTAGTAAGAAACTGCATCAAATAGAAGTAAGCGTAACCTCTCATGCCCAATGCTTGCCCCATTGAGAAGCGAGCAGAAGCATTTTGTTCGTTTTTCTCGAAAGAGGCTTCATCACCTCCAAGATTATCCAAAACTCCATTTGCAGTAAAGATAATACGGTAGTAGTAGCGCCAAACCATGTAGTTTAGGAGGTTGTTCTTGTCGCTAGTAGCAGTGTACTGCTGAAGATCTCCGTGCCATCCATAAGTGTTCCCGGACTTTACGAAGTCTCCACAAAGAAGGTCTGACATCAAATCCATCCCTTTTTGCCCTATATCCACGTGAGAACTGGGAAGACCTCCGGAACCACGAGTGTACATCCACGAATAAAGCCCTCTAAACATTCCTTGCTGAAGGGGTTCTACAACATTAGGGTTTTCTTCGTTATACTTCCTAAGAGTCTCGCTTGTAATAGAACCAGAGGCATTTGTTTCTAAAAAGTCCTTCTTACATGAGACCAAAAGAGTACTTGCCAATGCAAGACCTACAATTATACTTTTCTTCATAATGTTCTTCTATTATTTAAAATGTCACACGTAAACCGGCAGTAAGAGTAGTTAAAGGATCGTATCTATAAGAACTGCTTCCTCCAGTACGAGAAGTCGTTGGGTTATATCCACGACGAGCAGTCATTATGTACAAGTTATCTCCTGAAACCCAAACATTGACACCGCTAAGCTTCATACCACTAACCCAAGTCTTAGGCAAAGTATAACCTAAACGTACGTTTGCGAGATGAAGAAATGAATTAGATGTCAAGAATCGAGAAGATGGTGAATCTACGTTCACATCCAACTCATTAGAAAGACGAGGTACGTCTGTTTGCTGCCCTTTAGCTGTCCATCTGTTTCTGATGTCGATGTGCCAGTTTTGCTTTCCGACACCTCTATTATGCATCAAACCGGCATAAACACTATCGTAACCATAGCCACCCAAACCATAGATAAACTGAGCACTTAGATCAAATCCCTTAAATCCTCCAAGAAGAGTAAAACCTCCACGAACAGTAGGAAGTGCAGACTTACCAACATATAAGCGGGTCGCATCAGAATAGGTTTCAGTAACCCCTTCACGAACCAGATCTCTCTTATCCTTATTTTTATGATAGAAACTTTCGAGAGATGCTATGGCCTCATCACCTTCATTGAACTTGTTATCCTTATTATTGTCAACATAGAATAATCTATACTGAGCCACACCGTTATCAGGATTAACTCCCACAAAGTCCCTCATGTAGTAGTCATAAAGAGATCTATTAGCCATACGCCCATACATACTAATAGATTCATCAATATACTTTGGTTGACCGGTAGATGGTTCTATGGCCATCCTGATCATCTTGTTAGAAAGGAATCCGGCATTTGCTCTGATGTTAAAGAAGTAATCCGGTCCTTGAAGAATCTTGGCGGTTAGGTCTATATCCAAACCGGTGTTACGCAGTAGACCATCGTTCACAGTATATATTGCATAACCATTGGATGGAGCTACACGTCTCTCATAGATCAAATCTGAAGAGTTCTTGATATAAAACTCAGCATTTATAATAAGTCTCTTGAACAGCTCTGCTTCGAAGCCGACTTGGAACATACTTGAACGCTCCCAGGTTAGATCAGGATTTCCCTTACCATCGAAAAGAAGAGAAGGTTTGCCCTCCAATATTCTGATAGCATAAGAGTCAAAACCGGAATAATAGGAAATACCATCTTGTTGTCCCAAAGTTCCATAGCTGGCTTTAAGTTTCAAGAAGTTCAAAGTAGAATTTTCTTTCAAAAACTCTTCTCCTGTAAGAACCCATGCCAAACCAACGGAACCGAAAGTTCCCCACTTATTATTTGCAAATCTTGAAGAACCATCACGACGCAGGGTTCCCGATGCGAAGTACTTTCCTTGATAGTCGTAATTTGCCTGTCCGAAGAAACTCTCAATTGCATAAACATCCTTAGTGCCTGTTGCCGGTCTTGACATTTCGAGAGCATTGCTAAGACTTGTATCAAAAGGATCTACAAAACCCTTCTTCTCAATGGCACGAGATTGTGTTGTAAATCTGTATGCTTCATGTGCAAGGAACGCTTCAAGATTATGATTTCCACCAAAATTCTTGCGGTATCTTAGAAGAGACAAAGCATTTACAGACTCAGACTGACCGATACCATGGTAAAGAGTACCATAAACGTTCGTAGCAGATCCATAAAATGGACTCTCAGTAGAGATAGAAAACGTATTTACAAATGTTCCACTTAGAGTGTTTTCAAAAGTCAAACCATCAAACAGGTTCAAAGTTGCATTAGCATTGTAGTCAATGTGCAAACGCTCACTTCTATCTATGTTGAAATAAGCATTACCAAGAGCATTTGCCATACCTTGGAATCCACGCCCCTCTCCATAATCATACTCATTAAGACCTTTGTAGTAGCGGCTCGGTATAACATTCCCTTTCTCGTCACGAGCGAAAACAGGATAAATAGGAGGCATGTTATCTATGTAATAGAATAGGTTTGCAGATGAAGCACTAGACTGCCCTGCCGCATTGGTTTTACTCTTTGCCAAAGATAAATTAGCCTTAGTATTCAACCAAGAAACCGGTCTAAATTCAACATTAGTACGACCGGAGAAACGTTGGAAATCGGACTGACGAGAGATCCCTTTATCATTAAGATAACCAACAGAAGTAAAGGCTCTCAAATTTTGTGTTCCTCCAGAGATTTGAACATTAGCCTCTGTTCTTGAAGATGCTTGAAAGGCATGATCTGCCCAACGTTCCGGAGTATATCTTCGCGCTGCATTCGGAAGGACCTTACCCGTATTCGGATCTATATTCTTAGACAAATCATCTTGAATAGCAAAATAGTTATACTTAGGGGCTATACCTTGTGCTCCAAAAAGATTGTCCATTGCATACTGACGAGCCGCTTGCTCACGCTCCGGACTACCTATAGCTCCAAGAGTCTTTGTAAGCGCCGGGTCATAAAGTCCTCGGGTATAAATGCCACTCCAACCAAGCTCAAGATATTCATCCGGAGAAGTAATGACACTATGGCGAGGAATCCAGATTGTATTCACACCATATTTAACATCCGCAGAAACACCTATCTTACCAACAGCTCCCCTCTTTGTAGTAACAACGATAACGCCGTGAGCGCCACGAGCTCCGTAAATAGAAGTAGAAGCGGCATCCTTCAAAAGAGTCGTAGACTCAATGTCTGCAGGATTTAGAGACGCCATAGCTCCCATAAAAGGGACACCATCGACAACGATAAGCGGACTGGTACCCGCATTTACGGATGCAACACCCCGGATATCTATACTGGCAGAACTACCTGGCTGACCACTTGAGTTTATAACATTCACACCTGGAACTTCTCCGGCTAAAGCTTGAGAAACATTTGAAACAGATTTCTTTTCCAAAGCCTCAGTATTAACAACCGTTGCAGATCCGGTAAAAGATCTCTTGGTGGCAGATGAGTAACCTGTTACTACAACATCATCCAGTTGAGAAGCCTCCTCCTTAAGTACAATTTTAAGATTCGTTCCAACAGGAATCTCCACAGTCTTCATCCCGACGAGAGAGACAACAAGCATCTTCTCTGCCTCAGGGACTTTAAAGCGGAAACGCCCCTGAGCATCAGTATAAGCTCCTCCTTTGCCGCTTTTTGCTTTTACTGTTGCCCGGTTAATAGGCTGATTGTCCTTTTGGTTGAGAACCACACCGGACACCTCCTTCATCTGTGCGAGGACCGAACCCACGCTTATTAGTAGGACGGTCAGCAACAACATAAACTTCTTCATAAGCATATTAATTATTTGTAAACCATCGCTCCAAACATTCAGCACGGCGAATCTCACTCCGACAGCAATCAGACTCGTCACTGTTTGTTCGTTGCATCTAAAACACTAAAATTCTGTATATAAACCAATTAGTCCTCCTTATACAAACAAAAAGCACCGATGTGTTCTTCGGGTTCTTTCATACTATTCCTTACAAGGGTTCGACTCTGCTACAAATAACGAAAATCTTTTCGTTATTAACAAACATTTTTGTATCGCCATCTATGTTTTAACACACAAGAAACCACTTTTTAACAATAATACACAAAGGGGCATTTTGAGCAAATTGACCATTGTTATTACGCAAATAGAAAGATTAAAGTCTAAGAACAGTTCCCTTGCCAGCGAGCTAAAACGAAGAAATAAATAGTCGGAGAACTTTTTAAATCACACATTTTTATCCGGTGACTAACAAACAAATCCTCCATTGCCAGAGAATAAAAAGACCTCCCAATATATTAAAAAAGCCTAATTAAAGACATTCAATACCCACTTCAGGAAGAAATGACTTTTTTATCATTTTTGAGATATTGGCATTTCTTTTCTAATGAAAGATCAGCAAGTGAAAGAATAGTAGTACCTTTGCTGAGAAAAAGACTCAATCAGATCTTTGAAAATGACAAGAAATAAGCAAAAGAGTAGAATATCAGGGAAATCTGTAAAAGGCAAAAACGCAACATACTCGACTATAAAAGATGCTGTTCTGAAGCATCTCTATTCAAATCCAACCAAAACATTCAATCCAAAACAACTCGCCGCAAACCTTCGCCTTAATGTAGGACATGGAAGAGCTTTTATACAACAGGCTCTTAATGAACTCAGAAGCGAAAACAGTATCAAAGCTGCGGGAAATCATCGTTATCGTCTCAATTATAAAGGAGACCAATATGACGCTGTATTTATAGCCCGAGCAAATGGCAGGCATACAGCAAAGGCTATAGAAAACGATGAGATTTTCTTGATAGATGGCAAATACAGCTGCAATGCTCTTAACGGAGACAGAGTTCGTATAGAGGTACTTCCTAAAACTCTGGCTCATAGCGATAGCAGATTTGCTCAAGTGATAGAAATTCTGGAGCGTGCACAGGGGAACTATGTCGGCGTATTACAAAAACCTTTTGGAGCAAAGATTGGCTTTGTAATTCCGGAGGGAAACAAGATTGAGAACGACATCTTTATCCCGGACAAATACACCAATAACGCTAACGATGGCGATATGGTCCTGGTGCGAATACTGGAGTGGAAGAAGAACGACAAGAATCCTGTCGGAGAGATAATAGATGTTTTGGGAAGACCGGAAGATAACGATACCCAAATGCACGCCATACTGGCAGAATTTGGACTTCCATACAAGTATCCTGAAGAATTGGAGAAAATAGCCAATGAACTTCCGGAGCAACTTTCAAAAGAAGAACTTTCGGAAAGAAAAGATCTTAGAGATCTCATTACTTTCACCATAGACCCGGCAGATGCAAAGGACTTTGATGATGCTATCTCCTACGAACCTCTTCCTAATGGCAATATTAGTGTAGGAGTTCATATTGCGGATGTCACCGCATACGTAAAACAGGGAGATCCGATAGATATCGAAGCACAAAAAAGGGCAACAAGTATCTATCTTGTAGACCGTACCA
>JAUMWS010000087.1 GCA_030529525.1 Porphyromonas sp. | reverse complement strand
AACCTGTTTAATTTTTCAGTAAACAGGTTTAGTGATTTCATTTAACACGTTTACCGAAAGTAGTAAACGTGTTTAGAATATTCAAACAAAGTATTGAATATTAGAAACTTATACTTTTTCAGACAAAAAGTGTCATTTTTGACCGCAAAATTGGATTAAGAACCTTTTACAACTAATCGGCATAAAATTCACCTCTATTAACTCGAAAACAGGCCCTCAAACCGACCAAGAGCAAGAAAAATTCAAAATTCGAGATTTTCATAAACAACTATACGACAGTACTTTATCGAGAACACTCTTTTTACGATTCTCTTTTCCGTATTTTTCTTTGACCTCTTTTCCCCCGTAAAAGTTGAAGTTTAGCCCCGATTTTGATCCCCCTTTTTTATATAAAAAGTCACCTCAAAAGGCGACTTTTTTCTCATTCCAATGATGCAATTTTATTTATAATTTATAGGTCTAACGCTTAAATTTTCTGGATACGAGCTGTACCACATTATAGATCTCCTTGATATCGTTCATCTCTATCCGAATATCTTCAAACATCGGATTAAGAGATGAGAGCACAAAATATCCTTTCTCTATGTTTTGTTCTTTAATGGATTTGAGTACCAATCCTTCGGAAACAGTCACAAAAAGGAAGTAGGGCCAATGATGCGTGTGTAGTTTCGACAGCCAATACTCCGGCTTGATGCTTCGGCAGAGCAGAATATCTTTATCAAGAATCGAGTTCATGGAACCATCCGTCATAGAATCGCCCTTAACCTCGAATAGGAGGTAATGCCCAAAATACTTCTGATCTGCCAATACAGGTTTATGCTCCAAACTTTCCAGAAACACTTCGTCTTCGTATGAGTTGAGTTTTCCGGCATAGGCTTGGATCGGAACAAAAGGGACATGCATCTGATGTATATTGTCATAGTAAGAAGCATTACTTCTCAGGTACTCTCGTTTAGATTCATCGATGTTAGGGATGGCATCGTTCCACTGAGCATTATAGATAGGTCCATTGCCGTGCAACAGCCATAGCCTGCTATAGTATGGATAAGCCTCAAGAAGCTTGTCGCAAGTCTTTTCGTGTGGGGTACTCTGCCTCTTGGAGATACGGTAAAGCGTTGTTTGAGAAATATCTGCCAGCTTCTGACTCAACGTTTGATAGTTCTCCCCTTCCTGCTCCATGATATAGACAAAACGCTCGCTACGTGTAGCTCCTTCCTTAGAAGGTTTTGCAGTGTAAGGCTGTGGAGTCTGTGACAAAAGCATTTCTCCCACTCCTTCCATCACCCATGCTTTGGAAAATGTTCCCGGAAAAGCATTCAAAAAAGAGTCTATAAACTTTTCGCTAAGAAAGCGAGAAGAGTCGTGAAAAGCGGAACGCACACTCCCCGAAGGCAGAGAAAGTCTGTCTGCCAACTCTTTAAGATTGGAAAACTGCCCCTCTTCCTTAAGGTAAGCAAGGCAGGCTCGCATACGATCTTTCCGCTGTAAGATATGTTCGGGAATAGAATTAAGCACCTTTTGTTTCCACTATTTAAAAAATTTTTCGCTCCTCCATTAAGCAAGACAAATATAGCAATTTATTCTGTAAAGTATTATCTATCAAAGCCATTACATTCTTTTAAATCTCAATATCTAAACGAATAAGAGTACAAAGTATTACTAATGTAATGTAAATATATCCGTACTATGTATTGCATAATTCATTATGATGTTATACCTTTGTGTCAAATACCAAACATCATGATACAGATAAAAGATCTACACAAAACTTATCCGGGAGCTCAACCTCTACATGTACTCAAAGGGGTGAGCCTCGAAGTAGAAAAAGGTGAAATGGTTGCCATAATGGGAGCCAGTGGTTCGGGAAAGAGTACACTGCTTAATATACTTGGTATCCTTGATACTTATGATGAAGGCCTATACAAGTTGAACGGAAGAGTGATTCAGAACTTATCCGAGAGAGAAGCTGCTGCAATACGAGGAAAAGACGTAGGGTTTGTTTTTCAGAGCTTTAATCTGATTCCGTTCAAAACAGCAGCAGAAAACGTGGCACTGCCTCTTTTCTATCAAGGTATAGGAAGAAAGGAAAGAATGAAAAAAGCACACGAATATCTGGATAAGGTAGGACTCTTAAACTGGAGCCACCATAAACCCAATGAAATGTCGGGAGGGCAAAAGCAACGTGTAGCTATAGCTCGTGCTTTAATATCAAACCCTTCTGTTATTCTGGCGGATGAACCGACAGGAGCACTCGATAGTACGACGACAACGGAAGTTATCAATCTTCTAAAAGAGATCAATGCTTCCGAAAATATGACCATGATCATCGTTACTCACGAACGCAGTGTGGCAGAAGAGACACAACGTACCATACATATACGTGACGGACTTATCCTCTAATATTAAAACCGTATAAGATATGATCTCTTTCTTTCAAGAACTGTTTCACTCCCTTAAGAACAATAAGCTTAGAAGTGCTCTTACGGCATTCTCTATAGCTTGGGGAATTATCATATTGATTCTTCTTTTAGGTTCCGGAAAAGGAGTTGAAAATGGAATCCGCAAAACAGCGGGAGGATTAGGACAGCTTGAAGCCAATGTCAAAATCTATCTATGGAATACGGAGATGCCTTATGCCGGTTACCAGGAAGGCAGGTCTCTCTTTCTAAAACCGGCACAGCTGGATCTCCTGAGAGAGATGAATAAAAATATTTTCTATGCCATAGAACCGGTCCAAGATAACTTTACAAGAATAAGTACAACCTATGGTGTTTGCGATTCGAAGATAACAACTCTCTCAGTCGCAGAGCATGAAAAGAACTCCGAAACAATAGTGATAGGACGAACGTTCACTCCTCAAGAAATGAAAGAGGGTCACAAGGTGATTCTTTTATCCGAAAAGGATGTTCTTAAAATCTTTTCCAATAAAGAGCAGTGCATAAACAGCTCCGTTCTTATAGACGGTATAATGTTTAAGGTTATCGGAGTAAGACAAGACATAGATGCTTACAGCAGAGGAACTCATAAGATCCCTTTTGCCACCTATGCCAATATGTATCCTAACAATGTCCTCTCTTTCTCAACCCTTATGGCTTATCCACATCCTCATGTATCTTCGGAAAAGTTGGCAGACTACGAGGAAGAGTTTCGATCTCAGATTTGTAGGATTGTGAAAGCATCCCCTGACGATTACGGAGCTATGTTTATAGACAATCCCTCTCAAAACGCCAAAACAATCCAGAAAATCTTTTCCGGTATCCAAATGTTGCTTTGGGTTATAGGTATAGGTACGCTGACGATAGGGGTCGTAGGAGTATCGAATATCATGCAGGTAACTGTACAAGAGCGTTTCAAAGAGATTGGTATACGGAAAGCTCTCGGAGCAAAACCTTACAATATACTGGCACTTGTCTTGGGCGAGTCTATCATACTCTCCGTCTCTTCGGGGCTGATCGGGCTTCTTGCAGGAGTTGGGTTATTGGACCTGATCGGAGACCTTTTTGAGCGAAATGGTTGGGGCAAACAAATGATTCCCAATGACAATAATGATATGGCAATGTACATATTTTCCGATCCTCAAGTGGATCTGCAAATAGCATTTGGAGCACTCATTGTTCTCATTATTGCCGGCATCGTTGCCGGATATGCTCCTGCAAGGAAAGCTATCAAGATTCCTGCTATTGTGGCAATGAGGGATTTGAAATAATGGTGTGAGATATAAAGATATACAGTTATGATACACTTTTTAGACAAAGAAAGACAGACCGAAATATGGTACACCATACGCACCAATAAGCGTAGAAGTGTTATGACTTCCATGGGAGTATTCTTCGGGATGTTCATCTTTACAGTCCTGCTAAGCATAGGTATAGGGATGGAGAATGGAATAAACAGACAGGTCGAATCTGTTTCGAGCAACCTTACAGCCTATATGCTCTCCACCACCACTCGCCCTTATCAGGGATATAAAAATAACAGAAGGCTGGAGACGACCTACGATGATTATCTGCAGATCAAGAAACAGAGCAAGACACTAAGCAATGTGGTTTGCTCAATGGTCTGGGAAGATCGGAATGGCGGCTGGATGAGAACGATAAACTCTACCCAAAAGAAAGGCAGGGGCTATATGATGGGGGTCTCAACAGGATACTTGGAACAAAACCGCCCGGCACTGATTGCGGGCAGGCTTCTATCGGATAGAGACATAGTGGATAGGAAGAATGTCTGCGTTATTGGAATGAATGTCTTAAAATCTCTCTTCGACTCTCCCGAAGAAGCTTTAGGCAATTACATTTTTGTTTCAGGGATGTCTTTCCGAGTAATTGGAGTAACAGGGGAAGCAAACATGCAATTTTTCGGTCCCAATTCGGGATATACCGTTTATATTCCCCTTCCATTAGTGGCGAATAATAATCCGGAAGCAAGTATTCTTTTATTGGGAACACCCAAACAGAATATTTCGGAAGAGGAAGTAAAAGAGGAGCTTTTCTCTTATTTTTCAAGAAAGTACCACATCCATCCGGAAGATAAAGATGTACTTATCTCTGCCGGTATGAGAATAATCTTCGGCTTTTTCGGTATGATTACGGGAGGTATAAAGATCTTAGTCTGGCTTATAGGTATGGGTACTCTTATTACGGGTATCATCAGCGTTTCCAATATTCTTTTGGTGACAGTAAGAGAGAGACAGAGAGAGATCGGAGTGCGTCGAGCACTCGGGGCTAAGCCGAAAGATATCTTTGAGCAGTTCATTATGGAATCTATCTTCATCATCTCGCTTGCAGGCTTTACGGGACTATTCTTCGGACTGCTTGTTGCTCTCGGTATAGGTGGTGTGGCAGAGAATATAGATGGTCTCAAAGAGTTTATCATCTCACCCTATCCCCCGCTTCATATCCTTATTATTTCAATACTTATTGTCTTGGTATCCGGTATTCTTGCAGGTCTTCTTCCGGTTTACAAAGCCCTTGAAGTGAAAGCAATAGATGCAATAAGAGACGAATAGTAAACTTTCCGAATACCATAATCCGAATACATTAAACATAAAAACATAAACCATCATGAGCAAGAAAAAAAGAGTATTTAAAGTAGTACTGGGCGTTGTACTTGCCTTAGTAGTCATTTCAGTCGTAGGCAATGTAATATCCAAATCCGGATCAAAAAAGGTGGCTTACGAAACCTTAAATCCTACGATGAACGACACAATCGTGCTAAACACAATTCTTACCGGAAGTATAGAGCCACGAGATTTGGTTCTTATCAAGCCTCAGATGTCGGGAATTGTTGCCGAACTACTGAAGCAACCCGGAGAGATGGTGCAAGCAGGTGAGCTGATTGCTCGTATAGCAATGGTACCGGATATTGCTACGGTACAGAATGCCCAAGCGAGAGTTGAGACCGCTCTTATCCAGCTGAACCAAGTTCGGGAGGTCTACGAGAGAGACAAATCGCTTTACGAGCAGAAAGTTCTGGCGACGGAACGTTTTCAAGAGAGTAAAGCCGCTTTTGAACGTGCAAAGATCGACTACAATTCGGCAAAAGAGACCCTCGAACTGGTAAGCAAAGGTTCAAGTGCTTCGACCAAAAGTTCCAACAATACGCTGGTACGTGCCACCGTTTCGGGTCTGATACTTGAACAGCCGGTAAAGGTCGGACAAAGCGTCATACAGTCCAACAACTTTAACGAAGGTACTACCATCGTAAGTATCGCCGACCTTAAGGATCTTCTTTTTATCGGTAACGTGAACGAAAGCGATGTAACCAAAATCAAGGTTGGAGCCGATGTAGTGATTAGAATTGGAGCGATGCCGAAACAGACATTTCCAGCAGTGGTAGAGTATGTTTCGCCTAAGGGGATACCGACATCCGGCTCTGTTATGTTCGAGGTGAAGGCTGCGCTGGATAAGACAAGCTTAAAGGAGATACGTGCAGGCTTCAGTAGCAATGCCGAGATTGTGTTGGAGAAAAAAGAGAACGTGATGAGCATTCCCGAAAAGTGCGTCTATTACGAGGGAGATAAAAGCTTCGTCTACGTATCCAAGGGAGGAGACAAGGAAGAAGACTTTGAAAAGAAAGAAGTTCAGCTCGGAATATCTGACGGACTCAAAGTGGAAGTCCTTTCCGGTCTGACCGAAAATGAGATCATAAGAGGCAATAAAAAGTAAATACTTTAAGTACAAGTCATGAAACCTTTATACCTTTCCAAAGAAAGTAACATTACTTTCAAGAGAAACCTTCACAGCTTTCTGGGGAGACCTGCATACCCTCTGTTTTTCTCCTTTATTTTAGCTCTGTTACCCATAAATCGGGCAGAAGCTCAGGAGAAAAAGTTATCCGAATGCATCGAATACGCCAAGCAGCACAGTCCGATGTTATTGAATCTTCAAAACAGGATAGATGCCATAGATATCGAACTCAAAGATTCCAAGATGGCATTCACTCCGAGCGTTAGTGCCTCTGTAGGAGAGTCTCTCTCCTTCGGACGCTCGCAAGACAAATCGGGAGTGTTCAGAGATGTCAGCTCCGGCAACACATCTTTCTCCATAGGTGCCGGCATCTCTCTATTTGAAGGCGGAAACAAATGGTATCACTACAAGAAGAGCAAACTTACACAAGAACAGACACCTTTTATCATCCGGGAAGCAGAAGATAGAGTGGCTCTCAGAGTTGTGGAAGGATACATCAATCTCCTGCTTGCCAAAGAGATTGTACAGGTTGCAGAAGAACGTCTGGCTCTCACCATGAAAAACCTGAACGAAGTGGAAGCACGGGTAAGATCGGGAAAGCTTCCGGAGTCCAAACTTCTGGAACTCCAAACACAAGTAGGCAGCGACAAACTTAGCGTAGCAGAAACAAAAGCCGACATGGAAAAAGCAAAGGCATCTCTACTATTCGATATGGGAGCAGGCAAAGAAACAAACATGGAAATAGCTTCGACCTCTGCCAACAATGTTTTGGATCGCCTCTTGCTAACGGACGCCGTAACAAAAAACTTCGACTGGGTCTCCCCTACCATCGCTCTTGCACAAGGAGAAGTGGACAAAGCCGAGTACGATATCAAACGAGCAAAAGCAGCTCTATGGCCTTCGTTGTCGATGAATGCCGGATACAACAACGGCTACTACTTCTCTCTCGATAAGAATCTGAAAGGAATGAATATCCCCTTTGCCGATCAGATGAAAAGCAACGGACGTACCTATATAGGCCTCTCTCTCAACATCCCACTGTTTGCAAAAGGACAGATCAGAAGCGGTATCAAACGTGCCACACTCCAAAAGCGACAAATGGAAAATGAGTTGAAGATAAAGCGTGAGGAAGAAGAACAAAACATCTCTCTGGCAAAGATAGACCTGAACAAATCTATAGAACAGCACAATCAAGCCAAGTCCAACGAAGAATATGCCAAAGAATCTCTTCGTCTTGCCGGATTGGAGTTTGATGCAGGCCGTATCAGCAGCTACGAATGGGAGATTGTGAAGAATAAATACGCCGAAGCAAAAGCCACGCATATCAGAGCCATTTACAACAGACTAATGCGCACCATAGCCTTGAAATACTTTAATACCGGTGTGATAGATGTCTCTCTTGCAGAATAAAAATTAAAAACGTACCTTTGTGCCTGATTTCCTCCGGGTTACGTGTAGCTCACAAGAGGAAGCCATACAAATCAATTATTCACATTCTTAATTTTTTAAATTAATGGCAACTAAGATTAGATTGCAAAGACACGGTCGTAAGGGTTATCCCTTCTACAGGATCGTGGTGGCAGATAGCAGAGCACCGCGCGACGGTAAGTTTATTGAACGTTTGGGCACTTATAACCCAAATACCAATCCTGCTACAGTGGATTTGAACTTCGAAAGAGCATTGTATTGGCTAAACGTAGGTGCACAACCTACAGACACTACAAGAAACATCCTTTCAAGAGAAGGTGTTTTGCTCATGAAGCACCTCCTTGGTGGTGTTAAGAAAGAGAAGTTTACCATCGAAGAAGCTCAAAGACGATTTGACGCTTGGAAAGATGCTAAGACCA
>JAUMWS010000086.1 GCA_030529525.1 Porphyromonas sp. | reverse complement strand
ATTAAGCTATACGGATCCCACTCAGATTACCGATCTGGCAAACAGCTTAGCCCCGGAAGGAGAGCCTGCATGGCACTTGGTTATTCACAATGCAGGTGTAACGAAAGTAAAGCAGACAGAGGAGTTTTACCGCATCAACAGCGAGCAGACGGCTCTTTTCCTTGCCCAACTGAAACGTGCAACCTGTCCGCCTCACCGCTTTGTTCTTATGAGCAGTATGGGAAGCTACGGTCCTCCTCCCGGTGATACTGCTCCGCTTCGCTCTTCAGATCCTTGCAATCCCGGAACAGAGTACGGAAAGAGCAAACTTCTTGCCGAACAATATCTCCATTCCGGCGGACTTCCTTATACCATTATACAGCCTACGGGTGTTTACGGACCGTATGACCAAGACTATCTTATGGCTATCAAGAGCGTCTCCAAGGGGCTGTATATCCGCTCCGGAATATCTTCTCAGACTCTCACGTTTGTATTTGCTTCCGATCTTGCTCGTGCCACATTCATTGCGGCAGAAGCTCCGGAGGCGGAGGGGGAGAAGTACATCGTTTCGGACGGACGCAGTTATACCGATAAAGAGTTCGGCAGACTCATTCAGAAAACATTGGGAAAGAGGTTTGTATTAAAGCTTGCCCTTCCTTTGCCATTGGTTTATATCGGCTGTGCCATGGGGCAACTTTGGGGCAATCTGACCGGTTCTCTCACACCTCTCAATAGAGACAAATACACTATCTTTGCCCAACGCAACTGGCGATGTGATGCTTCCCCGATTTTCCGCTTAGGCTTCACACCCGAATATGATCTCGAAAAAGGTCTTGCCGCAACGGTATCGTGGGCGAGGGATAATAACCTGTTGTCTCCCTCCTCGAAATAGTTTTTCTTTTTCGTTTCCCCCTTGGTGGAGGAGCGAAAACCTGTAGAATAAAATTCCAAAAAGATATACAAGTATCTATCTAAAACGTATCAATAGTATGAAACATCTACTCCTTTTGGTGGCGATCTGCCTTGCATCTTTCTCCTGTAGTAGTTCGGGCAAATCCTCCACAGAAAACAACGATCAAACAACAGACTACGAATCGCTCGATAATGGCGGTCGTTGGATTCTCAGCCTTTTTGCCGGCTCCGAAGATGGCAAATTTTCGCAACCTTCCAATGAGAACGATTTTACGCCCCGTCTGCATGAATTTTTCCAAGAAGCATATATGCTCTATGACACTCGCTCGGGATACGATATGAGCGATGCCGAGCTCGAACAGGCGAAAGCTCGCTATAAAGAGAAGTGGAGCGGTATCTATCCTGCCAAAGAAGATGCGTTAGGATTGTTCGGAGCAGGGTCTGATGATATGGAACCTGTCGAAAACGTCAAAGTGGTACCCTTGGGAGATCTTCGTTATGACGTTACCGTCGAGTACGAATGGAGAGGTCCCATACTCTCCACAGTCCGACTCATAGAGCAGGGAGATAAGTTTGTCATAGACGAGATGAGTTGTAAGTACATCAAACCGGAGCCTCAGCCATTGCTTCTGCCTGTGGGTAAGCGTTGTTTTACCAATAGCGATGAGGGAGAAGATATCACCACGATAGAGATGGACATTGCTTCCAATGGTGCCGTAAAGGGAGTTTTCAAGTTTGCTCCCGCCACCGGAGAGCCTTGGCAAGCCTCCTTTGAGGGAATAGTGCAGGGCTATAAGCTCAGAATAGAGTTCGATGAGATGCCTTCCCAAATAGATGATGAGTACAGCTGGCTACTTAGACGCAAATGGTATATTGAGACCTACGACTTGGGCAATGGTGAAGAGAGCGAAGTGCTGACCATAAACTTTTACGGCCTCAATCATGAAACAGGAGAGCCGGGAGATGTTCCTTTCACCTTTGTAGAGTGTGCAAGAAAAAATGCGAGCGAGTAACGCGGAATAATAAAACCAAAAATAAACAGCACGAGGTTGTCCCGAATAGAGGCAACCTCGTACTGTTTTATCTCCGTTTGCTGTTTAGCATAGCTTGTAGTCCTGCATAGAAAAAGAAAAACCTCTCTACTTGTTTCCAAATAGAGAGGTTTTTGTTTTTTGCTTCGCTCTTCCTCTTGGACTTGAACCAAGGACCCTCTGATTAACAGTCAGATGCTCTAACCGACTGAGCTAAGGAAGAGTGTTTGTCTTATCTCTTAGACGATGCAAATTTAGGCATTTTTTTTAATCCTGCAATAGCTCCAAGAAAAAATGTTACCTCTTCCTTTGCTATTTTACCTCCGATTGGTTCTGCTCTTCTTGCTTCTTCTTTCTCTCCGTTCATGGGTTAAAGATTGTCGTTCATTGGTTTACTTCGTTCGGATAATCCGAGCGACACCCCCTTGGAGCGGAAATAGAAATGCTTATTAGTATGGACAAAAAATCTGTCGAACACTTTTAGAAAACTTCCCGAACCTTATAAGGGTTCAAAATCAAGGTTTGAGGGGTGGAAGTTGTGGTTTGCTTTGGAGCAGTCAAGGCTCGATTTTCAGAAGTCGAAGCTTGATTTGAAGAAGTGAACAGGTTTAGTGTAGGATATAAAAGTGAATAACGTAAACTCCGAACGGCTTTAGAACGGAGAAAAAACAAGCATGCCGAAACTGGAACTCGGGACCTCATGATTATGAATCATGCACTTCACAAAAAAAGAGAAAGCATACCGAGAGGGGAAGAGGTGATGATTTTATCTGTAAAAGAAGTGCGATCCGGACAGAAAAAGGATATATCCCAACTCTTGTCCGGATCGCACTTGCTATCATTCGTCTAAAGGAGAGAGCGGTCTAACTTTCGTAGCCCTCTGTCAGCCTTAATAGGTCGCCAAACACACCTCTTGCCGTTACCACGGCACCGGCTCCCGCTCCCTGTATTACAATAGGTCTGCTGCCATAACTTTCGGTATAGATCTCAAAACAGCTGTCTGCACCGCTCACTCTACCCAAAGGAGAGTTTTTGGATACACGCTTAAGAGCTGCGGTAAGAGTGGCTTCCTGCTTTGTGTTGTCCCAAACGATGTCTCCCACATATCTGAGTACTTCGTCCGGAGAGCAGGTTGCCCGAAGCTCTTCTATCTCTTTCTCCAACTCTCCGAATCGTGTCCAGAACTGATCCAAAGAGAGTTCTCTCAGCTGTTCGGGTACAGGATTTTTCCAGTTAACATCCGAAAGTTCTGCCGCCACGTCCAGTTCGCGTACCAAAATCAGAACCTTTCTTGCGACGTCTTCTCCGCTGAGATCTTCACGAGGATCGGGTTCGGTGAGTCCTCTTCGGGCAGACTCCTCTACGATTTCACGGAAAGAGAGAGAAGGCTCTTCGGCAAGCGTATTGAAAATGTAGCTCAAACTTCCCGAGAAAAGTCCGTGAATACGCGTAATGCGTTCGCCTGCCAAGTGAAGCAGTTTGAGGTTATCTATCAGAGGCAGACCGGCTCCAACGTTGGTTTCGTAGCGGTAGCTTCGTCTGTGTTTCTTGAGTGTCTCTCTCAGGTGGATATAGTCCGAGTAGGGAGCTATATTGGATTTCTTGTTGGAAGAGACGATGTCGAAGCCGTTGCTTGCAAAGTATGGATATTTCGCTGCGATGGCTTCGGAAGAGGTGTTATCCACCAAAATCATATTCTCCAAAGCGAACTTCTGCCCATACTCAACGATGGTCTCTGCCAGACTATTGACGGATGCCGACTGTTTCAACTCCTCTTGCCACCTCTCTCCGATACCTGTATGAGAGAGAAGCAACTGCCGAGAGTTGGCAATGGCAAATATTCGGAGGTCTATGTTTTTCTGCTCTTTCAGCTGTGTGCGCTGGTGTATGATCTGTTCTATAAGAGCACCTCCCACCGTGCCATGACCGATAATGGCAAGATGAACACGCTTGGGACGCTCGAACATCTCTCCATGAATCACGTTGAGAGCCTTGATGCGCTCCTCTTCTCCTCGGACAAGCAGACAGAGAGTATTGTCCGGAACAGCGTTGTTGAGCAGGACAGGTAGAATGCGGTTGCGTACCAACGCTCTGTACGGACGGTCAAATTCAGCCAGATTGAGACCGATGATAGCAACGATGGCAAGCCCTTTTTCTGCGTAGATCTTGGTGGTCTTCCCTTCCAAAAGGTCTTGACGAAACTCTTGGTGTAGGGCTTCCACCGCTTTATCGGCATCCACTTCGTTTACCACTATGGCTATACCACGCTCTGTGGAGCCTTGAGAGACAAGGCTGACACTTACATCCGCACTCTTGAATGCGCCGAAGATTCGAGCATCTATCCCTGAACGTCCAAGCATATTGCGCCCTTCAAAGTGGATCAATGCCTTTTGAGAAAGAGAAGCCAAGGCTCTTACCGACTTCGCTTTCGGATTCGATGTGATGAGCGTACCGTTCTGTTCGGAGCCGTATCCAAAGGTGTTGAGCACCCGCAATGGGATATTTTTCTCCTGTAGAGGTTCTATGGTTTTGATGTGAAGGATTTCCGCTCCGAACTGAGATAGCTCTGCAGCGTCGGAGTAAGAGAGTTCGTCCATTTTTCGAGCCTCCGGAACCACGGACGGATTGGCTGTATAGATTCCGTCCACATGGGTGAAGTTTTCCATGATTTCCGCATCCAAGAAGTTGGCAAGGAGGGCAGCACTATAGTTGCTGCCATTTCTTCCGAGTGTGGTACGGATTCCCTCTCTGTCCCGTGCAATAAATCCCGTAACGATAGGTATGCAAGACGAAGGCAACTGACCGAACAGCCGGCGACATTTCTCTCCTGACTCTTCTATGTGAACGGAGGCTGAGCCAAACTGTGAGTCCGTTACGAAAAAGTCTCCGGAGTCTATAGCCACGGCTTTATACCCTTGTCGCTCCAGCGCATTAGCGACAAACTTGGCCGATAGTAGCTCTCCGTAGCTTACGATTTCGTCTTCCAGCTTCAGACTGCACTCGCCCACGAGAGAAATTCCGGTGAGTAGTCTTAGGAGCTGTTCCTGCTCTTGTTCAAACTTTATCTCCGAACACTCCGTCTGATGTTCCCAGAAAAGAGACAACTCTTCCTCGAATGGTTCTCCTTTTTGGGCTTTATCTATAAGAGCAAGAAGGGTATCTGTGCTTCCTCCTCGGGCAGATACCACCACGACGGGAGAGAGTTCCTGCTTATGGTTGTCTGTGATGATCTCTAATACTTTGGCTATTCCAAGCCCGTTGTCAAGAGATTTGCCTCCGAATTTTAATATCTTCATTACTATGTGGGAAAGTGAGGTTTGACAATACGGTTCAGCTGTTCATACTCCATTAAGAATGCATCGTGCCCATGTATGGAGTTTATGGTGTCGAGTGTGATATTGTTTTTTATATCCGATAGTTCGTTATAAGTATCCACTGCACGGTCGTGCGTGAAGAGCAGATCGCTATCTATGGATACCATGTGAATATCCGAATGAATCTGTGCAAGCTCCAAAGCTGTCTTGCAAACGGCGATAGAGTAGGTGAGATGCGTCATTACCTTATAGGCGGAAAGCTTAAAGCGCTTTTTCAGAGTATCGCCATGATAGAGCAACCATCTCTCTACATCGTAGAGTTGTTCCTGCTCTTCCTGTGTGCTATTGAAGCGAACATTGAGCGATTGAGGTGTCCGATAGCAAGACATAGCATGTATGCGGGCATCTCGTAAAGGGTCTGAAGAGTTGGCAAGTATCTGTTTTTGTATCAATGTCTGAGTCAGAAGCCAGTCCGAAGCCCGATAATCGCAAGCGATGGGGAATATCTTTTTTGCCAACTGAGGGCGTAAATGCGCCATTTGCCACGTGAGTGAGCCTCCCATCGAAGCGCCTATGATGCAATAGACTTCCGTGATGCCAAGAGATTCTATACCTTTTATGAATAAGGCAGCAATGTCTTTGAGGGAAAAACTTTCAGGGTCTGTGCTCTCTCTTCCATCGTATCCATTGCCGGGGATATTAAAGGAAAGAATGGTGTAGTGAGAGAGAGGAATACCTCCCTCATCACTTATCAGCTTGTTCCACCACCCTTTTTCTCCCGTGACGGAAGAGTTTCCGGTCAGAGCGTGATTCACTACAACTATAGGAGCCGAACCAAGCGAAGGTCCTGCCAGTTCGTAGCTTAGAGTTATGTCGGAGTGCTCCACTCCTTTCTCCGAACGGAAATCTTTTATGACTATTTCCTTTAGCATTTCTGTGCAGATTGAGTTAGTGCATTATGAAGATCGGCTTTAAGATCTTCTACATCTTCGAGTCCGATGGAGAGACGAATAAGATCAGGAGTTACTCCGGCACTTAGTTGCTGATCCTCTTTTAGCTGACGGTGTGTCGTGCTGCTTGGATGAATGATAAGCGACTTCGTGTCTCCGAGATTTGCCACGATGCGGAAGATTTTTGTGTTATCCACTACGCACTTGGCAGCATCGTACCCACCCTTTGGTCCGAACGTAACAAGACTGCCAAAACCTCCATTCAGGTAGCGCGCGCATATCTCATGATGCTTGTCGGAAGCAAGTCCCGGATAGTGTACCCACTCTACCAAAGGATGCTCTTTGAGCCATTCTGCAATCTCAAGAGCATTCTTACATGCCTGCTTGAGTCTGAGGGATAGTGTTTCCAACCCTTGTAGTATGATAAAGCTGTTGGTTGGGCTGATACAGCTACCGAAGTCTCTGAGTCCTTCCACCCTTGCACGCACGATGAATGCAGCCTCTTTGAACACTTCGCTATAGATAAGTCCGTGGTATCCGGGACTTGGCTCGGTGAAGTCGGGAAAGTTGCCGTTGCTCCAGTCGAATCTTCCTGCATCTACCACTGCACCTCCCATTGCTGTGCCGTTGCCACAGAAAAACTTCGTAAGAGAGTAGATCACGATATCTGCTCCATGCTCTATGGGCTTGAAGAGAATAGGGGTAAGAGTGTTGTCCACAACAAGTGGAAGACCATGCGAGTGCGCTATGTTTGCTACTTCTTTTATGTCTACGAAATCCAATTTTGGGTTACCCAAAGATTCCGTATAGACAATCTTCGTATTGGGTTGTATGGCTTCCTCGAAAGCTTTAGGGTTTTCGGGATCTACAAAAGTGGTTTCGATGCCCAAGCGGGGGAGTGTAACGCTGAGCAGGTTATAGGTGCCACCGTAGATGCTGGACGAAGCAACAATATGGTCTCCACTCTTAAGAAGTGTGAGAAGAGTAGTGGTAATGGCACTCATTCCACTTGCTGTGGCTATGGCTCCGATACCTCCATCGAGAGCGGCGATGCGTTGTTCCAGAACATCTGTGGTAGGATTGTTGAGACGAGTATATATGTATCCCGGTTTTTGTAGGTCGAATACGCCTGCGGCGTGGTCGCTGCTTTCAAATGTGTAAGCGGTAGCCTGATAGAGAGGGATAGCCGTTGAGCCGTTGTTTGCCGAAGGTTCGTAGGCGGCGTGTAGTGCTTGTGTTGTTGCTTTTGTAGCCATGATCTTAAAGTTTTTAGGGTTATTATATAATTGTGATATTGTACAAAAAAAGACCGCTGCAGTCTTAAGATTGCAGCGGTCTGTCTATATATTGCAAAGTATATTTCGGAACTTATGCGTACAAGACAACCGATGCAAACTTCATTTGCATCATCATAGCCATCATGTACATATTCTTGTTCATTTCGTTGTTTCTATTTCTCGTTTGTGATAATTGTTCGCAAAGGTAGATAAAAAAATCAGAACTGCAATAGCTTGCTCTGTTTTATTCATTTTTTTGAGATTCCAACTCTCCGAAAAGAGCATTTTATGGTTTTTATTAAGTGATTTGTTGTTCGTGTTTTATCTGTTTTGACAGGGGGAAGAAAAGAGAAAAATAAACCTTTTATCTGTCTCTGTTTCAGGTGCTAAATCTTTGGTTTTATATAAAAGAACGCTCATTCTGCCTGTTTTCACTCGCAAAACCTCCCCGAAAGAGAGGTTGCTCTGTTCTCAAAAATAGAGAATATAAGATGTAATAAACTCTAATCTGTTTATAGACAGGTATATATATGAAATCGTAAATTTTCGATCTTTTCTCCTCTTGGTCGCTTTTATCGCCTCTTTTAGAGTTAATAGAAGTGAATATTTGGCGTTCTTATTGCAAATATTCTTTAATCTCTTTTTGTGGCATTTTT
>JAUMWS010000085.1 GCA_030529525.1 Porphyromonas sp. | reverse complement strand
TGGCCAAGAAAATATTTTTTCTTGGCCACACAAATTTCAGGGTATGCGGAAGAGATTGATACGGCTTTCGGTTGAGGTCGATATTGCCCTCCGAAAAAGGTCAAAAATATTTGTCCAAGACTATTTTGCTCCGGTCTGAAGGAAATATATTAACTTTCCCGTGTGAAGAAAAAGTATTGTTGCATTCATATTAAATAAGTACGTGTATTATGACGTGTTCGGTCGAATTGAGTTATTATCCTCTCAGCAACGAGTTCAAGCCCGCAGTGAAGGCTTTTATCGCAGATTTGAAAACCCATGGGGAGATCAAGGTGGAGCCGGGAAGCATATCCACCCGGATCTTCGGTGAGTATCGGGACGTGATGCGAATCCTGACCGAGGCCATGGAAAGGGCTTTTGAAGCTCCCCACTCCGTGTTCGTGATCAAGATTCTGAACATGGACAGAGACAAATAAGCCTCTCGCCGTTCGCCGTTTTCACTGCGGACCGGGACAAAAAATATTCCCGATATGGTCGTTGTTGCCATATCGGGAATATTCGTATTTCGGATCGTCTTATGCTTTGAATCCGATCACTTGATCCACTCTCTTGCTTCCATCGGAAGATAGAGTTTGTTTCGCTTGTCCACGTAGACCGCCACGGTAGGCATTTGTCGTCTGAGGAGCGTCTTTCCTCCCTTTTTCACCGTGGCTATGTTGCTGTACGCCTCGATTTCCAAAGAGATCCCGCGCTTGCCTTTGACCTTGAGAGTCGCAAAGCCTTTGTCCGTGGCAGTGAGGCTGTAAGACATCCCCTTGAAGACTTCGTCGTGTGGGGCAAAGTAGCGATCGCTCATCGCAGGAAGCTCATCGCCCATGCTCAGCAGGGTAGCCATGTAGCGGTACAGATCGGTGTTCTGATTCACTCCCACAAGCTTGTCTACCTCCTCCGGAGTGTACACGGCAAGGAATACCTCTTCCGCCGTATGCCCGTTGGTTGTGAATCCGAGTGGTATCCGGGCATGGAAGAAGTGGTTGATGAGAGCCGGAAGAGTACCCTTATAGTCCCCATCTCCTATCTGTGTTTTGGAACGCTCTCCCGCAGGCTTCGGGCTGTTCTTGTATCCTTTACACTCGGCGAGAAGCTCCAGTTCTTTATCCGTAAGAACAAATCCGGCATGTTTTTCTACTATGGCACGAGCTTCCGAGTAGGGATGCTTGTTCAGCTCCCCTGCAATAAACTCCGATGTCTTTTTCGCCTTGGTCAAGGCTCCGAATAGGAGTTGCTTGCTCGCTGTGGCGTAGGGAACTTCCCGTCGTCCCAAAGAAAAACCGCTGTTGCCGTGGTCGGAAGTAACGATGATGACCGTGTTGCCATCTCTCTTGGCGAAGTCCAACGCCTCGGCGAAGGCTTTGTCAAAAGCAATGAACTCCGTAACAAGTGCTACCGGATCGTTCGCATGGGCTGCCCAGTCCACCTTACTGCCTTCAACCATCAGAAAGAATCCGTTCTCGGAATGCTCCCCGGAAGAGAGACGTCGGAGAGCATCCGCAGTCATCTCCGCAAGAGATGGAGTCTTTTTCGGATCTCGGTCTATATCGTACGGCATGTCTGACTTTTCGTAAAGCTGCCACATCCTTGGATTGGAGTCCTTGGAAGCACCTTCTTTATCGTTAAGAAAGACACTCACACCGGATGCCCTAAGATGTTTCTGGTGAGCTTCGGACAACAGACCGGCTCCTCCACCGATAACAACATCGAGCTGGTTGTGTACCATTTGAGGCACTATCCAGTCGTACCTTTTCCTTGAATAAGAGTGAGCCGAGCAGTCTGCCGGAGTTGCGTGCGGAAACTCGCAGGTAAAGACCAGCCCCGTCTTTCTTTTGTGCTTTATCCGAGTGGCCTCCATGAGAGTCATCAGAGGTCTGAAAGAGCGAGTCGTATCCACCGGAACCAAGTCCGCTCCCGGTGTGCTTTGAGGATAAGTGGCTACATATCCTGCCCTTGATGGCATACCGGTCACGTAGCATGAGGTTGTCGGAGCGGAGTCGCCAATGGGAGCATCGGAGGAGAATGTAATAATCGTACCACTCATGTAAGGGTCAAGATGCAAGTGCTTATTGTTCTCATCCAAATATCTTTGGTACCAACGTGCCCCGGATAAAACAGACAGAGACGTCCCGTCTGCAATCATCAGTATTACGTTTTTGGCCTGTTTGACCGGCTTGCCATTTGTAGTCTGCGCATATAATGGAGAAGAAGTCCATACTGCAAGAGCGCAGACGAAGGCTGTTACTATCGGTTTTAGTGTGAGTCTGATATTCATATTCTTTAGATATAATATATAATACAAGAAGGGACAGTTATTTTACTTCGGAAACAACCTTGGCTATTCTGTCTCCTATACCTATCGTGTAACCTTGAGAGACAAAGACTACCCGACCAAACGTGTCGCACACTGCAAGCAGAGGATACTCGAAAGGCACGGCTGTCTCCGTCCCTTTTGTGAGAAGTTTCAAGATGGAGTCGTCTATGTCTTTACCCCAGAATGCTTCAGGAAGCAGAACTTGTGCAGAAGGAGCAGCATCTCCTTGTGTCTTTTGGATGACTACGACCGGAAGAGCCAAACTCTTTTCTGCTTCGTTCCACATAGACTTGCGAAGATCTCTTAGGATATGATCCGTCGGTTCGTGGTGATCTTTACCCAGTACCAATACATAGTAGCCCCTTCCTGTAGAACTTAGAAGTGTTTTTTGACTATTCGTTTTAAGATCGTGATAAAGAGCTTCCGGATTCATACTTCCGATTACGGATATTGCAGTAGTGTCTCTGTCGAAAGCCATTAGATTAGGAGCATCTCCACATGTCAGCTTGCGGAATGCTACCAAAACACCTCCCGAAGCGAGGCGGGTTCCTGTAATGATATAGTTGTTTTCGTATTCGAGCGGCTTTGCAACAGTCTCCTTATAGCTTAGTCCGTCTTTCATGTCGTAGGTGACAGGAGCTCCGGATGGAGAGATGTAGCCGAGAGAGAAGTTGTAGTAATATTTAGGATCGGAAAGGTAGGGAAGAGGTTGGTAGTTCAACTTGATAGAACATACACCTACTTTATCAGGATTCACTTTGCTCTCTTCTTCCGGAGCGATAGCATACAGCTTGTATCCGCCATCTTCGGTGTAGATCTTGGAGATGCCGATAGTGCCGTCATACTCTGCAAGCACTCCGGCAGCACGACACAAACGAACGAATGTAAATGCCAAACTGCGAACATCTCCGACCTTATTCTTTAGTACTGTTGCAGGGGAAAGAGCATGTCTGATGGGGTTATACAACTCATCTACCTTAAATGTCCTGAGGTATGTGGCAATCTTATCCGCTCTTTCTATTGCAGAGAGTGTAGACCAAGATATCTCTTGCTCTGTTGTTGCGCCCTCTGTTCCCGTAAAGATTAGAGCCAAAGCATCATTAAGGGCTGCGTGTACAGGGAAAAGCTGTTCAGTGCCTACACGTGGAGAAAGCCGATATTTCACTTCCTTTTCCGAAAGACCGCCTTTATAGTGCTTCATCACATCGGTGAGGACATCGTATGGAACATCATGAAGGTCTTTCTTTGTCAAAGATGAGAGAAGAAGCAGACCTTGCTCTCTCTGTTCGGGAGCAAGGTTCTCCATAAACTTCAATACGGTATGGTGGTGTCCTCTACTTTCTACGTAAATCTTACTCCAAAGTTCCTTATTCTTCAGTCCGAGAGACTTAAATGTTTCCTCTACTTGAGGTGTTCCCGGAAAAGTAGCGAGATAAGCCTTTCTAATAGAATCGTTCTCTACAATGCGCACTGCGCATGCAGTGATAGCCGTACTATCTATGGCATTGGATGGGGTCACGGCTTCCGGAGGATTTATAACCCAGTGAAGCTCCGAAGGAACTTCTGAGAAAGGACGTAGATTAAGTACAAGAGTCTCTCCTCCTGCGCGTACCACTCCCATATCCATGGCATCTATACCATGCTCTGCTGTTGCCAACATGTCTCCGATACCGGTTTCGAGAGCGACCTCTCCGTTTTCATCTGTGAGGATGTTGGTGATAGGATAAAACTCTGCATAGTTGTAAAGTCTGAACGATACCTTTACTCCCTTTTGAGGAACACCATCCTTTAAGACTTTTACTCTTGCCGAGGCTGTCGGTACGTAGAGAGAAGTGAGATTCAGCTCCGTGTATGTAGGGAATTGCTTTAGTGAAGACTCTGCTCCGGTATAAGCTCCGAATGCTTTTGTATGTAGCATCATGGCACGGCGTACAGGAGCATCAAACCAAGCATTATTAAGGACCGGAGCCGGCTCGCATGCGCCCAAGTAGTACCATTTACCGTCTACCCAAGCTTCCACCCAAGCGTGATTGTCATCCGTATGTGCCCATCTTGGTGTGTAGACCTGTCTGGCAGGAATGCCCACCGAACGCATTGCTGCTACGGTAAATGTACTTTCCTCTCCGCATCGTCCCAGCGCGTTTGGCTCTGGAGATATAGGCGAAGAGGTACGTCCGTCCGAGGGGTCGTAAGTCACATGCTCGTGGCACCAATGAGTGACCTCAAGAACGGCATCCATCATCGAGAGATCTTTTACTCTGTGCTTAAGTTCTTCGTAGAACAGTTCACGGCTGTTGTCTAAGGCTTCATTGTTTACTCGAACAGGAAGAACGAAATGGCGAAAGACCTCTGCCGGGATAGATTTACCCCAAGGCATCTCTTCTCTTGCCTTGTAGGTCGTTTCTATGTTTTTGACGTAGAAGTCCACACTGTAGTCGAGCATATCCGGTGTGATCAGATAGCCATACAGGAAATCCAATGCCTCTTGTACGGGTTGTGATACATCGCCTGCAGGTACATGATCCGATACAGGAAGCCCAAGATAAGAGCATTTTTCCTGATAGCTCTTGATAGCATCGTCAAGAATACTCTTGGGGAAGAGGGCAGAGTCTGTGCTTTTTTCTCTGGTTTTCGAACACGAAGAGACAGCAAATCCTCCCAGCGCAATAAAAAGCACAGAGAGCGTCAAAAATAGATTCTTTCTCATATAATGAACGGATTTAGGTTATATTCTTTTTTACTTTTTCGGATGTTCTATCACACTTCTATCCACCTCTTCCAATACTTTGATAAATGGAGGAAATTTGATTTCCGAGATCGGCTTGGAACTCATCGTGTGAAGGAGCGAGTAGTCGTACTTGGGAGAGAGGAGGGTATCTACCTCAAGTGCAAGTCCTCTCCAGACAAAACTCTTTCTTTTTTTATGTATAACGGGAGCTTCTGTCTCCACATGTCTCAGATAGATGACAAACTCTTCCGGAGTGATAAGCCGTTCTACTTCAGCGCTTTTACCTTCGGATGTTGTGCGGAAAAACGACTGAAAGTAGACAAAGTTGCCTGCTGTGCCACGCTTTTTGATTTTCATGTTTCCTTTTATATCGGTATTGAGGAGGTATTCAAATATCTCTGTCTCTATACCATAAGGCACGTCGCTCGTAACCTCTACCTTGAATGTCCTCCGGGTTTCATCTGCTGTCTCATCTCCCACAACGCAGGCAATTTCACGGATGGTCTGCTCTATTTTGGCATCGAAGTCGCTATTGTTCGGAACGATGCGCAGGTTCGGATGTCCCGTCCATGCACTAAGAATTTTACTGTCCAGTTCTCTTGCTAGCTCCACCGTTTCGGTTCTTGCAGCATTGTTTTCGATGGTATAGAAGTCTTCCGCTCCGTCTGCCGCCGTAACCATATGTATCACCGCATCGTATCTTGCATCTCTAAGCATCACTTCCGATAGAGAAAGCTCATCAAGCATAGCCTGCCACATATTGGGATCCATGTATGCAGAAATATCCATGGTGCCTCTGTCGGAAATGATCAAGACCGGTTTATTTACGGATTTTGCCAACTCGTAGAAGATGTTTTCCATCTGGAGTTGAAACTTCAATACCGCTTTTTCGGCATTGTAAAAGTAGGTTTTATCGTCTGTGAGAAAGTTGACAGAGGCAGCCGTAAATATGGTTGGGATTTCCGGTAAAGCATATACCAAATATCCCCTTATGGTAAAACGTTCTATGATCTTAGCCATTGCCGTCGTTTTACCGGCGCAGGGACCTCCTGTCAGTGCTATTCTTACTATATTTTTATTCATCTTTTATTGGCATTTTTTATGACTTCTAAAGTTAGCAATATTATTTTAGACAACCGGGAGAACAAGTGCTATGCTTTAGGTATTTTTCATCCTTTATTTTAGTGAAATGTGGCTATCAAAACAGAATACTTCTTCTTTACAGATGAATGTCTGCATTTGAAAAATTGGGAGGTAGGGATTTTGGAGCAAATTTATAGGGAATGTAGACAGGATTTGATATAGATAGACCAATGACTTACCACCATAACATCTCGACTTCCAGTCCGCAAATAAAAAAACTTCCCTTGAGGTCTTAAACCGCAAGGGAAGTCTATGATAACAGCTCCAGAGGAGCATAATCTGTTGTTATCTTGGATACTCGTCAGAAACAGTTAGTTTCGCTCTACCTTTAGCTCTTCTGGCAGCGAGGACTCTACGTCCGTTTGCTGTGGCCATTCTTGAACGGAAGCCATGTTTGTTTCTTCTCTTTCTGTTAGAAGGCTGGAATGTTCTTTTCATTGCTTTTTAACTTTTTATGCTGTTTTGATTTTGTCT
Source organism: Porphyromonas sp. (assembly GCA_030529525.1). Classification (GTDB taxonomy): domain Bacteria; phylum Bacteroidota; class Bacteroidia; order Bacteroidales; family Porphyromonadaceae; genus Porphyromonas_A. Next base: position 1,478 of record JAUMWS010000085.1, on the reverse strand, counting down.
CACTCTCTTTGGTCGGGCAAAGATAGTTACTTTTTTTGATACTGCCAAGAACTTTACGCTATTTGCTTAGAGCCGAATCCAGCATGAAAGGCATCATAATAGCTTTGTACTCCGGGGTGTATCGGTGTCGTTCTACTTCTATGATGAGTTCGGATTCCACAGGTAATCCTTCCCTTTCTTCCATTTGCCATGTACTCAAAAAACGTTTTACGGGAAGATCTTTCCGTCCTCTAATGGAAATTTTTTGGCTATGAACCAATCCGATCTTTCTTGCAGCCTCTTCGTAGTAGTCTGCCATAGAGAATGGATAGATGATTACTAACTCTCCTTCAGGACTTAGTAGCTGTTTCGCTTTGACAAACAGCTTATCGGCAGGAAGGCTTAAGGCGTGTTTGGCAAGCGTTTTTAGTTCGCTTGGAGAGCTGTGTGTCGGTGTAAAATAGGGCGGATTGGATACGATCAGATCGTACAAAACAGCACTTCTCGGAGCAAACTGCTCTATATCGGCGTGAATAAACTTTAGTTTTGAAGGGGCAAAAAAAGCTTTCCTGTTTTCCTCAGCATCCATGACACTTCCATCATGGATATCTACTCCCGTAACAGCGGCATCCTTAAATCTTTGAGACAGCATCAGTGCTACTATCCCGCATCCGGTGCCTATATCCAATACAGTATTGGGCTCAATGGATAGAGAACTTCCTGCAAGAGCACCAAGGATGAGTGCATCCGTACCCACTTTCATGGCACTTCTATGGTGCGTGATACTGAACTGTTTGAGATAAAATTTCTTGTCCACTGTATTGTTATTAGAGTGCGGATTGAAGCTGATAGCTATATCACAATCGGGCAAAACGCTTCCGACTCTGTTTCGACTGCAAATCTACAAGTTTTTGTTCTCTTTTGACGAGATTTTCAAGCGTCAATTTTTTATATATTCCATCCCTCTGTCTAACCTCAAAAATGCTCTCTCTATTTTGCTTAGACCCCCTGCTTGGAGAGCATGACCGAGTTGTTAAAAACGTCCCTTTTTGTTTACACTTATTTTGATTATTGGATACCCAAAAAGGTAAACCAATTGATTCTTTCCGCTTAACCTGTTTAATTTTTCAGTAAACAGGTTTAGTGATTTCATTTAACACGTTAACCCAAACTGTTTAACCTGTTTAGAAATTTTTGTTAATGGGTTGAATATGAGTTGTTTATGGATTTTTGTCCTCTTTTGTACCGCAAAGAGACTCTTTTGGCTATTAGGTTTTATTTACAGCAAGAGCTCTAAATTTTCATCTTTATTAACTATAAAAGAGGCGATGAAATACTCGAGGAAAAAATTTTCTTCGGATTTGAGCTCTTTTCTACTCCTCTCATAGACAGATAGTTATCTTTTAAAGAAGAAATAGAGATTCTAAAAGGTGAGCCGGGAAAGATGTTTGGGCTTCTTTGAGGACGGAACTTTTATACAAAAAAAGAGTGCCGAAATA
>JAUMWS010000084.1 GCA_030529525.1 Porphyromonas sp. | reverse complement strand
GCACTAAATCCACAATACCTCAAAAAGCTCCTCGGAGTTTGATGCGGTTGCCCTGATTATGACGAAAAGAAAGCGCGTTCTCTGTTGGATTTTTTGTATCTTTACACGATAAACGACGAGTAGGTTTTCTACGTTGCTCAATATCAAGAAGCGAGACGACCTACGGAAATAGCAAACAAACACAAGATACAATCAGTGGAGCATATAGACAAAATCATTAAGGTGAATGTCGAAGAGCAGATGAAGTCTGCTTATATAGACTACGCCATGTCTGTGATCGTGAGCCGAGCGTTGCCGGATGTAAGAGACGGTTTCAAGCCCGTACATAGAAGAATACTCTATGGGATGAATGAGCTCGGTAATACACCCGATAAACCTTATAAGAAATGTGCCCGTATTGTGGGTGATGTTATGGGTAAGTATCACCCGCATGGAGACTCCTCCATATACATGGCTTTGGTAAGACTTGCTCAGGACTTTTCGGTACGTTATCAGCTTGTGGATCCTCACGGGAACTTTGGTTCCGTAGACGGGGACTCTCCTGCGGCCATGAGGTATACAGAGGCTCGTCTGCACTCTTTGGCGATGCAGATGCTGGCAGATATCAATAAGGATACGGTAGATTTTCAGAATAACTATGACGATAGTAGTAAAGAGCCTACCGTCTTGCCGACCCGCTTTCCGAACCTTTTGGTAAATGGTGGGCAAGGTATCGCCGTTGGGATGGCCACCAATATGGCTCCTCACAATCTGACCGAGTCTATCAACGGAGCTCTTGCTTACATCGAAAAGCGTGGAGATATAACCGTGAAGGAGCTGATGGAGCATATTAAAGCTCCGGATTTCCCTACCGGTGGTGTGATCTATGGCTATGACGGTGTCGTGGAAGCGTATGAGACAGGTCGTGGTAAAATAGTCATAAGAGGAAAAGCAGAGATAGAGACAGAATCACAGCACGAGCAAATCGTGATAAATGAACTGCCTTATCTGGTAAACAAGGCGGAGCTTGTAAGACATATCTCCGAGCTTGCCGCCCAAAAGAAGATAGACGGTATATCGGATATCGCGGACGAGACAAGCAATAAGAATGGTACACGTATCGTGATAGCCGTGAAGAGGGATGCGAATGCAAATGTTATCCTGAATCAGCTTTACAAGTACACTCCGCTTCAAAGCTCATTCAGCATCAACAGCATTGCTCTTGTGAATGGCCGTCCTAAGCTGCTAACGCTGAAAGATATCATTGGCGAGTTTGTAAAACACCGCCATGAGGTGGTGATTCGTCGGACTCGTTTCGATCTTAAGCGTGCAGAGGACAGGCTTCATATCCTTGAGGGTCGTATCATCGCTACCGATAATATAGATGAAGTAGTGGCTATCATTAAAGCCTCTTCCCGTCAAACAGAGGCGATGGAGCGACTCATGGCACGCTTCGGGCTGTCTCAGATACAAGCTCGTAATATAGTAGAAATGCGCTTGGGACAGCTTACCGGCATGGAGTTGGAGAAGCTGCATGAGGAGTATGAGGATATTAAGAAACAGATAGAGTGGTTCAATAAGATTTTGACAGACGATGATACTTGTTATGGTGTCATATCGGACGAACTTGTTGAAGTGCGTGAGAAGTTTGGAGATGAGAGAAGATCCATCATAGATTACTCTTCGGGTACGAACTTTAATCCGGAAGATTTCTACGCAGACGATGAGATGGTCATCACTTTATCTCATCTCGGATATATCAAGCGTACTCCGTTGGCTGCATTCCGCCAGCAAGGCAGAGGCGGTATCGGGGCTAAGGGATCGGAGACAAGAGACGAGGACTTTGTCGAATACATCTACTCCGCATCCATGCACGCCACCATGCTCTTCTTTACGGAGAAGGGTAAGTGCTTCTGGCTGCCTGTCTACGAGATTCCGGAAGGTTCACGTCAAGCGAAAGGTAGAGCCGTTCAAAATCTTCTCAATATTGATCCGGACGATAAGATCAGTGCCTGCATAAGGGTAAAACGTCTGACCACGGATATAGACTTTGTTCGCTCTCATTATATTACGTTCGTAACGCAAAACGGTACGGTGCGTAAGACTTCTCTTGAAGCGTTCTCGAGACCAAGAGCAAACGGTATTATTGCCATAAAGTTGGTGGAAGACGACAAGGTGGTATCCGTACTGCTTTCAAACGGAGATTGTCAGTTCCTTCTTGCAAGCCGTAACGGTAAAGCTGTTCGCTTCCATGAGGATCACGTAAGACCGTCTCTCGGTCGTAACAGTATCGGGGTGAGAGGTATTCGTTTGGACGATGACGGAGAGGATCATGTAGTTGGAGCTATCTGTGTGAAGCATCCTGAAAGAGAGTCCATCCTCGTTGTCTCCGAAAACGGATTCGGTAAACGATCCGTGATAGATGACTATCGCCAGACCAACAGAGGTACCAAGGGCGTCTTGACATTGAAGGTAACTTCCAAGACAGGAAAGCTTGTAAGTATGAAGAATGTAACGGACGATAACGATTTGATGATAATCAATAAGTCAGGTATCGTTATTCGTATATCCGTCAATAGCATATCTATGCTCAGCCGTAATACGCAGGGAGTAAAACTCATTAACCTTCAGAACAATGGAGACGAGATAGCATCCGTTACCGTTGTCGAAGCAGAAGGAGAAGAGGAGTTTGAAGACGTGGAAACGGACACACAAGTAGAGACAGAAACAGAGGAGTAAAAAGAGCCAAAGGATAGAGATACAATATTAATCGCTATATTTGGCGGAAGAAAGATATTCGTTAACCCAGTATAAAATTCAATTGATAATGAAAAAGACATTAGTAATAGCTATTTTGGGTGCTGCTTTTGCAATGCCGACATTTGGACAGGAAAAAGTAGTAAAACAAGTGCAACGCCTTATTAAGGCAGACAAGCCTAATATCAAGGAAGCACGTGAACTTATCAAGCCTACTCTTGAAAACGAAGAGACTAAGGGTAGCGCATTTGCATGGTTTGTGGCCGGAGAGGTAGAAAAGACCCTTGTGGAAGGAGAAAAGATCAAGATGGCTCTTCAGCAGCCGTACAATGAAGTGAACTTCTATAACGGACTGAAAAATATGTATGACCTTTATCTTAAGGCAAGCGAACTTGATGCTCTTCCTAACGAGAAAGGTAAAGTAAAAAAACGCTACGAGAAAGGTATTAAGTCTGCTCTTGGAAACAACCATGGTTTCTACATCAATGCCGGTTCGTATTACCTCAATCAGCAAAAGAATGCAGAAGCGTATCCTTTCTTCAAGATATATATGGATATAAAGGATCTGCCTATGTTTGAAGGCTCACCAATCGCTGCAAAGGATTCTGTGAGCATGCAGGTGGCGTTCTTTAAGGCTTTTGCCGCACAAAGTGTAGACTCTAAGCTGGCTATCCAAGAGTACGAAGCTATCAAGGGAGATGACTACAGACGTAGCGACGTGTATCAACTTCTTGCAGAAGCATACAAGAAAGATGGAGATAATGCAGGCTATGAGCGTACAATCCTTGAGGGTGCAAAGTTGTTCCCGAAAGAAAAGTTCTTCACTTTCAACCTTATTAACAGCTATATCCAAAGCGGTAGAAACGACGAAGCAATAGAGTATTTGACCAAGGCTATCCAAAACGATCCGGAGAATGTAGAGTTGATCAATGTCCTTGGTAAGGTTTACGATCAAGGAAAGCAAGATCCGGATAAGGCTTTGGAGTATTTCCAAAAAGCATTGTCTATCAATCCTAACCACTCTGAAAGCATCATAGATACAGGTAGAGTGTACTACAATAAGGCAGTAGCTCTTAAGGCTAAGACTACAGAGTCCGGTGTTTCTCCTGCAGATGCTAAGAAGTACGATGCGGAAGCCATCGAGTTGTTCAAGAAAGCTCTTCCATACTTTGAAAAAGCTGTGGAGCTTGAGCCGGAAAGCACTCAATACCTTATGGCTTTGAGAGGTATCTACTACAACTTGGGTAATGATGCCAAGGTAGCGGAAATCTCTAAGAAATTGGGAGAATAATGTGAATAAAATCCTGCTATAATACATAGGGAGCAGCTCTAAATGATATGCCTATTATTTGGAGCTGCTTTCTTTTTATTCATAAAAACGAATAGATGAGCTATCTGACTTCTCTCTTTTCTGCCAGATTTATACAAAAAGCAGACCGTCGAGGCCTTTCTTCGATTGCATTACTCTCTGCTATTGGTATTGCTTTGGGGCTTGGTGTGATTCTGCTGTCGGGTTTTATAATTTCCGGTTTCAAGAGAGAATTGAAAAGTAAGCTTATTGGAGTAACCGGTTCTGTACAGCTGCTTAGCGCACAGAATGCCTACTCCCAGAATACTGTCCCTTTCAAAGTTCCACAAGATGTCTTTTCCATGCTATCGACAAAAGCTGCGGACTTGGATGGTTATGCCACAGGTTTTTGTACGCATACCGGTATCATAAAGACCGATTCATCTTATGTCGGTGTGGCTTTTATGGGAGTAGATCGCTTTTTTGTCTCAGAACCATTTTACAGATATAGTCGTCCGAGAGATGTGGAAAAGGAGTTGAGAGAAAGCGAATATCCTGTGCTCTCGCTCTCTTCAAGGACTCTTGCCAAACTGAATAAGCAGGAAGGAGATACTATTCGTGCATTTTTTCATACGGATATGGGCTTTAAGGTTCGCCCATTCCGACTTTTAGAGGGTTTCGATACCGGGCTTCCCGACTTTGATGGATCTTTTGGATTGACCCAAATAGACGTTATACGAGGGGTACTTGCTTGGAAACAGGATAGCTATGGAGGGATTAAAATTGTAGCATCTTCCGCATATAATGGCTCGGATGTAGAGGCTCATGTTTATGATACAGCTTTGGCACAGATTGCTCAGAAAGGGGAGTCCATTTCTCTTCTTAGAGCAGAAGACCTCAATCCGGTCATGTTCGGATGGTTGCAGATTTTAGATACAAATATTCTCATTATCTTCTCTCTGCTGATCTTTGTCGCCGGTACCACGATGGTTTCAGGCATAATAGTTCTTATCTTGGATAAGGTTCAAGCGATCTCCACACTCAAAGCAATAGGCATGAAAAACCGGACTCTTCAGAAGATTTTTCATACCGTAGGGCTTCGCATTATACTTTTAGGGCTTTTGTGTGGTAATATTTTTGCTCTTCTTCTTGCATTTATACAGAACCGTTACACGATACTGACGCTGGACTCTACACAGTATTATATGTCTTATGTACCTGTGGAGATCAGCTGGTACAATCTCATACTTCCCAATGTGATTTCCTTTGTGGTACTCTACTTGGTGGTCTATCTTCCGACAACAATAATCATAAATATAAAACCTTCAAAAGGTATACGTTTCGACTAAAATGAGAATATCCCGATTCATATCCTTGTTTCTAATCTCTCTTTTCTGTCTGTCTGCCGTTTCTTGCAGTACGGGAGAAAAAGTAGAGGAAGTGCAACACGATCCGGTGGACTATGTTAATCCTTACATGGGCAATATAAGTCATTTGCTTATACCTACCTATCCGATGGTGCATCTACCCAATAGTATGATGCGTATGACGCCCAACAGAATGGATTATACGGATCTGACCCTAAAAGGACTACCCCTTATGCTCACTTCTCATCGTGGGGCGGTTGCTTATGCACTCTCTCCCTCTCTCGAGAAGCCACATCTGTCGGTTCGTCCTTTGGCTTACACTTATGACAGGGAAGAGTGTACGCCATATAGCTATCAGGTTGCATTGGAAATGGGAGAAGAGAATATCGAAGTCGGGTTCGTTCCTTCTCATCAGTCTGCACTTTATACATTCGGCATTCCAAAGAGCAGAGAAGATATTTACCTCACTCTTATGTCTCACAGCGGAGCATTTGAGCAGACCTGTGAGCACGCCATACAAGGTACGGAAGTGCTTCAAGACAGTATCACGACTCTATATATCTATGCCGAGTTCAATACCAACATATCCGAGTATAACGAAATAAAGGAGGGCAAACGTACAGCTATAGCTCTCTCTTTCCGCAATCCTATAAACAAGAAGCTCGGTATGCGTTATGGGGTATCTTATATCTCTTACGAACAGGCGAGAAAAAACTTACAGCGGGAGATTGTCTCTTTTGAGAATCGTCCACTTGAAAAGAGAGGCCGTTCCATTTGGAATGAAACACTCGGAAAGATTAAGATTACGGCAGAAAGCGAAAACGAAGCTCGCCTTTTCTATACTTCTCTTTACAGAACATACGAGAGAATGATCAACATATCCGAGGATGGATACTACTATTCGGGTGTAGACAAGAAAGTACATCCCGATCATGGCAGCCCATACTATACGGACGATTGGATTTGGGATACCTATAGAGCCACTCACCCGTTGCGTTTGCTGATAGAGCCGGTCAAGGAGCTACAGATGATTCGTAGCTTTTTGAGAATGTCCGATGAAGATTCCAATGGTTGGCTTGCCACGTTCCCCGAAATTACAGGTGATAGCAGACGGATGAATAGCAACCATGGAGTGGCAGTCTTAGCCGATGCTTATGCCAAAGGACTAAATGACTTCGATCTTGGTAAAGGGTACGAAGCAGCCCGTAAAGCGATACAAGAGAAGACTCTTGCCCCTTGGAGCGATAAGCCCGCAGGCGAACTTGATGCTTTTTATCGCCAGAACGGCTATTTCCCTGCTCTTCCCGAAGGAGAGCCTGAAACAGCTCCGGAGATTCATTCTTGGGAGAACAGACAAGCCATTGCCGTTACCTTGGGTACTGCTTATGACTATTGGTGTCTTGGTCGAATTGCCGAAATGTTGGGAAAAACAGAGGAAGCAGAAGAGCATTATCGCCTTTCTCTGGGGTATCGGAATGTCTTTAATCCAAAGACCAACTTCTTCCATCCCAAAGATGCAAAAGGAAGCTTTATCATGCCATTCGACTATACTTTCTCAGGAGGACAGGGTGCTCGTGCCTATTATGGCGAAAACAACGGTTGGGTTTACCGTTGGGATCTTCCGTTTAATGTCGCAGACCTGATAGAGCTTATGGGAGGAAAAGAGCAGATGATAGCTGCATTGGACAGCACGTTACAGACTCCGATGACGGGCTGGAAGTTCAACTTTTTTCACCGTTTACCCGACCATACTGCCAATATAGGCCAGTTTTCCATGTCTAATGAGCCATCTCTGCATGTGCCCTATCTCTATAACTATGCAGGACAACCGTGGCGGACACAAAAACTTATCCGTACCATCATCCAAGAATGGTTCAGAAATGATCTTATGGGTATGCCCGGAGATGAAGACGGAGGAGGTATGTCTGCCTTCATAGTCTTCTCCATGCTTGGCTTTTATCCTATGCCGGTGGGGCTTCCGGTCTACGTCATCGGTACGCCTATGGTAAAGTATGCAGAGCTCTCTTTGAGTATGGGTAAAAAGCTGACTATTCATGCTCGAAGTGCCTCGGCACGTAATAAGTATATAAAGAGCGTACGTCTTAACGGAAGACCTCTTTCGCAGCCATGGTTTAGCCATGAAGATATTGCAAATGGAGGAACACTTGAGTTTATCATGAGCTCCGAACCCAACTATATGTGGGGTACAGATACTCCTCCGCCATCATTCAAAATGCCGTAGATTAAGACATGGGAAAAACCATAATCCAAAGACCTTTCTTCCTTCAGCTCCTCAAGTATAGCGTAGTAGGAGCTTCTAATACTGTTCTCACAGCCGGAGTTATCTGGATTGTTCAGGAGATTTTGCTTTGGTCTCCTTCTATTGCCAACGCTTTGGGCTATTTGGCGGGGCTTATAAACGGATTTATCTGGAATAGCCGTTGGACATTTTCCAGCCGGATGAGCGTAAAAAGGCTTATCTCTTTCGTTTCTATTTTCGGCTTCTGCTACGTCATACAATTTTTTGCATTCCACTCTTTCAACGCGTGGGAGGCGTGGTGCGATCTGATCCGACTCTTTACACCAAAATATATTTTCGTGAATCAGTTGGCATCTATGGGAGTCTTTACAACGTTCAACTTTTTACTCAACAAATTTATCACCTATTCTCGGAGAATGGAGTAGTAAGATTTGAGGAGAAAATTATCTCGCTATTTTTATATATTCCATCCCGAGACAGACTCCCAAAATCCCGATTGATTTTTTTGCTCTCTCCTCTTGTTTTGAGAGGGTGACCGAATTGTTAAATCAGCCCCATTTTGTTGACATAATTTTCGATATCTGTTTATCAAAAACGATAAACGAGCATATTCTTTCGGCTTAACGGGTTTAATTTTTCAGT
>JAUMWS010000083.1 GCA_030529525.1 Porphyromonas sp. | reverse complement strand
AAACCAATTGTAGAACTATCCCGCCCTACTGTCAACTTTTTTCAGTACACGTCACTTTCAAGGCTTGATTTTGATTTTCAAACGAGCACAAGAAGAGTTTTTGACCCGTTAAAAGAAGATTGTTTACGGGTATAACATCTTTTTCGGGACGAGTTCGGATGAGAAGAGATAAAATAATCGCCTGCCGGAAAGATTACCTTTCGGCAGGCGATTATGAGAGTCAGCCGTTTGCCATTACCCGATCGGGACGCTCCAAACAGCGTACCGACAGCTTTCGGCAGTGCTTTTTTTATTTCTTATGGAAGACTCTGTAGTCTTCTATATGATTGGCTTTCGGAGTGTTGTATGGCTTGTAGGAGACACGGTTGTCGTTCCACAATGTAGGCCATCCGCCTTGCACTTTTGCCTGTATCTGATATTTGATGGTGTGCAGACCTGCTCCAAGAGCAAGAGCGACGTCGTCGCGAGAGAAGCGAGGCACTTCTTTGCTGTTGTCTATCACGAGCTTGTCATTGATCCAAACTTTATCCACTTCGGACTGGAAGGTATAAACACCTGCCTCCGGTATGAGGAAGTAACCTTCTATAACGGTTCCGAAGATGTTGAAGTCGAATGTTCCCGGAACAAGATAGCTCTTATTGGCATCTTTCAGGCTGTTCAAGACTCCGCTCTCCATACCTTCCGACTGATGCGAAGCGAGATCTTCCACATTTCTTACGTCGCCCTTGTGGGTAATAAACTTAAGACCTTGAGCGTAAACAGTACTTGTAGAAAGTGCTACACTGTCTATCGCCTCTACCGGTGCAGCATAATCGTCCACCTTGGTAAGGGTCAAAGTACGCACTCTGCTCAATACGCCCGAAGGTAGTACACTTGCAATCTTAAGTGTAGTGGTATTGGAGAATGTCAATGGTTCGGTGTACTCCGTGCTTGTGGCAGTAGGTTCTGTTCCGTCCGTAGTATAAACCATCTTCACGGGACGTGTTGTCTTGAACGGAATAGTAAGACTGTCGATAAATTCGATGCGGTCGAGAGATCCGTTTTCTTGCTCCGGAAGCGGGATATGATAAGTCATATCGTGCATGTCGAGACGGACATAAGTGTTGTTTACACGGCGAGAGAAGTCTTGGAAGTCCTTTCTCTCAACAGGTGTCCAACCGATCTCTGCAAGAGCAAACATACGAGGATAGGCGTGATATTGGCGGATCCACTCTTCATACAGATATTCTCCCCAAAGATTTGCCTGAGGTCCAAGTACGAGGTGTTGCTTGTCTGCCGGGATCTTATCCGATGCCGGATTGTAAGAGTAAACCCTTTCAAGCGTAGAATATCCTCCGATGGCAACAGGCTCTACATTGTGATCACCTTGGTAAGCATCAATATAAAGACCGGTAGTCCAAGGAGACATAATCACTTCATGATTCATGGCTGTGGCAGCTATTCCACCCTCTTCGCCTCTCCAAGACATCACGATGGCAGAAGGAGCCAAACCTCCTTCGAGAATTTCGTCCCAACCGATAAGAGCTTTGTTGTTGGCAGCAAGGAAACGACCTATTCTGGAGATGAAGTAGCTCTGAAGCTCATGCTCGTCTTTCAGATTCTCTGCTTTCATTCTTGCCTGACAAAGCGGACACACTTTCCATCTGGTCTTAGGACATTCGTCGCCTCCGATGTGGAAATACTTTGAAGGGAATAGCGTCATCACTTCAGAGATAACATCTTCCAAGAATTGGAAGACTTCCTCTTTTCCTGCACAGAATACGTCATCTTCAACTCCCCAAATGTTGCGCACCTTGAAGTCGCGTGGGAAACAAGCCAACTCCGGATAAGCTACAAGCGCAGCCATTGCGTGTCCGGGAAGTTCGATCTCCGGAATGATCTCTACATAGCGCTCAGCCGCATAGGCAACAATCTCTTTAACTTCCTCTTGGGTATAAAAGAATGGACCATATTCGAATCCTTCTCCCTCTGTTCGTACAGAACCGACCTCTACCAGACGTGGATATTTTTTTATCTCTATACGCCAAGCTTGGTCTTCTGTCAAGTGCCAATGCAACTTATTCACCTTAAGCATGGAAAGAACATCTATGTGCTTTTTCATGTCTTCGACAGTGATGAAGTGGCGGCAAGCATCCAAGAGGAGACCGCGGTAGTGGTATCTTGGATAGTCCTTAATGGATACGGCAGGGATAGTCCATGCAACATCGCTCACTTTTGTACTGCTCTCAACCTCTGCGGGAAGAAGCTGCAAAAGGGTTTGAAGTCCATAAAAAGCGCCCTGAGGAGTAGCTCCCACGATGTCTACACCTGCTTCGGAAGAGTTGAAGGTGTAAGCCTCGTAGTTGTCAGAGATTGCCGGATCCACAGAAATGCGGATATAGTTGCTGCTGACAGGTGCTGCAACCACGCCGAGCTTGTATCCGGTAGAAGCCATAAGCTTATCGACAAAAAGCTTAGCGATACCGGTAAGAGTATCTCCTTCCGCAACGAATACGGTATTACGGTTGATGGTGAAAGTTCCTGCGGTTGTCTCAGTAAGCTCTACCGGTTGCGGTATGATGTTTATGCCTTCATTGTAAGGCTTTACCGTGTATTCCTTCGGAGTACATGCGGTAACAAAAAGCGTAGCCAACAGAACTACGGCTAAAGAATAAAAATGTTTTCTCATATCTAAATGTGTGTAGAAAATTATTCGGACAAAGAAAAAGAGCTTAGAAGAAAAGTATCCGATTGGGAACAATGCCTAAGGATGGTTTCTTCTAAGCTCTTTATTGATATAGTTTACAGGAATCCGTATCTCACCTCTACCTTACCATGCGAAGATAGGATACGCTTCCATCATTTCATTAACTTCTCCACGTACCGCAGCGATCACTTGTTCGTCTGAAGGAGAAGTGAGTACACGATCTATAAGTCCGGCAATGCGCTTGATCTCGTCCTCTTTTACGCCACGAGTGGTAAGAGCCGGAGTTCCAAGACGAATACCGGATGTTTGGAATGCAGAACGTGTATCGAACGGTACCATGTTCTTATTTACTGTAATATCTGCTTGTACCAATGCGTTTTCTGCAACCTTACCGGTAAGTTCGGGGAACTTGGGACGAAGATCCACCAACATGCTGTGGTTGGATGTTCCACCGGATACAATCTTGTATCCCATCTCTACCAATGTATCTGCAAGAACAGAAGCATTCTTCTTTACCTGCTCCTGGTATGTGCGGAATTCCGGTTGGAGAGCTTCGCCGAAAGCTACAGCCTTAGCAGCAATCACGTGTTCCAACGGACCTCCCTGTACTCCCGGGAAAACAGCAGAGTCTAAAAGTTGAGACATACGCTTGATCTCTCCCTTCGGTGTAGTCAGTCCCCATGGATTTTCAAAGTCCTTACCAAGAAGGATGATACCTCCACGAGGTCCACGCAATGTCTTATGAGTGGTAGAGGTAACAATGTGTGCATACTTCACCGGATTGTCTAAAAGACCGGCGGCAATAAGGCCTGCAGGGTGAGCCATATCTACCATCAAAAGAGCACCAACGCTATCCGCAATGGCACGCATACGGGCATAATCCCACTCACGAGAGTAAGCAGATCCTCCAGCGACTATAAGTTTCGGCTTACGTTCTTTCGCCAAACGCTCCATCTCTTCGTAGTCTACAGTCTCGTCGCTCTGACGCAAGCTATAAGCTACAGGGTTATAAAGGAGCCCCGAACTATTTACAGCCGCTCCGTGAGAAAGGTGTCCTCCATGAGCCAAATTAAGACCAAGGAAAGTATCACCCGGTTTAAGCACAGCAAGGAACACAGCCATATTGGCCTGCGCACCTGAGTGAGGTTGAACGTTAGCCCACTCCGCACCGTAAAGTTGCTTTAGTCGGTCTATCGCCATCTGCTCTGCTTTGTCCACCACTTGGCAGCCACCGTAATATCTCTTGCCGGGATAGCCTTCCGCATACTTGTTTGTAAAGCAGCTTCCCATAGCTTTCATCACATTCTCAGACACAAAGTTTTCGGAAGCGATAAGCTCCAATCCGTGTCTCTGTCTTCTATCTTCCTCTTGTATGAGGTCAAAGATGGGATCGTGTTGATTCATAAAGTTAAATAATGATTATAGTGTGGTTTTAATACTGTTCCTCTCTATCTCGCATGTATTCAATATTCCCGACACAACGAATCAGAAAGGAAGGTCATCCGTAGGATCGTTAATCACGCCCTGTTGTTGAGGAGCGGGACCAAAGTTTACCTGTGTCTGAGTCTGAGGAGCCGGTGCCGGTTGAGGGTGTACACCTACCTGACTTATCGCTTGAGCCTGTTCACCACGAATAACATTTCTGCACTGTACATCTGTGTACCAGCGTCCGTTATACTCACGACTATTAACCTCAAACTCTATTGTAATAACCTCTCCAAGCTGTATATTCGCCATGTTGATGCGGTCTTCACCGAAGATATTGAAGGCTACCGTTCTTGGATAAATATCGTTTGTTTCCATAACGTAGTCTTGCTTCTTCCATGTTGTTCCGGGAGTACGTTTACTCTCTCCGGAAACCGGCTCCAACACGTGAGTGATCTTCCCTGTCAAATAATTATTCATCTCTATCTCTGTTTATTATGTTTAGTTCTTTTTTGTAGGTAAATAAGCAAATCTTTGTAAAGTTAGTGCTTTTACCGGTTATCGCAAAGCAGGAAAACCGATGATCTCTCTCACCTTATCTACCGTAATACGAGCGCTTTCTCTTGCTTGCTCTGCTCCTTCTCTTGCCACACGCTCAAGGTAATCCACATCTGCAGATATCTCAAGGATACGTTCTCTGATGGGAGCAGTAAAGAGAACGATATCTTCGGCAAGTTGTTTTTTAAGATCTCCGTACCGTACCGAGCAGTCGTTGTACTTATCATTAAAATAGCTGTACGTTTCGGGAGAGGAGACTATCTCCAAAAGAGTAAACAGGTTCTGAATAGCTTCCGGCTTTTCGCTGTTCGGTTCGGTAGGTCCGGAATCCGTAACAGCCTTCATCACCTTTTGTCTTATCACCTTTTCGTCGTCCAACAGGTATATTGCATTGCCTTCGCTCTTACCCATCTTTCCACTTCCATCAAGCCCCGGCACTTTCACTGCCTTACTACTTAAAGAGAACGATGCCGGTTCCGGGAAAAATTCCACTCCGTATATCGTATTGAATCGGCGGGAAAACTTTCTTGCCATCTCCATATTCTGTTCCTGATCTTTTCCCACAGGAACCTTCACCGCACGATGCATAAGGATATCGGCAGCCATGAGCGTAGGATAGGTGAGCAAGCCTGCATTGACATTGTTAGGCTGTTTGCGTGCTTTTTCCTTAAAGGATGTTGTACGCTCCAACTCGCCCAAGTATGCATTCATATTGAGATAAAGATAGAGTTCCAACACCTCTTTCACATCGCTCTGAGCATATATCACCGCCTTAGATGGGTCTATACCGCAAGCCAAATACTCCGCCAAGATGGTGCGGGTATTCTTAAGAATATTATCCGGATGAGGGTGTGTTGTAAGCGAATGCCAGTCTGCTATAAAGAAGTAACACTTATACTCTTCCTGCATGGTAAGGAAACTCTTTATGGCTCCAAAGTAATTGCCCAAGTGCAGATTGCCTGTCGGGCGTATACCGCTCACTACAATCTCTTTATCTTTCTCTGATGTCATATCTGTCAAATTATACTGCTATATATGCGTTTAGCTCACAAATATAGTTTTTTTCTGTGAGCTAAACAATGCTAAAAAGTGGGAACTCTTCCCTCTATTTCGATATAGAAAACTGTCCGATAAGAATCTTATTCCGAACAGAGAGGATTGAAATGGAACATTCCACGTATTCTTTTGACACGATCAATATCTCCGAAATCTCCCTCATTATTGACATAACAATCTTTCAGAGTTACGATAGATTGCAGTGAGAACAATATTCCCTGATTTCGTTCTATGCGACAGTTATCGAATACAATTCCTCTATTGTTATCACGCACTTCTATCAAGTCAAACTCTCTGTTATGGTGCATGTGGCAATCTTTAAAGAGAAAGTTTCTGTTCCCGGGCAAAAGAGAGATTATACCATACGAACAGTGGCAAATAACAGAAGAGATACATCTGAAATTTTTACTATTCTTTGCCAATACACCGATAGTGCCACAACCAAAAAGCTCACAGTTTTTCACCTCTATGTTATCACAGTCAATCAGGTTGAGGACACCGCCTTCGCAGTATCCCTCTTCGGTGTGTCCTATTTCGAGATTTACCAGTTTGACATTGACGCAGTTCTTGAAGCTCAACACATTGGCATATCTGGGCGATACCAATATACGGGCACGACTTTCGCCTTCTGCCTCTATCGTAATATTTTGAATCCCATTCAGGACAAGCTCCACACCATCGTGAACTTTCGCACAAAACAGTTGAGAAAAAGATTCAGTATCAGAATCGTAGGCATATGCTTCCCCTAATACTAAGTCCAGTTCGGCTCTTTTATTCTCGTCTTCCAAAATATCGCTCAGCAACAGATTGCTGTTTTTTGCGATGTAGATATGACTATTGCTGTGAAGAGCCTTAAGAAAGCTCTTGGCATCCGATACACGATAAACCTTTACGTCCGACTGAGCTTTCAACTGATGCGCAGAAAAACAGAGAATAAAGGATAGCAGAAGTGTTCTTAGTAAATAGCGAGTTTTCATAAAGTTGGCGTTTGAAAATATTATTTACCACAAATTTAGAAAAAAGATTGCTGTCTCCACCATGCTTTATCTCAGTTAAAAGAGAATACGGCCGCTCTTTAAGTTATCCGATATTTGTATCTTAGCCGAGTACTAAAGCATATCATCATGAAAAAAAGCAAACTATATACCAAGACCGGAGACAAGGGGAAAACCTCTCTTGTGGGCGGACAACGTGTTTCCAAATGCTGTTCAAGGCTCGAAAGTTACGGCACGATAGACGAACTGAATGCCCATATAGGCGTTCTTATGAGCCAGATATCCGACCAAAAAGATCTCGATACTCTGAAAAGCATACAGATTATGCTTTTCAACGTTGGGGCTTATCTTGCCACAGATCCTACGGATACTTCGTTTCAGTTGCCCAGCTATGTTACTCCGGAAGTGATTAAACAGATAGAAAAAGAGATAGACCTACTGGACTCTCACTGCCCACCTCTTGAACGGTTTATACTGCCTTCGGGCGGACTTGCAACCTCACAAGCCCATGTCTGCAGAACGGTTTCTCGTAGAGCCGAACGTCGTATCCTTACCGTCGTAGAAGAAGGAAGCGAAGTGGAAGAGGCTGTTCTGAAGTATGTGAACAGACTTTCCGACTACTTCTTTGCCCTATCCAGAAAGCTGATTCATGCGGATGGCAACGGCGTAGAGATCTACTGGGAATCCCCCTCTAAGACATACGACTAAAAAGGTATTCAGGGCTTTCTAACGGCAGAAAAAGACTTTTTCTACACCCAAAACTCGTCACACAAAAGCCCTCTATTTGCATTATAAACAAAGAAGTTCTATATTTGCACCACGGGATGCGTTCTCACCAAATGGTGAGTTGCTTTCCGTGCCGAATCTCCCGAATAGCTCAAAAGGCCTTTCGGGATTTTCCTTTTTATAAGCCCCTATCGATACAAAAGGAAGCGACTCCAAGACAAAATTCTCTTCCTTTACGACTCCAAACCTCTCCCCTTGTCTTGTACACTAAATCTCTTGCCTCAAGTCGAAAAGCAAATCCACGTACAATCCCGAGTGCTTTAAGAGAGTAGGGCTGTAAGAAGAGAAATGAATATGATAATGCTCTCTATTTGCATTATAAACAAATAAGTTCTATATTTGCACCACGGCGGGTGCATCGCTAAACAGTTGATTGCTTGCCGTGCCGAATCTCCCGGATTGCCATTAGGCTTTTCGGGATTTTCCTTTTTATATGCTTCTTCCGGCTCAAAAGAGAACAACCGGTGAGATAATACGCCTTTCCGGTCGACTCTATCTTTGACACCCAACCGGATCTTCCTGTTTCGCATTCAGATTAAAAACAGATAGTCGTATATTATCTCCTCTTTCCAATTTTCACGGAGCATTTTTTCAAAAAAAATCACTCCTTCGGAACGACCCGGACGGAGCAGTTTTTTATATATTCCATCCCGCCCCATTCCCCTAAAAATCGTGCTCTCTATTTCACTCAAACCCTCTTCTCGGAGAGAGTAAGGATATTGTTAAATTAGGGCGATTTTATTAACACTAATTTTAATCCCTATTCAGCAAAAATGGTAAACAAGCATA